>JAUPLT010000069.1 GCA_030836785.1 Actinomycetota bacterium
CACACCCACGCGTGACTACCCCCGGCCCCGCCGATAGCGTGACGGTCTGTGACCGACCTTGGGCCGCAACGGCGGGCGGGCCGTGACCCGCTGGCCCCGCTTCTTGACGTGCCCGGGCTGGCGGACGCTGCCGAAGCCGCGCGCGTGGCACTGGGAAAGGCCCACCGCCACCGCGCCAACCTGCGTAAGTGGCCGGTGACTGCCGCAGAGTCGGCGGTACGGGGCGCCCGGAGCTCATCGGCCCTCGACGGCGGCGGTGTCGACATCGGCGCCGCTGCGGACGACCCGGTGCTGGCCGGCGCGCTACGCGTCGCGCACGCGGTCGAGGGCGGAACCACCAGCATCGTGGGGAGCTGGCAACGGGCACCCCTCCAGGCACTTGCCCGACTGCACGCGCTGGCAGCAGCGGACCTCGTCGGCGAGGAGGAGCTCGGCCGGCCGGCGCTTCGGCCGGAGGTCGCGGCGCGACTTGATCTGATGACCCGGCTGGTCAACGGACCGACAACGGTGCCGGCGCCGGTCCTCGCCGGAATCGCGCACGGTGAACTGCTCGCGCTGTCCGCTTTCGGCAGCGCTGACGGTGTCGTGGCACGGGGTGTCTCACGCCTGGTCACCATCGCCTCGGGCCTTGATCCGCACGGTCTGGGTGTGCCCGAGGTCTACTGGCTGCGCAGGGCTGACGAGTACCGGAGCGCGGTGGCGGGCTTCGCCAGCGGCCATCCCGAGGCAGTTGGGGTGTGGCTGACGATGTGCTGCCGGGCACTGGAGGATGGCGCGCGCGAGGCGTTATCGATTGCCGAGGCGGCCGCACAGTAGGTGCGCCTCCGGCCCGGATTTGCTGCCCTGAGCAAACGAAGGCGGGCGGCGCTCCGAACGTTGTTCGGCTCGCCGCCCGCCAACACGGTTCCGTGGTTACCAAGCGTGCTATGTGGGTTGCGTGGGTCGGCCTCGGCGACCTTTCACTGCGCTTCGGTTGAGCCTCCGCCCAAGGAGGCCCAAGACCGCTCGCTTCGTGCAATCTCGCAGGCCCGCAACACTTCTGCCATCATCGCGGCGCGCTCCGCGTGAGTGCCAGAAACCGTGCTCGGTTGTCCGGTTCGGGAGAGAGAACCTTCTCTTCTGGTTCTGCCTTGGCCTTGCCGGACTTCCTTGACTCCATTTGTACTACGTGATGGTCGTCACAGCAAGGGTCAAATCCATTCCGTGTCGCGCACGTTGCAGCAAACCTGGACATGGAGGCATCGGGTGGCGGTGGGTGGCCTGGGAACGAACTGGTGCGCGGGCTCCGATGGTGGGGGTTTCCACAGGAAAAATGTTGATTTTCACAGGAAAACCACGGGATTAACACCCTGAGAAGTACTTGCGCGATCACGAGTACGCGTGTGTATAGTGAGCATCACCTGGCCTACGCCGGGTGTGCATCAGCCCGACCCCCCGGGGCTGATACACGACGACCCTCGCCTCCTCCCCCCCTGGCGAGGGTCGTCCTCATTTCCGGCCCAGGTCATTCGGCTTTTCCGGTCTATTTCCCCACGACTTCCGCACCACATCAACGGATCTAGCGACCCCGGGCTCCAGGTTTGTCCACAGGGAGTGCCGGACCGGCTGGTAACTCGGAAGCCCGGTGCGCAGTCTGACCGTCATGACTCCAACCGCCGCCGTGCTCACCCTCGTCGGCGCAGCAGACCTGGTTGCCGATGCCGAACGTGTCATCGCAGCCGCCGGTGCCCGGATGGTCCGGGCGACGACACCTGCCCGGCAGAGCTGGACGACGGCAGCCGCAGTGATCGTCGACGAGGTATGTGCACGCCGCTGTGTTCAGAGTTCGATGCCCAGGCGGGACGGTGTCGTTCTGGTCGGACCGCATGAGCCCACCACGGCCGACTGGGCAGCCGCGATCGAAGTCGGTGCGCAGCACGTCTATGCGCTTCCCGGTCAGGAAACCGAGCTGGTCCACATGCTGTCCGAGGCTGTCGAGCAGGGGGCCGCAGCGTCGATGCTCGGGCCGGTGATCGCGGTCATCCCCGGTCGCGGTGGTGGCGGGGCGTCGGTGTTCGCCGCTGCGATGAGCCAGTGCGCGCGGGAGGCCCTACTCGTCGACCTCGATCCCTACGGCGGCGGGATCGATCTCCTTCTCGGCGTCGAGTCGGTGCCGGGGCTGCGCTGGCCGGACATCACCGCGCAAGGCGGCCGGCTGGGCTGGGCGGCGGTCCGTGCGGCGCTGCCGCACCGGGACACGGTGACGGTCCTGTCCGCCGCCCGCGGTTTCCACGACATCGATCCCGGACTGGTGTCGGCGATGGCCGATGCGGGGCGTCGCGGTGGCAGCACGGTCGTGTGCGATCTGCCCCGCCAGGTCAGCGCGGCCTGCGCGAAGGCACTGGAACTGGCGGACCTGGTCGTGGCCGTAACCGGCTGCGATGTTCGGGGAGTCGCCGCCACCGCGGCGCTGACCAGCGCCATCCGATCGATCAACCCCAACGTCGGCCTGGTCCTCCGGGGGCCCGCACCGGGCGGTCTCACAGCTCGCGACGCCGTCGAGGTGGTGGGGGTGCCAATGCTCGCGACGATGCGCCCCGAGCCGATGTTGGCGCAGCGGCTCGATCAGCGAGGGTTACGACTGCGCCGTCGATCTCCACTCGCCGTGGCGGCGCGTCGAGTCCTGGACGTACTCGGCACGTCGGGCCGTCCCGCATGACCGGGCCCCTTATCGACCGCGTCCGGGAACGGTTGGCGACCGAATCGGGTCCGATCCGTCCGGCGACGGTGGCCGCGGCGATCCGGGCCGAATCCGGTGGCGTCCTCGGGGATAGTGAGGTCCTCAGCACATTGCGGGTACTGGAAACGGAACTCACCGGCATGGGCATCCTGGAGCCGCTGATCGCCGCCGCCGGCACCACCGACGTGCTGGTTACCGCTCCCGACGCGGTGTGGGTGGACGACGGACACGGCTTGTACCGCAGCGATGTTCGTTTTCGCGACGAGTCGGCGGTACGCCGGCTGGCGCAGCGGCTCGCAGTGGCCGCCGGGCGCAGACTCGACGACGCTCAACCGTGGGTCGATGCCCAGTTGCCCGGGATCGGACCCGGGCGGGTCACTGTCAGGGTTCATGCGGTACTGCCGCCGATCGCTGCGGCCGGGACGTATCTGTCGCTGCGCGTGCTTCGGCCGGCCACTCAGGACCTCTCGGCGCTGATCGCCGCCGGGGCGATCGCCGGGGAAGCTGCGATGCTCCTCGGCCGGATCATCGAGGCGCGGCTTGCGTTCTTGGTGTCCGGCGGCACCGGCGCCGGTAAGACGACGCTGCTGGCAGCACTGCTGGGGACGGTGGCCCCCAACGAACGCATCCTGTGCGTCGAGGACGCGCCCGAACTGGCCCCTCAGCACCCCCACCTGGTCCGGCTTCTCGCCAGGGGCGCCAACGTCGAGGGCATCGGGGAAATCACCCTGCGTCAGCTGGTTCGCCAGGCGTTGCGGATGCGGCCGGACCGGATTGTCGTCGGGGAAGTCCGCGGGGCAGAGGTCGTCGACCTCCTTGCCGCACTCAACACCGGCCACGACGGCGGGGCGGGAACCGTGCACGCCAACAGCCCGGCCGAGGTGCCGGCTCGATTGGAGGCCCTCGGCGCGTTGGGCGGGCTGAATCGGGGCGCGCTACACAGTCAATTGGCGGCGGCGATCCAGGTGGTTGTGCATGTCGGTCGCAGTCGGGCCGGCCGGCGGGTGGAGCAGATCGCGCTGCTCAGAACAGATGGCGGCGGGCTGGTTCACGCGGTGCCGGTCTGGCAGGTGGATGCGGGGCTCCTATCCGGTGTCCGGGCGCTGCGGGATCTTGTCGGCGAACGGTGCGAGCGGTGAACGGCGGAGCCGTTGCTGCGGTGCTGTGTGCCGTGGCACTGCTGGTAGCACCGCCGGCCGGCCGGCGGCCGGCGGGCTGTCGTCGTAGGTTCGGGCTCGGCAGGCGGTCCAGGTTCTTGTCAGCTGTGTGGCTCGTGGTGGCGGTCGCCGTGACGCTCGGCCCAGCGGTCGCAGTGGCGGTTGGGCTGGTGACGACGACGCTGGTGGCTCGTCGGCGCCGAGGTCTCCGCCGCCGCGACAGCCGCAGCGAAGGCCGGGCTCTGGCCGCGGCGCTGGAGGTCCTCGTTGGCGAGCTGAGGGTGGGTGCGCACCCGGTCAGAGGATTCGCCATCGCCGCTGCCGAAGCCGTTGGCTCTTCGTTGTCGGGCCGCGCCGTCGGCGCCGCGCTGGGGGCGGTTGCCGCCCGTGCCCGGCTGGGGGCGGACGTCGCGGTGGGGCTGCGGGAAAGCGCCCGGCAGTCCTCGGTGCCTCAATACTGGTCAAGGGTCTCGGTGTACTGGCAACTCGCTGCTGAGCATGGACTGCCGATGGCGACGCTGATGCAGACCGCGCACAAAGACATCACCGAACGGCAGCGGTTCGCCGATCATCTCGAAGCAGCCCTGTCCGGCGCCCGGGCGACTGCCATCGTGTTGGCTGGCCTGCCCATCCTGGGGGTGCTGCTGGGTCAACTCGTCGGCGCACGGCCGTTGAGCTTCCTTCTCGGTGGCGGCGCAGCGGCTCTCGCGGTGGGTTCGACACTGCTGTGTGCCGGGGTTGTCTGGTCGGACCGCATCATCGACAGGGTGGGCTCGTGACGGCGGCGGCGGTACTGCTCGCCGCCGCTCTGTTGGCGGGCGCGGGACCGCTTCGCACCCGGTATCGGGTCGGGGTGGCTGCGGGCGCAGTCCGAGAGCGGGCGGGTGCTGAGTCCCGGCGGGACCCGCTTGCCGTCGCCTCGGCCTTGGATGTCTTCGCGGTCTGCCTGTCCTGCGGTATGTCCGTATCAGCCGCAGCGGCGGTGACCGGCCCGGCGGCGCCGCCGGCGCTGCGGGTGGTCCTTTTCCGCGCGGCTGACCTGCTTGCTCTCGGCGCTGCTGCCGAGGAGGCCTGGTCCACGGCCACCGACGATCCGACCTGCCTGGCGCTGGTACGCCTGGCGAGGCGATCGGCGGTCTCGGGTGCCGCACTCGCCGCCGGTGTGGCGGATCTAGCCGAGCAGTCGAGGCAGGAGGCCGCGCACGGTGCGCTGGCCGCCGCGGAGCGGGCGGGGGTTCTGATCGCCGGACCGCTGGGGCTCTGCTTTCTCCCCGCCTTCATCTGCCTGGGCATCGTGCCCGTCGTCGCCAGCCTGGCCGGCCAAGTCTTCGATGCGGGTCTGTTGTGACCGCAACGGAAGCCCAACTGCACCAATCTGAGAGGAAAAACAATGTGTACGAGAGCAATTCGCATCATCCGTGTTCGGATGACCCTGCTGGCGGCCGACGAGGCGGGGATGTCGACCGTCGAATACGCGATCGGAACTGTCGCGGCGGCAGCCTTCGGCGCCATTCTCTACAGCGTCGTCACCGGCGACTCGATCGTCGGCGCGTTGACCAACATCATCGGCCGGGCGCTCACGTCACGGGTGTAGGCGTTGTCGGGACTACCGGTGAAGCCGGTTTCAGCACAGTCGAGGCGGCGTTGGCCATCACCACGCTGGTGGTGGTCCTGGTGTTGTGCGCTGCCGGTATCACGGCGTTGTCGATGCAGATCCGGTGCATCGATGCAGCCCGGGAAGCGGCCCGGCTTGCCGCGCGAGGCGACCCGGTGGCGGCCGGCGCAGCAGCGGTCGTGGCGCCCGCGGGTGCGATCGTGGAGTTGCGGCCGGATGGCGGGTTTGTCGTCGCTCGCGTTGTCGGACGGTCGCCGCTGCTGCCCGGGCTGGTCATCGAAGGCCGCGCGGTGGCCGCGGTCGAAACCGGTCAGTGAGGATTCGGGTGCGGCCTCGGTGCTGGCGGCCTTCCTGATCGCCGCCCTGGCCGCGATCATGGTCGGGGGCGTCTGGGTGGGTTCCGCCGTCGTCGGCCGCCACCGCGCCCAGGCGGCGGCAGACCTGGCCGCCCTCGCTGCCGCGCAACGGATACCGGCCGGGCGGACCGCTGCCTGCCTCCACGCCAAGGATCTGGCCGCGGCCATGGGCGCCGCCGTGACGAGATGCGAGGTGGAGAACTTAGACGTCTCCCTCGTCGTCCGGGTGCACACCGGTGCCAGGCTTGGCGGCATGGCGGTCGCTACCGCAAAAGCTGGTCCGGCCTTGGCGCACCCAATCGGCCGGTACTAACCGGGGACGCTGGGGCCATCGGCAGTGCCATCCTCTCCGCTGGCGAGTTCCACCTCCGTGTTCACCGTGTCAGCGCGCGGCACTTCACTGCCTGCTTCGACGCTGCCTGCTTCGACGCTGCCTGCTTCGACACTGCTTGCTTCGAGAAGGTTCATCGCTCGGGCGACGAGATGCTCACGGCCGTCCTCGGCGACTTCCATGAGGGTCCGCGCACACCAGCCGACTTTGCGGGACAGGCCCCGTTTGTCGTGGAAATCCCAGGTGGCGCAATATGTTCGGTCGGGTATCGCATCGATTTCCCAGGCCAGTTCCTTGGACTCGGCAGGGTTGAGACCGCGACTGGGAAGGTCGTCGGCGAAGGCCCGCCCGGTGGTCGCCTCGACAGAGGGATCCATCCCGAGGTTGAGCAGGTACTCGACGGTAACCGCTCCCTCGCCGGTGGTGATATCCCATTTCAGCGGTCCCGGTACCGGCCGCTCCGGGGGATCGGCGTCCGTTGGTCCGCACCAGACGTGAACGCCGTGTATCCGCCCGTCCGACATCGCCACAGGTTCGGTTCGTATCACCAAATGGGTGTTCGGGGTGATGCTGGCCAGGCCGGTCCCGGTCCCTACGGTTTCGGCGATCGCCGTCTGAATGGCCGCCAGATTCGGGTTTCGGCGTAGCAGGACAGCGACCGGAACGAAGTTCGTCATCTGCCGTCCCTGCGCCACCACGACGGGCTCATCGCCGAGTGTCTCCACCAGCAGCCAATCCTGATCCACGCGGTCAGCTTAGCCGGGAGAGGTGTGGCCCCGCTGCGCGGGTGCGGGGAAAATGCCAGGTCAGGACATAGATTCCAGAAGAAACCGACCGTAGGTGTTGCCAATCACGGGAGCCCCGGCGTATTTTTCAGCTACGCCCAACGCTTGGGCTTGCCGGCGGATTGTGGTTTTCAACCGTCCGATGCAGAGGCCTGGTTCGCCCGGGCTGCCTCGAGTAGCCGGGGCGCAGTGGATGACGCTGTTCGAAATACCCAGTCGCGGCTGTCGACCGTTATCGAGGGGTCGGTCGGCGGCCGCGAGTCAGGGGCCCGCGTGTGAGAGGCACTTGAGTCATGCGGCTCAGCCCTGCTGGGCCCGTGCCTGCGATGCAAGCACTTCAGCTGTCGAGTTCGGACAGCACCAGGCGCAGCACCTCGAGCGCTCCGGCTTTGTCGAGTGGTTCGTTGCCGTTGCCGCATTTGGGCGACTGCACGCACGACGGGCAGCCGTGTCGGCACTCGCACGAGGCGATCGCCTCGGCCGTGGCGTCCAGCCACCTGCGGGCGGATCGGTAGCCGCGTTCAGCGAATCCCGCGCCCCCGGGATGTCCGTCATAGACGAACACGGTCGGTAATCCCGACTCGCCGGCAGCGGTGGACAGGCCACCGATATCGCCGCGGTCACAGCTGGCAACCAGTGGTAGCAGGCCGATGGCCGCGTGCTCGGCGGCGTGCAGCGAGCCGGGGATCCGGGGTGATTCGATCCCGCTGCGATGCAAAGCCGCAGGCTGGATGACGAACATGACGGCCGATGTCGACAGTTGTCGTTCCGGCATGTCCAGGTCGATGAAGTCGATCACTTCGCCGGTCAACCGCCGCCTGAGGAACCCGATCACCCGGTGGGTGACGGACACCGGCACCAGCCCGAGTGTGATCGCTCCGTGGTCGACCCGTTCGCCGGCACCGGTGATGGTGACGTCGGTGAGTTCTCGGGCGAACGTCGCGTAGCCGGGATCCTCGGCATGCACGAACGCCACGCCGGCGTCGAGGTCGAGGGTGTCCACCACATACGTCTCGGCCTGATGCAGGTAAACCGCCCCGGGGTGGACGGAGGCGGGAGCGCGCCCGGACTCGGTGCTGCCGATGACCCGGCCGGTGCTGTCCTCGATGATGGCGACGGACCCCGCGGCGGAACCCCGGATATCGACGCGGTCGTGCGGGTCCGGGCCCGGCGCCGGGAAGTACCTGTCCCCGCGCCGGCGCAGGAGCCCGTCTGTCACCAGGCCCTCGGTCACCGGCAGCACCCCCCAGGCGATGGCCTCCGTGTGCTCCAGTGGCATCTCGCTGGCGGCGCACAGCAGTTGAGGCCCGGCGACGTACGGATTCGCCGGGTCGATCACCACCCGCTCGACCGGTTTACCGAGCAACGCCTCGGGGTGGTTCACCAGATAGGTGTCGAGTGGGTCGTCGCGGGCGATCAGCACCACCAGTGCGCCCTGCCCGCGCCGGCCGGACCGGCCCGCCTGCTGCCAGAACGAGGCAACCGTGCCGGGGAAGCCCGCCAGCAACACCGCGTCGAGGCCGGCTATGTCGATACCGAGTTCGAGTGCGTTGGTGGTGGCCAGGCCGCGCAGATCCCCGTCGGCCAGTGCGCGTTCCAACTTGCGGCGATCCTCGGCGAGGTAGCCGGCGCGGTACGAGGCGATGGTGTCGCACAGGTGGGGTGCGGTGTCGGCCAGACGGGCGCGGGTTCCCAGTGCGGTCAACTCCGCTCCCCTCCGGGACCGGACGAATGCCAGCGTCCGGGCTCCTTCGACGACCAGATCGGCCATCATCCGGGCGGCTTCGGAACCGGCGGATCGGCGTACGGGGGCGTCGTTCTCGCCGGCCAGGTCATCCCGGAACTGGGGTTCCCACAGCGCAATCGTCCGTCCGCCGTGCGGCGAGCCGTCATGGGTCACTTCGGCGACTGGTCGGCCGATCAGCGCCTCGGCCGTAGCGCCGGGACAGGCCGTCGTGGCGCTGGCGAAGATGACGGTGGGCCCAGTCGAGCCCGGACCCGCGTAGCGTTCACACAGCCGTATCAGCCGTCGGAGCACCAATGCGACGTTGGAGCCGAAAACGCCGCGGTAGTGGTGACATTCGTCGACGACGATGAAGCGCAGGCCGCGCAGGAACGGACCCCAGCGAGTGTGGTTGCGCAACAGGGACAGGTGGATCATGTCGGGGTTGGAGAACAGCCACCGTGCTCGTTCCCGGGCGTACTGGCGGATCTCGGCGGGGGTGTCGCCGTCGTAGGAGGCCGGACAGACATCGGCGAGTGAGGGGCTGTCGGCGGTCAGTCGGTGGGCCGCCCGGAGTTGGTCGTGTCCCAACGCCTTGGTCGGGGCGAGATAGAGCGCTCTGGCCCGGCGATCGCGGGCCAGCGCGTCGATGACCGGCAGTTGGAACGCCAACGATTTTCCTGAGGCGGTTCCGGTGCTGATCACCACATCGTTGCCGCGGCGGGCGAGTTCGGCCGCTTCGATCTGATGGGACCACGGACGCTCGATCCCTGCGTCGCGCAGTGTCGCGATGACCTCCGGTGCGACCCAGTCCGGCCAGGGCCGAGGCTCGGCCGAACGGGCCGGCAGGTCGACGAGGTGTCGTAATTCCGGGGCGGTCCGAACCGCTCCGGAACCGCCGCAGAGCGCGGCCAGCAACTCGCTGCCGAACGTCACGATGGGCCCCTTCGTCATCTGCCGGGCTGACTTTCAGCCGGGCCCGGGGTCGGGCGACGGACGGTTCCCCGGGTCAATTCGTCTCCGAGACTGTCCTAAATGCGCGGAACGTGCTTGGATGGAGTTGGTCGCAGCTTCTGTGTTCGTGTCTCCACAATCGCAGGAACTTTGTTGCGGTCGCAGTTCCTGCGAGGGTCTGTAAGCCGGGAGTGTTCCGGCAACTCTACGAAGGATGGCGGTCTCAACTGGCCCGGGCTGCCGAAACATCGGCAGATCGCAATCGTAGTAAGAGAAGGAAAGTACGAAAGATGCCACAGGGAACTGTGAAGTGGTTCAACGCGGAGAAGGGCTTCGGCTTCATCGCCCCGGAGGACGGCTCCGCTGATGTGTTCGTCCACTACACGGAGATCCAGGGATCGGGATTCCGCACCTTGGAGGAGAACCAGCGAGTTGAGTTCGAGGTGGGTCAGAGCCCCAAGGGTCCGCAGGCCACCGGCGTCCGCGCCGTCTGACATTTAATCAACAGCACCCCCGCGCCCCGGTTCTCCGGGTCCGCGGGGGTGTTGTCATTTCGCCACCCCGCTCCCCGCGCCGTCCGACCCGGGAAGCAGTTCCTGCCCTACTGTCAGATCCGTGAGCCAGCTGTCGTTCTTCTCCGCTGAGTCGGTGCCCCCTGCGGTCGCCGATCTCACCGGGGTGCTCGCGGCGGCCGGCCAGGTGGTCACCGTCGGGGGAGGCGCGCGGCTGTCGGTCGTCGTCGACGCGGCGTGGCGGGCCGAGGCGCTGGCCGACATGATCACCGCCGTCGGACTGGCACCGGAGATCATCCGCACCGAGGAGGACTCCCCCCTGGTTCGCACCGCCGTCGACGCGCGGTTGCTGCCCATGGCGGCGTCCTGGACCCGCGGAGCGGTGAAAACGGTGCCCGCGCAGTGGCTGCCCGGTCCCCGGGAACTGCGGGCCTGGACGTTGGCGGCCGGGCTGCCGGAGGCCGACCGGTATCTGCTGGGATTGGACCCGCACGCTCCCGACACCCACTCGCAGCTGGCATCGGCCCTGATGCGGGTCGGGATCGCCCCGACTCTGATCGGCACCCGGGGCTCCCGTCCGGCGCTTCGGATCAGCGGGCGTCGGCGGCTGTTGCGGCTGGTGGAGAATGTCGGTGACGCACCGGATGGACCCGCGGCCGTGGCGGCGTGGCCGCGGGCGTGACGCACCCGTCACGCGAACCGGTTTGCGTCCGCCGGTACGGTGGTGCCACATTGTCAGATGTCACGGTCAGGTGTCACGCTGGGTGAGGTGACACGTACCCGGGGGTGTGCGGGCAGCACATTCGCGCAGGAAGAGCGGAGCGTAACCGCAGTTGGCAGGCGACCGTACCGGTAACTCGGGCACCGTCCGGCGGCTCGTCATTGTCGAGTCGCCCACCAAGGCACGAAAAATTGCCGGCTATCTGGGACCCAACTACATCGTGGAATCGTCCCGAGGCCACATCCGGGACCTCCCCAAGGGCGCGGCCGATGTGCCGGCCAAATACAAGACGGAGAAGTGGGCCCGACTCGGGGTCAACGTCGATGCGGAGTTTGAGCCGCTCTACGTCGTCAGCCCGGACAAAAAGGCCACCGTCACGGAGCTGAAAAACCTGCTCAAGGGCGTCGACGAACTCTATCTGGCCACCGACGGCGACCGTGAAGGCGAAGCGATCGCCTGGCATCTGCTGGAGACCCTCAAGCCGCGGATTCCGGTTCGCCGGATGGTGTTCCACGAGATCACGGAGTCGGCCATCCGGGCGGCCGCGGAGAACCCCCGTGACCTGGACACCGACCTGGTCGACGCGCAGGAGACGCGGCGCATTCTCGACCGCCTCTACGGTTACGAAGTCAGCCCGGTGCTCTGGAAGAAAGTCGCTCCGCGGCTTTCGGCCGGCCGGGTGCAATCCGTCGCGACGCGCATCATCGTGCAGCGCGAACGGGAACGGATGGCCTTCCGCAGTGCCGGGTACTGGGACGTGCTGGCCGAACTGGACGCCAGCGTCTCCGACCCGAATGCCAGCCCGCCGCGGTTCAACGCCCGGTTGGTCTCCGTCGCTGGCAAGCGGGTGGCCACCGGCCGCGACTTCGATTCCCTGGGCGCCCTGCGCAAGCCCGATGACGTGGTGGTGCTCGACGAGTCCGCCGCGACCGCGCTCGCCAGCGGACTTCGGGGTGCCGCGCTGACCGTGGCATCGGTGGAGGAGAAGCCTTACACCCGCCGGCCCTACCCGCCGTTCATGACGTCGACGCTGCAGCAGGAGGCGGGTCGAAAGTTGCGCTTCTCGTCCGAGCGCACGATGAGCGTCGCCCAGCGGCTCTACGAGAACGGCTACATCACCTACATGCGAACCGACTCGACGACACTGTCGCAGTCGGCGATCAACGCGGCGCGCAATCAGGCCCGTCAGCTGTACGGCGAGGAGTATCTGCATCCCTCGCCGCGGCAGTACACCCGCAAGGTCAAGAACGCGCAGGAGGCACACGAGGCCATCCGTCCGGCCGGGGACACCTTCGCTACCCCCGGTGCGCTGCATGCCGAGCTCGACACCGACGGCTACCGGCTCTACGAGCTGATCTGGCAGCGCACCGTCGCGTCCCAGATGGCCGACGCCCGGGGCACCACCCTGAGCCTCCGGATTGCCGGAGTCGCTGGGCCGGCGACATCCGGCGGGGGAGCCGCCGCAGACGGCCGGGAGGCGACCTTTGCCGCCAGCGGCCGCACGATCACTTTCCCGGGCTTCCTGAAGGCCTACGTTGAGACCGTCGACGAGCAGGCCGGCGGCGAGGCCGACGATGCCGAGAGCAGGCTGCCGCAGTTGCGCCAGGGCCAGCGGGTTGATGCCGTCACACTGAGCCCTGACGGACACGCCACCAATCCGCCCGCCCGCTACACCGAGGCCTCGCTGATCAAGGCGCTCGAAGATCTGGGCATTGGCCGTCCGTCAACGTATTCGTCGATCATCAAGACCATTCAGGACCGTGGTTATGTCCACAAGAAGGGCAGCGCGCTGGTTCCGTCGTGGGTGGCGTTCGCCGTCACCGGACTGCTCGAGCAGCACTTCGGCCGGCTGGTCGACTACGACTTCACCGCGGCGATGGAGGACGAACTCGACGAGATCGCGGCCGGCCACGAACAGCGGACCAACTGGCTGCACAACTTCTACTTCGGTGGCGAGCACGGCGTGCCGCACTCGATCGCCCGTGCCGGCGGTCTGAAGAAGTTGGTCGGTATCAACCTCGAGGGTATCGACGCCCGCGGCGTCAACTCGATCGTCCTGTTCGACGATGAACACGGCCGGCCGGTCTATGTGCGCGTTGGCAAGAACGGGCCATATCTGGAGCGGATGGTCCTCGGAGAGGACGGCGAGCCGACCCCGCAACGCGCCAACCTCAGCGACGAGATCACCCCCGACGAACTGACCCTGGAGTTGGCGGAAACACTGTTCGCCACCCCGCAGGAGGGCCGGGTGCTCGGGGTGGATCCCGACAGCGGGCACGAGATCGTCGCCCGCGACGGCCGTTACGGGCCCTACGTCACCGAGGTGCTGCCGCCACCGCCCGACGACGACGACGGCACACCCGCGAAGAAGACCAAGAAGCCCACCGGTCCCAAGCCGCGCACCGGATCGCTGTTCCGGTCGATGGATCTGCAGACAGTCACTCTCGAGGACGCCTTGCGGCTGCTGTCGTTGCCGCGACTGGTCGGCGTCGATCCGGAGAACGGTGAGGAGATCACCGCCCAGAACGGCCGTTATGGCCCGTATCTGAAGCGCGGCAACGACTCCCGCTCACTGGCGAGCGAGGAGCAGATCTTCGGGATCACCCTCGAGGACGCGCTGAAGATCTACGCCGAGCCCAAGCGTCGCGGCCGCACCGGTGCGGCGGCGCCCCCACTGCGGGAGCTTGGAACCGACCCGGCCAGCGGTCAGCCGATGGTGATCAAGGACGGCCGGTTCGGTCCCTACGTCACCGACGGTGAGACCAACGCCAGCCTGCGCAAGGGTGATGACGTCATGAGCATCACCGACGAACGGGCGGCCGAACTCCTCGCTGACCGCCGCGCCCGCGGGCCGGTGAAGCGGGCTGCCAAGAAGGCGCCGGCGCGCAAGGTCCCAGCCAAGAAGGTTCCGGCCAAGAAGGCCGTCAAAAGGGCTGTGAAGAAGGGCTGATCAGCCCCGCGGTGAGTCCTCGTCGGCGTCTTCGCCGGGTTGGTCGGGTACCGCCAGGTTGATCGGCCGGGCCAACTGGGTCGGCGCGGTGCGCCCGCGGAGGTCGACGAGTTCACCCACGTCCCAGCACAGGGCTTCGGCGTCCAGTGCCCCGCTGACGGCGATGGCCGAGGCCAGGACGTGACCCTGCTCCAACTTGGCCAACTCGGTCAACCGCGCCGCTTCGTTGACCGGGTCACCGATCACCGTGTATTCGAAGCGGGCCTGTGCGCCGATGTGGCCTGCGATGGCACGCCCCGCGGACACCCCGATGCCGAATTCGGTCGGCCCCAGGACTTTCAGCAGCTCATCGTGCAGTTCGCGTGCCGCTGCCAAGGCCGCACCGGCGGCATCGGGATGTTCGATCGGCGCCCCGAATACACAGAGCGCAGCGTCACCCTGGAACTTGTTGACGAACCCACCGTGATGTTGGACGGAATCCACGACGACCCGGAAGAACTCGTTGAGCAGGCTGACCACCTCGGCCGGGGGGCGGGTGGCGGCCAACTGGGTCGAGCCCACCAGATCCACGAAGAGCACGGCCACGTCCCGCTCCTGACCGCCCAACTCGGTTCCGCGCTCCAGCGCGCGCCGGGCGACGTCCTCCCCGACGTAACGGCCGAAGAGGTCGCGCATCCGCTGTCGCTCGGACAACTCTCGGACCATGTCGTTGAACCCGGATTGCAGCAGCCCGAGTTCGGTGGCGTCGTAGATCTGCATGTGCGCGTTGTAGTTTCCGCGCTGGACTTCCCCGAGGGCCCAGCGAACCTGTCGCAGCGGGTCGGAGATCGCCATCGCGGAGAGGATATTGCCGACCAAGCCGACGACCAGGGCGGCGATGGCCATCAGCAGGATCGGGGTGAACATACTTTCCGGTGAGGAGTTCAGCAGGGCGAACTTACTGGCCACGATGGACAGGATGATCATCAGCAGCGGTACACCGGTGGACAGCGACCAGGTGAGCACAAGCCGGAGCACGACCCCCGGCCGGCGGAAGTGGTCGGGTACCCCGCCGCGCAGCGCGGCGACCGCCACCGGCCGCAGCACCCGTTCGGATTGCAGGTAGCCGATGATGGCGGTGGCGGTGGCGCCGAGCAGGGTGGCCACCGCCAACACGGGGGCCACCTGGCTGGCGACCGGCCAACTGGCGGCGATGAACACCACTGAGCCCAGCAGCCACAGCGTGAGGCTGATCATCGACCGGTACTTCGGCATCCGCAGCGCCCGCAACCGGGCTTTCGCAGTGGCCTCCGGGTCATCCTCGGTCAGCAGTGTGTTGCGCCGCTGCCAGCGGAACACCGGCATCAGCAGGCGCAGGCTTATCGACGCGCCCACCACGAATGACAGGAACAAATATCCCAGGAAGATCGCCAGGTTGGTCGCCGGCAGGTCCTGAAGTTTGAGCCGATCGGCCGGTGGCAGGCCGAACCGGAGGAAGCCCAGCACCAGCAGTGCGCCGATGATGTCGGCCTGCAGCAGGCCGAGGGAGAACACCGGCCAGGGCGTGCGGGCCACCCAGCGGACGAAATCTCGAGTCCGCCCACGCGTCGGCGCCGCGCTGGTCACCGACTAACCGTAGCGGTCCGCAGCGACGTATCTCCAACCGTGCGAGAGCGCTTCGCGCCGTTGGGGTTGGCATCGGCGTCGGCGGGGCGACGTAGGGTGACAAATCATGTCCGGGGTGTTCGCGCGGCTGGTCGGCCAAGGCGAGGTCGAAGCCGAATTGATGTCCGCCGCCACCGCGGCGCGTCGTGATTCCGCTCACGGTTCGGCATCTTCGGGAGCTATGACACATGCCTGGCTGATCACCGGGCCACCCGGTTCGGGTCGGTCGGTGGCGGCGCTGTGCTTCGCGGCGGCGCTGCAGTGCACCGATCAGGAACGGCCGGGCTGCGGGGTGTGCCGAGCCTGCACCACGACGATGGCCGGAACGCACGCCGATGTGCGACGGGTCATTCCTGAGGGGCTGTCGATCGGGGTGGACGAGATGCGCGCCATCGTTTCGGCCGCTTCTCGGCGGCCGAGCACCGGCCGCTGGCAGATCGTCGTCATCGAGGACGCCGACCGGTTGACTGAGGGTGCCGGCAACGCGCTGCTGAAAGTGGTGGAGGAGCCGCCGCCGTCGACCGTGTTCCTGCTGTGCGCCCCGTCGGTGGACCCCGAGGACATCGCCATCACCCTGCGGTCCCGGTGCCGGCACGTGGCACTGGTGACGCCGACGACGGCGGCGATCGCCGAGGTTCTCATGCGCACCGACGGACTTGACGCCGAGCAGGCGCGCTGGGCTGCCGCGGTGAGCGGTGGGCACGTCGGGCGGGCCCGCCGGCTGGCCACTGACCCGGAGGCCCGCGACCGCCGGGCCCGGGCGCTGGGGCTGGCCCGCGACGCGGCCACTCCTGCCCGGGCCTACGCCGCGGCCGAGGAACTGGTCGCCGCCGCCGAGGCGGAGGCTCGCGCGCTCACCGGCGGACGAAACGAGACGGAGTTGGAGGACCTGCGCACCGCGCTCGGTGCGGGCGGGACAGGCAAGGGCGCCGCCGGAGCGATGCGCGGATCGGTGGGAGCGCTGAAAGACCTTGAGCGACGTCAGAAGTCGCGTCAAACGAGGGCCTCCCGCGACGCTTTGGACCGAGCGCTGCTCGATCTGGGTGCCTTCTTCCGCGACGCCCTCATGATTGCCGGGGGCGCTTCGGACGTGGTGCCGAGTCATCCCGACATGACGGAGCGGGCCGGCGCGCTGGCGGCACATGCGTCGCCGGAGCAGTTGTTGCGCTGTATCGAGGCGGTGCTGGCCTGTCGGGAGGCGTTGGCGATGAACGTCAAGCCCAAGTTCGCGGTGGATGCACTGGTCGCGACCGTGGGCGACCAACTGCGACGCGCGGGGTAGACTCTGTCGTCGGCGTCGGGACGCGTTCCGGTGCCACGCCGCCTTAGCTCAGTCGGCAGAGCGATTCACTCGTAATGAATAGGTCAGGGGTTCGATTCCCCTAGGCGGCTCCAACAAGCTGGTAGAGTCTATTTTCTGCGCCGGGAACGCCGCCGGCGGGTTCGCCACCAGACTGCGAGCCAGATTGTGGTGACGATTGTGACAACCAGAAAGCTCGGCGGCGCGTTGAACATCGCTGATATCACCAGGCCCAGCCAGACGCACCCGACCGCGAGCCCAGCGGAGACGGTCATTGCCAGCGCCGGCCGCGGGGTGAGCGCAATCGCGGTCGCGGCGGGAGTGATCAGCAGGGCGAAAAGGAGCAGCGAGCCGACAGCCTGAATGGCCATCGTCACTGCCAATCCGAGCAGGAGCATGAATGCAAGGTTGATTGCGCGAACGTTGATGCCCTTGGCCTGGGCCACCTCGGAATTGATGGAACTGTAGAGCAGCGGCCGATACGCCATCGCGATGGCTATTGCCAGGACTGACAGCAGCGCCGCGAACACAACGAGTTGTTCGCCGGTAATTGCGAGCAGGTTGCCGAACAACACGTTGGTCAGGGTGCTCGAACTCCTGGTTGCGAGCGAGTTGAAGAACATGCCGAGGCCGGTCGCGAAAGCTAGGACGGTTCCGGTGACAACCTCGCGCTCGGCGGCCCGCTGGCCGAGGGCGCTGATCAGAACGGCGCCACCCATGCAGAAGACTCCCAGGCCGAACACCGGTGACAGTCCGAGCAGCACAGCTCCGGTTGCCCCGGGTAGTCCGATGTGGGCCAGCGCATGGGCGGCGAAGGAGTTCTGACGTACGACGACGAAGTACCCGATGATTCCAGCTGCCAATGCGACGATCGTCCCGCCGGCTAGCGCGTTGCGCATAAACGGAGAGTCCAGGATTTCGGGCCAGTTGGGCTGATAGCCCATCGTCGCGAATGTCATTCTCAAAAAACACTTCTCATGTACAACTCCCCCTGTGGGGTGTGCACGACGCGGATTGGTGACCCATAGAGGTGGGTGAGTAGGTCATCGTCAACCACCTGCCCGATTGGGGCATAGTGCGCGTGCCCGTCGAGTAGGTAGATCGCGCTGTCGAGGATGGGGAGCAGTGGGTTCAGGTCATGGGCCACCACAATGACGGTGAGACCCAGCGCGCGGTGCAGCTTGTCCACCAACAACACCGTGTCGCGCTGACTGCCGATGTCGAGCGAAGCCAACGGCTCATCAAGGATGAGCATCCGCGGACCGGACACCAGCGCCTCGGCGATGGCGATGCGCTGGCGTTGGCCCCCGGACAGAGTGGAGAGCCGTTTGTCGGCGAATCCGCCGGCGTCCAGTTCGGCCAGAGTGCGACGTGCCGCCTGAAGCTGTTCCGGTGTTGTGCGCGCCGGACCCCAGCGATGGCCAGTCTGACCCAGCAGTACAGCGTCGATTCCTCGGACCGCCTCGCCAACGGTGGCGGCATAGTGCTGGGGAACGTAGCCGATCAGTTCGTTGTCGTCGCCAGGGTCCAGGCCGAACACCCGTAGGGTGCCTGAAGCCGGCGGGATCAGGCCGAGACTCATCTGGACGAGGGTGGTTTTCCCCGACCCGTTAGCGCCGATAATGGCGACGACGCTCCCCGCTGGAACATCGAAGGTGCCCTGGGACCAGATCGTCCGCCCGCCGCGTAGCGCGCTGACATCACGAAAGGACAGTGCGACTTCCAGGTTCGACTCAGACCGTGACATCTAGTGCCTCTGCCAAGGAGGCGAGCTGTTCGTCTTGCCAGCCGACGAAGGTCGTCTGGCCCGGTGGAACCGTTTCGGTGATATCGACAACTGGTACGCCTGCCTTCGCAGCGGCGTCGCGAATCTGCTGTGCTATCGACCCCTCGGTCTGGGTGTTGAAGATCAGCACATCGACATCGCGGGCTGCCAACGCTGCCTGAAATGCCTGGATGTCGGCTGGCGAGGGGTCTGCCTCGTTGGCTGCGGCTTGTCGATAGCCCTGCGGAGTCTTGTTGATCAGGCCGACCGCCTCGGCCTGGTAGTCGAACACCGACTCCGTCGCCGCGTAGGACTTGCCCGCGGCGGCCACCTTGATCTTCTCGATCAAGCTGTTGTAAGGCTGCAAAGAGCCAGAGAACCCCGCTCGTCTGGCAGTGAAGTACTCGGCGGCCTCGGGGTTGGCCTTGGCCAGTTCCGCAGACACCGCGTCGGCGACGGCGGTGACTGCCACAGGCTTGTACCAAAGGTGCGGATTGGCCCCATCGGGCGTGCGTGTGACCTCGGCGGCGTTCACGACCGGGACCGATGCCGCCGACGAACGGGCTAGGTCGGATGCCCAACGGTCGTAGCCGGCACCGTTGATGACTACTAACCGCGCTCCCTTGAACGCCGCTGCATCTGAGGGCGAGGGTTCGTAGTCGTGAGGGTCCACCGACGAACTGGCCAGCAACGTTGTGACCTTCGCGCAGTCGCCGCCGAGTTCGGAGACGATCTCGCCCCATTGGTCAACGCTGACGACGACGTCTACCGCCCCGCCAGGGCAGGTGGATTGCGAGGCGATCGCGTCGGTGGTGTTCCCCGGTGAGGTTGGGGTCGTTTCGGTGGCGGTTCTTGTGGCGGAATTGCAGCCGGCCAGGGCAATCGTCAGGGCGATCGCGGCCGACGGGTAGGCGGTTCGAGTCGTGCGCCGCGATGGGGCGGGAAGATTCATTCCGAAATGATAACCATTTTCATTAAGCCCGTCACCCGAACTGGCACACTGTCTCCCATGGCGGGATCACACCCTGGCGTCGAAGCGCGACGAATGCGGATCGATCCGGTATGGGTCGTCGCCGCATTGGTGGCTGCGTTTGCACTGTTGGGCACCACGCTGCGGTCGTTCGTCTATGAGAACGTGGAAATATCCACGGCTGCAACAGTTTTCGCGGGAATTTTCGTGCAAGCCCTGCCGTTCCTCGCGCTTTGTGTGTCGCTGAGCGCACTGCTTGCGTTTGCCGTCACCCCGGATCGGCTGGCTCGGTGGTTGACGCGGATGCCATCGGC
>JAUPLT010000070.1 GCA_030836785.1 Actinomycetota bacterium
CCGCGATCCGGGCGGCCTGCGCGGGATCGCCGAACTACCGGGGCGGGGTGTTCCACAACCTGGAGCCTTCGTCGGCGCTGCGTCTGGACGTCGAGGAGAACCGTCTGGTCCTCTTCGAGGTCGTCGCCCGGTCGGCGGACAGCCGCCCGACGACGGCGGTCCCGCTGGTGGAGCCACGGTTTCAGCCGGCAACCGATCCGCTGGCGGTGACCTGGCTGGGTCACGCCACCGCGCTGCTGGAGATCGACGGTCACCGCCTGCTCACCGACCCGGTGTGGAGCCGGCGCTGCTCGCCGTCACGCGCCGTCGGCCCGCAACGGCTGCATCCGCCGCCGGTACCGCTGGAACGGCTGCCTGCCCTGGACGCCGTCGTGATCAGCCATGACCACTACGACCATCTCGACATGGCGGCCATCCGCACGCTGGTCCGCACCCAGCGGGCGCCGTTCATCGTTCCGCTCGGTGTCGGGGCGCATCTGCGCCAGTGGGGCGCACCGGCGCACCGGGTCGTCGAACTGGACTGGCAGGCCAGCACCCGAGTCGGTGAACTGACCCTGGTCTGCACCCCGGCACGGCACTTCTCCGGACGGTTCCTGTCCCGCAACAACACGCTGTGGGCGTCGTGGGTGATCGCCGGGCCGCAGCATCGCGCCTACTTCGGCGGAGACACCGGCTACACCCGCAGCTTCGCCGACATCGGCGGACAGTACGGACCCTTCGACCTGACGTTGCTGCCGATCGGGGCCTACAACAAGGCCTGGCCGGACATCCACATGAACCCCGAGGAGGCGGTTTCGGCGCACCGGGATCTCAACGGTGGTGGCGACGGCGGCGGCGGGGTGTTGTTGCCGATCCACTGGGCCACCTTCCGGTTGGCGCCGCATCCCTGGGCCGAGCCCGCCGAACGGCTGCTCGCCGCGGCGGCGGAGACCGGCGTCGACTGCGCGGTCCCCAGGCCGGGCGGCCGGGTGGTGCCCGGTGCCCATGCCGGCCCCGGCGGTGACCGGTGGTGGCGCCTGTGAAATGGGCCGCCCTGCTGGCTCTGGCCGCCGTGCTGACCGCCTGCACCGGCGGTGGTGAACGTGAGCCGGCCGAGCGTGAGCCGGCCGCCCAGCCACCGGCACTGGCCCCCGCGATGCCGCTGCCGGACAACGCTGTCGCCGGCGCGGTCGCCCGACTCGACGGTATCGCTGCGGACCTGATGTCCTCGTCCGGAATTCCGGGGCTGGCGGTCGCGGTCGTGCACGGCGGAAAGACGCTGTACGCCAAGGGGTTCGGCGTCCGTGACACCCGGTCTGACGAACCGGTGGACGCCGGCACGGTGTTCCAACTCGCCTCGCTGTCCAAACCGATCGCGGCCACTGTCGTCGCTCAGCAGGTCGGCGCCGGGGTCATCACCTGGGACACCCCGGTCGTCGACACGCTGCCCTGGTTCGCCCTGTCCGATCCGTCCGTCACCCGGATGGTGACGGTGGGGGACTTCTTCGCGCACCGGTCCGGGCTCCCCGACCACGCCGGTGACGTGCTGGAAGACCTCGGCTACGACCGGCGTGCCGTGCTGGAGCGGATGCGCCTGCTGCCGCTGGCACCGTTCCGGACTTCGTACGCTTACACCAACTTCGGGGTCACTGCGGCCGCCGAGGCCGTCGCCACCGCGGCTGGGCGCGACTGGGCGGACCTCAGCGAGCAGGTGCTGTACCGGCCGCTGGGAATGTCCACCGCGAGTTCGCGTTTCGCGGACTTCCAGTCCCGTCCCGATCGTGCCGTCGGGCATGTGAAGGTCGACGGCGCCTACCAGCCGCGCTACACCCGCGACCCCGACGCCCAGTCCCCGGCCGGTGGTGTCAGCGCATCGGTGCAGGACATGGCGTCCTGGCTGGCCATGGTCCTGGCCGACGGCAACCACAACGGCACGGCGATCGTCGACCCCACAGCCCTGCTGCCGGCGCTGACCCCGCAGATGGTGTCCAACCCCCCTGACGAACCGGCCGAGCGGTCCGGCTTCTACGGCTACGGGTTCAACATCAGCACCTCGCCCGCCGGCCGGGTCCGGTTCAGCCACTCCGGGGCATTCGAACTCGGCGCCGCAACGAATTTCGTCATCATTCCGGCGGCCGACGTCGCGATCGTCGCGCTGACCAATGCCGCCCCGACAGGGGTCGCCGAGACCCTGACCGCCGAGTTCGCCGACCTCGTCGAGTTCGGCGAGGTCCGGCAGGACTGGCGCTCGCTGTACCGCGACGCGTTCGCCGGACTGGACAAACCGTTCGGTGAACTGGCCGGCAAGACACCCCCGGTCAACCCGGTGCCGTCCGGGCCACCGTCCCGCTACGTCGGCAGCTACGCCAACGACTACTGGGGTCCCGCGACGGTGGCGGAGAAGGACGGCGCACTGACCCTGTCGCTCGGGCCGCGGCCGGAGACCTACCCGCTGAAGCATTGGGACGCCGACACCTTCACCATGAGCTTCGTCTCGGAGAACTTCCCGCCCCGCGGCGTCTCCCAGGTCAGCTTCCGCGGGGACGAGATGAGCGTCGAGTTCCTCGATGAGAACAGGATGGGGACGTTCGTGCACGAGGAAAGAGGACCCCGATGACCAGCACGACGAACATCGGGGCGGCCGTCGGTCTGTCCGATGACGAGGTTGCCGCCCGGGTCGCCGACGGCAAGACCAACGACGTCCCGGCCCGGGCATCCCGCACGGTGGGGGAGATCGTCCGGGCGAACGTCCTGACCCGGATCAACGCCATCCTCGGTGTGCTCTTCGTGATCGTGGTGTCGACCGGTTCGCTGATCAACGGGCTGTTCGGTCTGCTGATCGTGGCCAACAGCGCGATCGGCATCATCCAGGAACTGCGGGCCAAGAAGACCCTGGACAACCTGGCGATCGTCGGGCAGGCCCGGCCGACGGTTCGACGCCGGTCCGGCACCACGGCGCTGTCTCCCAGCGAGGTGGTACTCGACGACATCATCGAACTCGGGCCTGGCGATCAGATCGTGGTCGACGGCGATCTGGTCGAGGCCTCGACGCTGGAGGTCGACGAATCGCTGCTCACCGGTGAGGCCGACCCGATCAGCAAACACACCGGCGATGTCGTGCTCTCGGGGAGTTTCGTGGTGGCCGGCACCGGCGCCTACCGGGCGACCAAGGTGGGCCGGGAGGCGTATGCGGCACGACTGGCCGAAGAGGCCAGCAAGTTCACCCTGGTCAAATCCGAATTGCGCAGCGGTATCAGCAAGATCCTGCAGTTCATCACCTACCTGCTCTGGCCCACCGGGCTGCTGATCATCTACACCCAGTTATTCACCACGAACGTCGGCCTGCGCGAGTCCCTGCTGCGGATGGTCGGCGCGCTGGTGCCGATGGTGCCCGAGGGCCTGGTCCTGATGACCTCCATCGCCTTCGCCGTCGGCGTCGTCCGACTGGGCCGGCGGCAATGCCTGGTTCAGGAACTACCGGCCATCGAGGGTCTGGCCCGGGTGGACGTGGTCTGTGCCGACAAGACCGGCACCCTCACCGAGAACGGCATGCGCCTGGCCCGCGTCGAGGCGGTCGGCGGGCCGGCCGGCGGGGGCACCGGTGAGCGGATCGGGGAGGTGCTGGCCGCTCTGGCCGGCGACGATGCCCGGCCCAACGCCAGTATGCAGGCCATCGCGGAGGCCTACCCGGATTCGCCGGGCTGGCCGCAGACGGCCAGCGCCCCGTTCAAGTCGGCCACCAAGTGGAGCGGCGCGTCGTACGGGGAGCACGGCAACTGGGTGATCGGTGCCCCCGACGTGCTCCTCGACCCGGACTCGGCGGTCGCCGCCCAGGCTGAGGAAATCGGTGCGGCCGGACTGCGGGTGCTGCTGCTGGCCGACTCCGACCGGCCCGTCGACAGCCCCGACGCACCCGGCACGGTGGCCCCGGTTGCGCTGGTGGTCCTCGAACAGCGGGTCCGGCCCGACGCTCGGGACACCCTGGATTACTTTGCCTCCCAGGATGTCTCGGTGAAGGTGATCTCCGGTGACAACGCCGTGTCGGTGGGCGCGGTGGCCGGTTCGCTGGGTCTGCGCGGCGAGACGATCGACGCCCGCGAACTGCCCTCCGACCCTGCCGCGCTGGCCCAGACGATGGCCGACTACACCACCTTCGGTCGGGTGCGCCCGGACCAGAAGCGGGCCATGGTGCACGCCCTGCAGTCCCGCGAACACACGGTGGCGATGACCGGCGACGGGGTGAACGACGTCCTCGCACTCAAGGACGCCGATATCGGCGTCGCGATGGGTTCGGGCAGTCCGGCCTCGCGCGCGGTGGCCCAGATCGTCCTGTTGGACAACAAGTTCGCCACCCTGCCCTATGTGGTCGGCGAGGGCCGTCGGGTGATCGGCAACATCGAACGGGTCTCCAACCTGTTCCTCACCAAGACCGTCTATTCCGTGCTGCTGGCACTGCTGGTCGGGTTGGCGGGGTTGTCGTCGAAGCTGTTCGGCACCGCCCCACTGCTGTACCCGTTCCAGCCCATCCACGTCACCATCGCGGCCTGGTTCACCATCGGCATCCCGGCGTTCGTGCTGTCCCTGGCGCCCAACAACGAGCGCGCCCGGACCGGTTTTGTCCGCCGGGTGATGTCCTCCGCGCTGCCGGCCGGGATCACGGTCGGATCGACCACCTACATCTGCTACCTGCTGGGCAATCCCGGGCACGGCGGCACCCCGGCCGAACAGATGCAGGCCTCGACGGGCGCCCTGATCACCCTGCTCATCGGCGGTCTGTGGGTGCTCGCGGTGGTGGCTCGGCCCTACCAGTGGTGGCGGGTGGCGCTGGTGACGGTGTCGGCGCTGGCGTACGTCGTGATCTTCTCCATCCCG
>JAUPLT010000071.1 GCA_030836785.1 Actinomycetota bacterium
GCGCGCCGGTGGTCCCATAACTGGCAATCCAGGTGGTCCCATCACCCTGGCAGAATCAGGTCAAAACGGTCCCATGCTCGTGGCAGACGACACGAGGCCTGAGGCGAGGCCTGGGGGCGAGGGTTGGGGCAGGTAGCGGCTGCGGCGCGCGGGCAGGGGACGGCCGGACGGGCCTAAAGCTCGGCGATCTCGAGTTCCAGCAACTCCGCAAGCCGGGCGCGTGCGGCCTCCTTGCGGGTGGGCAGGTGCCCGGACGGGAACAGCGTGTCCACTGGTTCGTACTCCCGCAGTGTGCGCCGTGCGACCGTCAGCTTGTGCACCTCGGTGGGTCCGTCGGCGATCGCCAGCGACTGAGAAGCGACCAGCATCTTGACGAAGGGCATCTCGTCGGACACTCCCAACGAGCCGTGCACCTGCATGGCCCGCAGCACCACGTCGTGCAGCACCTTCGGCATCGCGACCTTCACCGCCGCGATATCGCGGCGCACCTTCTGATAGTCGTGGTACTTGTCGATCTTCCACGCGGTGCGCAATACCAGCAGTCGGAACTGCTCGATTTCGATCCAGCTGTCCGCGATCTTCTCCTGGGTCATCTGGAAGTCGCCCAGCGGACCCTGTCGGGTCTGCCGCGATACCGCCCGTTCGCACATCATGTCGAAAGCCCTGCGCGCCAACGCAATCGTGCGCATGGCGTGATGCACCCGGCCGCCGCCGAGACGGGTCTGCGCGATCGCGAACGCCTGTCCCTCACCGCCGAGCACATGGTCGGACGGCACCCGGACATCGGTGTAGCGCACGTACCCGTGTGAGGCGTGCGCCGACGATTCACCCCCGACACCCACATTGCGGACGATCTCGATTCCCGGTGTCTCGGCCGGCACGATGAACAGCGACATCTTCTGATGGGTGCGGGCGTCCGGGTTGGTCACCGCCATCACGATGAAGAACGACGCGTAGCGCGCGTTGGAGGAAAACCACTTCTCCCCGTTGATCACCCAGTCGTCACCGTCGGGCACCGCTGAGGTGGTGAACAGGCCTGGGTCGGACCCGCCCTGCGGTTCGGTCATCGAGTAACACGATGAGATCTCACCGTCGAGCAACGGCTGCAAATAACGCTGCTTCTGCTCCTCGGTGCCGAACAGCGCCAAGATCTCCGCATTCCCGGAGTCCGGCGCCTGGGAGCCGAAAACGGCTGGCGCCCAGCGGGATCTGCCCACGATCTCGTTGAGCAGCGCCAGTTGCACCTGGCCGTAGCCCTGCCCGCCGAGGTCGGGGCTCAGATGCGCCGCCCACAGCCCCTGCTCCTTCACCTTCTGCTGCAACGGGCGCAACACCGCCATCAATCGGGGGTTCTTCTTGTCATACGGGTCCAGTGGAGCGTGGTCCAGCGGTTCGAGTTCGTCGCGCATGAACTCCTCGACCCAGTCGAGCTTGCGCTGGTACTCCGGGTCGGTTTCGAAATCCCACATCAGTCCAGTGTCCCCCGGTCAGGGGACGACGACCGCCCGCCCCGTGACCTGGCCGTCGCGCAGGTCGCGGTAGGCCGCAACGCCGTCGTCGAGGGAATACAGCGAGCGTTCGGTGCGGATCTGTCGGGTTGCCGCCAGCGCCAGCAGTTCGCCCAACTCGGGCCGGCTTCCCCAATACGTGGTGGCGATGCTGACCTCGTAGGGCTGGGAGAAGAACGACAGGGGAATCTGCCCGCCACCGATCCCGACGATGGTGACGTCGCCCATGACCCGGGCGGCGGAGCGGGCCAGTTCCATGGTGGGCGTGGCCCCGACGAAGTCGATCACGACGTCGGCGCCGCGACCACCGGTGAGATCCCGGATGCTCTGGGAGGCATCGGAATCGGAACGCACGGTGTGGTGCGCGCCGACCGCCCGGGCCAGGTCCAGCGCATCGTCCTTGAGGTCCACGGCGATCACCTGGGCGGCTGTGGTGGCCCGTGCGATCTGGACGCCGATGTGACCGAGTCCGCCGACACCGATGACCACGATGGTGGCATCCGGAGTCAGTTTGGCCCAGGATCGGCGGATCGCGTGATACGGCGTCAGGCCGGCGTCGGTGAGTGGGGCGGCGGTGCTCGGGTCCAGGCCGTCGGGGAGCGGGACCAGATGCCGTTGGTGCGGCACCAGGAGGTAATCGGCCATTCCGCCGTCGGCGCCCAGTCCGCCCCCGCTCACCGGGGACGGGCGCTCGCAGTAGTTCTCCGCGCCCACCGCGCAGCGCACGCAGACACCGCAGCCCCACGCGCCGTAGACGGCGACCGGGTCGCCCTCGGCCAGTCCGGTGACGCCGGACCCCAGCGCGTGCACCCAACCGGCGGTCTCATGGCCCAGCGTCATCGGCAGTTGCCACACCGCCGAGACGTCCAGTTCGTAGAGCACGTGCAGATCGGAATGGCAGGCGCCCGCGGCGCCGACCTTCACGACGACCTCGCCGGGTCCGGGTCGGGGATCGGGTACCTCCCTGAGCTCCGGTTCTCGACCGAACTCCACCATCTGCAAGGCCCGCACGCCTGCCATGCTGTCACACGTGTGGGAGCTCAGCCGGGTCATCGGACGGGAGGTTCTCGGCCCCGATCAGCGACCGGTGGGCCGGCTCGCCGATCTGACGGTGCGCCTCGACGCCGAGGGCGGTCCGCAGCGGGTTCAACGGCTGCTTGTCGCCAGGCGTGGGGGAGCGGCGCTGGTGCCCTGGGATGCGGTGGAAGCCCCACGCGGCGGCCGGGTGGTTCTGTGCAGCACGGACCTCGGCGCCTTCCGGATCGGCTCGCTCGCCGAGGCCCTGGACCCGGCCGAGATCCTGCTCCGCCGTGACCTGCTGGACACCCAGGTCGTCGACGTGGCGGGTCAGCGCTTGGCCCGGGTCGCCGATGTGCTGCTGACCCGCACCGCGGACGCCGGGTTGGATGTCGCCGGGATCGAGGTCGGCTTCGCCGCCGTGCTGCGCCGGCTGGGGCTGGCCGGGCTGGCCGGGGGTGGCCGCACCGACATCGTCTCCTTCGCCGACCTGCACCTGACCTCCGAGCGTGGCCACGCGGTTCAGCTGTCCACCCCGCGGGCCGCCGTGCACCGCCTCGCCCCCCGCGCGCTGGCGGCTCTGGTCAGCCGGGTCGATACGGACTCGGCGACCGAGATTCTGAGCGTCCGGGAACCGGAGGTGGCGGCCGAGGCTCTGCGGGTGGCGCACCCGGAGGTCAGCGAGCGGGTGCTGCGCGCGATGCCGCGGCACCTCGCCGCCCGCATCGTCGCTGCCATGCCCGCCGACCTTGCGCGGCGGTGGCGGCAGCGACTGGCCGGCGCCCCGGCTTCGGGCCGTCGGCTCCTGCGCTCGCCGATCTGGTCGCGCAGACACCTCAACTGGCGTCCGAACGGTGGCAGCCGGTGAGAATTCGACGGCGCGGCAACCGAATTCGGCTGGCCGCACTGCTGGCGGTACTGGGTCCGGGTCTGCTGGCCGGACTCTCCGACGACGATCCGGCCGGTATCACGACGTACTCGGTGCTCGGCGCCGACCACGGCTACCAACTGCTGTGGGTGCTGCTGTTGTCCACGGTCGCGCTGGTGATCTTTCACGGACTGGCCGCGCGAATGGGTGTGGTCACCGGGCAGGGTCTCATCGGTCTGGTCCGCCAACGCTACGGAGTCAAGGTCGGCGGTGCGGTGCTGGCCACCCTGGTCGTCGCCAACATCGGCACCACCTGCGCTGAGTTCGCCGGTATCGCAGCGGGTTTCGAGATCTTCGGTGTCAGCCGCTACATCAGCGTCCCGATTGCCGCGGTGGCGGTGTCACTGCTGGTCCTGCGTGGCAGCTTTCACCGCGTCGAACGGCTGCTGCTGGTGGTGTCGACGGTGTTCCTGGCCTATATCGCGTCCGGCTTCCTGGCGGGTCCGGACTGGGGCGCCGCACTGCGCGGGACGATGGTGCCGAGTATGCCGTTGACCGGTGAGGCCATCGCCATCGTCACCGCGACGCTGGGCACCACCCTGGCGCCGTGGGGGCTGTCCTTCATGCAGTCCTACGCCGTCGACAAGAAACTGCGCCCCGAGGACCTGCCCGCCGAGCGTGTCGACGTCGTCACCGGTGCGTTGCTGACGGGTGTGATCGGGTTCTTCGTGGTGGTGGCCTGTGCGGCCACCCTGCATCGTGACGGCCTGCGCATCGACGATGCCGCCGATGCCGCGCTCGCCCTGCAACCGCTCGCCGGTGAGGCCGCGGCGACATTGTTCGCGATCGGTTTGATCGGCGCGTCCTTCCTGGCGGCGTCCATCCTCCCGCTGTCGACGGCCTACTCGGTCTGCGAGTACGCGGGCTTCGAGGCCGCCATCGACGACCCCTACCGGGAAGCGCGCACGTTCTACCTGACCTACGGGATCATCAGCCTGATCGGGACCGCCATCGTCCTCGCCCCGGGGGTGCCATTGGTGACGATCCTGGTGGGCACCCAGGTGCTCAACGCGGTGCTGCTGGTGCCACTGCTGATCGCGATGGTCGGACTCGGCCGTGACCGTGACCTGATGGGTGAGTTCGCCGCCGGCCGGACGGCCACCGCCGTCTACCTGGTGACCACCGCGGTCGTGGTGGCGTGCGTACTCACGCTTGGGTTGACGGTGCTGGCCGGCTGAGCCGGTCGCGTAGCCTGAGCGCGATGTCCATCGAGGTTCGCCAGGCCCGCCGCACCGACATTCCCGCGCTGGCGCGGGTGCTCGGTCGTGCCTTCCATGAGGACCCGGTGATCAGCTGGCTGCAACCCGATCCCGCCCGGCGGGCGGCGGCGTTGCCGGGCTTCTTCGGCGCCACCACCCGGCACCACTTCATGTCGGGGACGGGGGTGGAGATCGCCGTCTCCGACTCCGGTGTGGGGGCTGCGGCGCTGTGGGATCCGCCCGGCCGCTGGGTGCAGACGCCCCGGGAGCAACTCGCGATGCTGCCCGCTGTCCTGCGGGCCTTCCGCGGCCGAGTCAGCGCGGGCCGGGCGTTGACCGAGCAGATGAAGGCGGTGCACCCGGAGGAGCCGCACTGGTATCTGGCCATCATCGGCAGCGACCCCGAGGCTCGCGGCGGCGGATTCGGCAGTGCGCTGATGCGGTCCCGGCTGGACCGCTGCGACGCCGAGTGCGCCCCGGCGTATCTGGAGTCGAGCAACGTCGACAACGTGCCCTACTACCTGCGGTTCGGGTTCGAGGTCACCGGTGAGATCAGAATGGCGGACGACGGGCCGACACTCTGGTGCATGTGGCGTCCGCCGCGGTCCAACTAGCGTCCGCCGCGGTGATCAGCGGGATTTCTCCGGGCACAGGTGCGTGACGGCCGTGCTGCCGAAGGCCCGGTACTGCTCGGGGGGCCAGCCGTCGCCGTCGTCGCGTAGATGGAGCACGAGGGCGCGCTGCGCCGCGGACTCCAGCACCGCGTTGCCGACGTGGAGGAGGTCGCAGGTGTCGCGCCCGGCGTGTAGCAGTTCCTGATCGGGGAACGCCACGTACACGGCGTCCGCTGTCCGGCTGCCCAGCCGGGCGTCCTTCACCGCGATCAGAAATGCCTGTTCTGCCGTCGCCGCCTGCTCCGTGACTGACCCGCCGCCGGGCGCGGAACTGCCACCGACGAACGCCTGCACCGGTGTCCGGTGGCCCGGCGGGTCGACGCTGGCGAGCAGGAACCATGACACCCCACCTGCCCACAGCGCGAACAGGGCGACCGATGCTGCCACGAACACCCCACGCCGGTGGGCGGACGGACCGGGTACGTTGCTGACCTTCCCGGACTGGTCGATGCGCAGGACCCGGCGTTGCTCCCCGCCGAACGCCGTCATCAGCACCCACACCGGCAGCCACAGGCCGAGGGTGAGCACCGCGAGCAGCATGTGCAGGGTGTCGTTGAGCGGCCGGCCGGTGACGACGGTCGCCGCGTCGTCCGTGCGACTATCCAACCTCGCGCCCAAGCAGACCTGGGCGCGAATCTCGCGGTCCAGAATGCGGGCACGCTGCTGATCCGATTGCAGCTCAGGATCAGGGGGCCTCACGTTTCGGATGGTAATCGGCTCCGAACTGAGCCGCACCGGATCGGTGCGGTGGGCGGCGTCAGGTCATGCTCTGCAGCACGACCATCGCCCGCGCTGCCACCCGCACCGCTTCACCCACGTTGACGGCCGCTGATTCTGTGGACACCCCGAAGCCGGTGGCCAGCCCGGACTCGGCGGCGGTGTCGACCACCGGTCGCCATGCGAGCCCGAACTCCGCTGGTGGGAGGGTGAAGTGGATGGGTTCGTGATGGGCGTTGAAGCACAGGACGAACGAATCGTCGGTGACGCGTCGGCCGCGCGGGTCCAGATCGGGGATGCCCTGGCCGTTGAGATAGACCGCGACGGACTTGCCGAAGCCGGAGTCCCAGTCCGCATCGCTCATCTCGGTGCCGTCCGGGCGGAACCAGGAGATGTCCGGGATGTGTTCGGTGTCCCGGCGGCGCACCGGACGGCCGTCGAAGAACCGTTTGCGGCGGAACACCGGATGCGCGGCACGCAGGGCGGCGACCGTGCGGGTGAAGTCCAGCAGACCGGCATCGGAGTGCTCCCAGTCGATCCAGGTGACGGCGTTGTCCTGGCAGTAGCCGTTGTTGTTACCGGACTGGGTGCGGCCGAGTTCGTCGCCGTGGCAGATCATCGGAACACCCTGGGAGAGAAGCAGAGTGGTGAGGAAGTTCCGCTGCTGCCGGGACCGGAGGGCGGTGATCTCCGGGTCGTCGGTCGGGCCCTCGACGCCGCAGTTCCACGACCGGTTGTGGCTCTCACCGTCGTCGTTGCGCTCGCCGTTGTCCTCGTTGTGTTTCTCGTTGTAGCTGACCAGGTCCCGCAGCGTGAAACCGTCGTGGGCGGTGACGAAGTTGATCGAGGCGACCGGCCGGCGCGCGGTGTGAGCGTAGAGGTCCGCCGATCCGGAGATGCGGTAGGCGAACTCGCCGAGGCTGCCCGGTTCACCGCGCCAGAAGTCCCGCACCGTGTCGCGGTACTTGCCGTTCCACTCCGTCCACTGCGGCGGAAAGTTTCCCACCTGATAGCCGCCGGGTCCGATGTCCCACGGTTCGGCGATCAGCTTCACCTGGCTGACGGTCGGATCCTGTTGTACCAGTTCGAAGAACGTGCTGAGCCGGTCGACATCGTAGAACTCGCGGGCCAGGGTGGCGGCCAGATCGAAGCGGAAGCCGTCGACGTGCATTTCGGTCACCCAGTACCGCAGCGAATCCATGATGAGCTGCAGCGAATGCGGGTGGCCGACGTTGAGGCTGTTGCCGGTGCCGGTGTAGTCGAGGTAGTAGCGGCCGTCATCGTCCATCAGCCGGTAGTAGGCGGCGTTGTCGATCCCGCGGAAGGACAGCGTCGGCCCGAGGTGGTTGCCCTCGGCGGTGTGGTTGTAGACCACATCGAGGATCACCTCGAGACCGGCTTCGTGCAGGGCGCGCACCATGGCCTTGAATTCCTGGACCTGCCCGCCCGGGGTGCTGCTGGCCGAGTACTTGCTGTCCGGGGCGAAGAAGCCGATGGTGTTGTAACCCCAGTAGTTCGACAGGCCGCGTTCGATCAGCGTGGAGTCATTGGCGAAGTGGTGCACCGGCATCAGTTCGATGGCCGTGGCGCCCACCGTCCGCAGGTGCTCGATGATCGCCGGGTGCGCGATGGCCGAGTAGGTGCCGCGGATGGCCTCGGGGATGTCGGGATGGGTCTGGGTGAGGCCCTTGACATGCGCCTCGTAGATGACGCTGTCGGCGTACCCGCGTTGCGGCGGCCGGTCGTTACCCCAGTCGAAGTACGGGTTGATCACCACCGACTTGGGCATCGACGGGGCAGAGTCGTCGTCGTTGCGGCTGTCCGGGTAACCGAAGGTATAGCCGAACAAGGACTGGTTCCAGTCGAAGCGGCCGTCGACAGCCTTGGCGTAGGGATCGAGCAGCAGTTTGTTGGGGTTGCAGCGGTGCCCGTGCGCGGGATCCCAGGGTCCGTGCACCCGGTAGCCGTAGTGCTGGCCGGGTTCGACGGTGGGCAGGTAGCCGTGCCAGACGAAGCCGTCCACCTCGGGCAGGGCAACCCGTCGCTCATCGCCTTCGGCGTCGAACAGACACAGCTCGACCCGCTCGGCGACTTCGGAGAAGATCGCGAAGTTGGTGCCGAACCCGTCGTAGGTGGAGCCCAGCGGATAGGGCTTGCCGGGCCAGATCTCGCCGTCGTGGGCAGTGGTCACCGGGTGGTCCTGCGGGAAAGTCTGATCCCACCCCCGGATTCCATAGCCTTGTTTCTACCCGCGGACCTCGGCGGCAAAACAATGAGGGTCGTCGGACACCGGTGCGGTCAGGTACTGCGCCAGCCGTCGACCCCGACCACGATCATCCGCAGTTGTTTGACGGCGGTGCGGGTGATCTCGTCGACGGCGGCCGGATCGGTGGCCTCCTCAAGGGCCTCGGCGATGAGGATCATGGCGTTGACGAACAGGCCGGCGAGGATGGTGAGATCCTCGGTGCTCCAGTCCCGCAGGGCGGGGAAGCGGCCCAGATCGGTGGCGAGTTCGGCGGTGATCAGCCGGATCTCGGTGCGGATCGCGTAGCGCATCACGGCGATCCCGCTGGAACGCTCCCTGGCGATGAACCGCCAATGGTCGCGCTGTTCGGTGACGCTGGTGGTGAGGATGTCCACCGTCGACCCGATCACCCGGTTGGGGTCGAGGCGATCGGCGCGCGCCGTTCGCAGCATGTCGCGAAGCGACCGGAACGATTCATCGATCAGGACCAGCCCGAGGGCTTCCATCGACTCGAAGTGCCGGTAGAACGCCGCCGGCACGATGCCGGCCTCGCGGGTTACCTCGCGCAGGCTCAGCGCACTGAAACTGCGGTCGTCGAGCAGTGTCAGAGCGGCGGAGATGATCGCCCTGCGGGTGACCTCTTTGCGTTCCTCGCGCGACGGGGTATCCCGCGACCGGGACCGCCCGGGCCGGTCCCGCCGGGAACTGGGTGTACGAGCATTCACTGTTGTGAACCGTAACACATCCCGGTAAAGCCACTTGACGGCACAATGGTGATGCGTGAACGGTGTACGTATGTTCACTCAAACGTTGGTTCGCCGGGCGGTGCGCTCGCCACTGGCGGAACTGTTGCTGGGCCCGCACGGGCCCGACCGGTACACCGAGATCGTCAATCCGATGTGGACCACGGAGACCCGCGCGACGGTTGTGCGGGTCCGTCACTCCGCGCCCCGCAGTGTCACGCTGTGGCTGCAGCCCAATCGTCCGGTGACCTGGCGGGCCGGCCAGCACCTCGCCGTCACGGTGGAGGTCGATGGGCGGCGGTACACGCGGTGCTACTCCCCGGCGAACGCCGAGGGTTCCGCGCTGATCGAATTGACCATCACCCGCCACGACGGCGGAACCGTCTCGGGCTTTCTGTTTCGGAACGGCCGGCCCGGACTCGTCGTCGGCCTGTCCGGCCCGGCCGGTGACTTCGTCCTGCCGGATCGCCGTCCGAACCGGATGTTGTTCATCGCCGGGGGCAGTGGCATCACGCCGGTGCTGGCGATGCTGCGAACCCTGCAGTCCGGCGGCTTCGGCGGCACCACGGCACTGCTGTACTACACCCGCACACCCGAAGACGCCTGCTATCGCGACGAACTCGTCGGCCTGGGCATCCCGGTGCACCATATCCACACCCGTGACATCCACACCCGTGACCGGGTGGCCGGCGACCTGACCGGCCGCTTCGGCGAACGACACCTGGCCGCGGTGATGGCCGACCCGGATGCGGTGTTCGTCTGCGGGCCAACGGCACTCGTCGATGCGGTGCGCCGATGCCGGCCGGATGCGGTGGCCGAGACCTTTGCGCCACCAGTATTCGCGGTGCCGGAGACCCCAGGCGGCGGCCGGATCGTATTCCGCGACAGCGGAATCGGTATTGAGGACGACGGCCGGTCACTGCTCGAACAGGCCGAGTCCGCCGGGCTCGCGCCGCAGAGCGGTTGCCGGATGGGCATCTGCCACACCTGCACCCGTCGCAAGCTGCGCGGCGCGGTGCGGAACCTGACCACCTCAACGGTGTCCACCGCCGATGACGAGGACGTGCAGATCTGCGTCTCCGTCGCGGTTGGGGATGTCGACATCGCCCTGTAGAGCCCTATAGGGCAAGCCTTGCAGAACGAAAGGAGAACGCCATGACTGCCGCTATCGCACCACCAATCCCCGCTTCAGCCACCCCGAACCCGAGTCTCACGCCAGAACAGATCGAGGAGTTCGGCCGCGAACTCGACGCCATCCGGGAGAAGGTGGTCGCCGACCTCGGCTCCGTCGACGTCGACTACATCCGGCGGGTCATCAAGGCCCAGCGCGGGATGGAGATCGCCGGCCGCGGCCTGTTGATGCTGCCGCCGACCTGGCTGCTCGGTACCGCGTTGCTGGCGTGCTCGAAGATCCTCGACAACATGGAGATCGGGCACAACATCATGCACGGCCAGTACGAGTGGACCGGCGATCCGGCCCTCAACGGAAGGACGTTCGAGTGGGACACCGCCTGCCCGGCCGACCAGTGGCGGCACTCGCACAACGTCGTCCACCACACCTACACCAACATCCTCGGGATGGATCGCGACATCGGATACGGGATCCTGCGGATGAGCCCGGACCAGCCGTGGCGCCCGTACTTTCTGGGCAACCCCGTGTACGCCTTCCTGCTGATGGTGCTCTTCCAGTACGGGGTGGCCCTGCACGAGGTGGAGACTGAGCGCATTCGTGCCGGTGAGATCTCGCTAGCCGACAAACGTCAGGTGCTGGAGGAGATCTGGCGCAAGACGCGCCGTCAGACGCTGAAGGATTACGTGGCCTTTCCGTTGCTGGCCGGGCCGTTCGCCCCGTTCGTGTTCGCCGGCAACCTGACCGCGAATCTGGTCCGCAATGTGTGGGCGTTCTCGATCATCTTCTGTGGTCACTTCCCCGAGGGCACCCAGGAGTTCACCGTCGAGGAGACCCGCGAGGAGACCCGGGGTCAGTGGTACTTCCGGCAGATCCTGGGGTCGGCCAATCTCACCGGCGGGCGACTGTTCCACATCATGTCCGGGAATCTGTCGCATCAGATCGAGCACCACCTGTTCCCGAATCTGCCGGCCCGCCGCTACGCCGAGATCGCCCCGCAGGTCCGCGAGATCTGCGAGCGCTACGGACTGCCGTACAACTCCGGCCCACTGCCCGCGCAGTTCGCGACCGTCGTGCGCAAAATCGTTCGGTTGGCACTGCCCGGACGGTCCACCTAGCCCGGACCGATTCGGGCCCTGAGTCAGGGCGCGACGACGATCCGGATCGGGTTGCCGTCGGCGCGCTCCAGGGCCGCGATGCCCTCGTGGATGTCGGCCAGTGGGATGACCCTGCTGATGGACCGGGAAAGGTCCAGGCGGCCCAGCGACACCAGGGTGGCCAGCGTTTCGATGTCGGAGTTCTGATAGCCGAGGTGGCCCAGCACCTGTTTGCGGGTGAGCCCGAACATCGAGGTCGGCCCGACCGTCGGGGCTTGATCGCTCATCCCCACCGCCACCAACCGTCCACCCGCGGTGAGGTTGTCCAGTGCCTGCTCGAAGGTGACCTTCAGTCCGACCGCGTCGAAGGCGACGTCGAGCATGCGCCCGTCGGTGATCTCGGCGATCCGGTTGCGCAGTTGCGGGTCGCGGGAATCGAACGCATGGTCGGCGCCGAGTTCGACGGCGCGGTCCCGCACCACCGGGTTGATGTCGACGGCGATGATCGGAGCGGCGCCGACGAGGCGGGCCAACTGCACGATGTGGGTGCCGATCCCGCCGACACCCCATACGCCGACGGATTCCCCGACGGTGACCTTGCCGGTGTGCACGACCGCCCCGAACGGGGTCGAGACCGCGTCGGCGAGGATGGCGGCCTGGTCCAGCGGCACGTTGTCGGGCACCCGGGTCAGGCCCGCGGCGTGCGCCACGGTGTACTCCGCCCAGGCGCCGTCGTAGGCGAAGGCCATCAATTGCATGCGCAGGCAGGTTCCGGTGTCCCCGCGACGGCAGTTCGGGCAGTCACCGCACGGGCGACCGGCAGCGACGATCACCCGATCGCCCACCGACCAGCCGGTAACGCCGTCGCCGAGCCTGGCGATGGTCCCGGACGCCTCATGGCCCTGCGTGACGACGGGACGCTGGGCCGGGAAGGTGCCGTTGATCAGACTGAGGTCGGAGTGGCAGATGCCGCAGAAGGCAACCTTCACCAGCACCTCCCCCGGACCGGGGTGGGGGATCGGAACATCCTCAAGCGCAACGGTTTTGGTGTCGGCATAGAAGCGTTCGGCGCGCATCGTCTCGGCCATGGCGGTCCTTTTCCTCGGGGGTTCCCAAACTATGCTGCCCGACCGGGTGACGTCGCTAGTGTGGAGGGATGTGGCTGCGTCAGCGCGACGGTGTCACCTGCGGGCCGAGCGTCGCGGTCACGGCCGGCGCGCTGATCGACGCTGAGTACGGTGCGCCACTGCGGGACGGGGAACCGGAGCGCGCCCAAACCTGGTTCGCCGCCGAGCAGGGCCGGGTGCATCGCGCGGTGAACCGGGTGTGGCCACGCGCGCTGGGTACCACTCCGGCCGGGATGGCCCGGGCGCTGAGCGCGCACGGTATCGCCTACCGGTGGCGGCGGGCGGGCCGGTCGCTGTCCGATGTGGTTGACGCGGTGTCCACGGGGCGACCGGTGGCGATGCTCATCGGTGGCGTCATCCCGCGGCACTGGGTGCTGCTCACCGAGGTCGACGGGTCTGCGATGCGGTGTTACGACCCCGCGTCCGGTCAACGGTCGTGGATCTCGGTTGCCGACATCCGGGAAGCGCGGCTGCGAGGTCTCGGCTTCCCGCGTCCGTTCGCCTTCGTGCTGCCTGCCGGATAGGCCCTGCTAGCCGGTCGTTTCCGGGGTGGCGTGTGCCCGGCCGTACTGGGCGGCGGTCCGGGTGACGAACTGTTCGAAGTAGGGCAGCGATTCCGCCGGCGCGATGGCGCGCAGTAGCAGTCGCCAACTGTGGCTCAGTCGTTGGAAGACGCTGTCCTCCAGGGCGTCGGAGAGCAGATGGCAACCGTGCACGATCATCCACACACTGTTGCCGACCTCGTGTCTGGTGACGTCATCACGAATGTCGGACGGTTGGATCGCATCGGCGATCCGGGTGACGAACGTGTCGGCCTTGTGTTTGAACTCGACACGGCCGGACTCGGATAGTTGCCCGAAGGCCTGGTTGAGATGATTCGACACCCACACGAACTTGTCCCGCTTCAGCAGTTCACTCAGCGCGAACGTCATCACGACGATGTTCTCCAAGCCGGCCTTCGTCGGGTCCAGCCAACGTTCGAGGACCTCGACGGCCTTGGGCCAACCCTCCCGGATGATCGCGTTCGCGACGGACTCTTTCGATGCGAAGTGGTAATAGAACGCTCCGGTGGTGACTTTCGCGGCAGCGGTGATGTCGTTCAACCCGGTGTCTGCGTAACCGTTCTCGGCAAATAAAATAACTGCAGCGTCAATAATCCGCTGACGCGTCGCCTCGGCTCGGCTCTGTGCCATTCCGGGGAGGATACCCGCATGTAGTGGGGTTTCGTGCGGGGAATCTCCACGCATCGAGGGTGTCCGGATCCGGTAACCGAATCATCATTTTGTTCGGATTTCTTCGCGTTAGCTAACTAGCGCCCCGCGCCTGCGTTCAGCAGTGCGGTCGCGACCGCCACGGCCGGTTCCAGAATTGCTCCGATGTCGGCGCCGTCCTCGACGGTCTGCGCCGTCAGTTCGCGCAAGCCGCCCACGAGGATCACCGCAGCGGTGGCCGACAGGGGCGGAATGCCGGCCTGCCGGAATCCGGGACTGTCGCTGAGCGCGATGATCATCTCGGTCAGGCCGGTGAACCCGCGGCGGAGCATGGGGCGGGCACCCTCGCCGAGGGCGGGCAGTTCCCGGATCCAACTCAGCGTGATCTCGGGGTTGGCGTCGATGGTGCGGACGAACGCGGTCATGGCCTGGCGGACCTGCTCTGTCCATGGCGCCTGCGGGTTCACCGCACCGCGCACCGCGGCTACCAGGTCGTCGTTATTGGCAGAGAGCAGTTCGACGAAACACTCTTCTTTGGTGGAGAAGTTGTCGTAGAAGGTGCGTTTGGAGGTGCGGGCCGCGCGGACGATGTCGGAGACGGTGGTCTCGCGATAACCGCGCTCCTGGATCGAAGCGGCCAGGCCATCGAGGAGTCGGCGGCGAAAGTCGGTGGCCTGCCCGGCCTGCCCGGCCTGCCCGGCGGGTGGTGCGCCCACGGCTACCCTCCTGCTTGTCAGCTCTGGTACCGCAAAGTACCGTAGACGGGGCAGGGTGGTACACAGCGTTACCACGCGGTTGGACGTCCCGGAGGTTCCCAGATGAGCGAAGCATCCACCCTCGGCGCGTCCGTCGCCGGCGAACCCGTTGCCCCCGAGTCCGTTGCCCCCGAACCCGTGTTGCCGCCGTCGCCGCGGATTCCGCGGCCACTGGAGGCACTGGCGTTCGTGACCAACCGGCGTCGCACCGTCGAATGGCTGACCCGCAAGTACGGCCGCGCCGTGACCGTAAGGATTCCGGTGTTCGGGGATTCGGTGCTCATCGCCGACCCGGTGCTGGCGAAGCAGGTGTTCACCACCAGTCCCGGGGTTCTGCACAACATCCAGCCCAACCTCAGCCGGTTGTTGGGTCCGGGATCGGTGTTCGGCCTGGAAGGCGCCGCCCATCGCCGCCGCCGGAAGTTGCTGACCCCGCCATTCCACGGCAAGAGCATCGCCGCCTACGAGCGCATCGTCGAGGAGGAGACGCTGCGTGAGATGGCCTCCTGGCCGGAGGGCAGTGAGTTCGCCACCCTCGAACCGATGATGCGGGTGACACTCAACGTCATCCTGCGGGCGGTATTCGGCGCCGGCGGCGACGAGTTGGAGCAGTTGCGGATTCTGATGCCCAAGTGGGTGACCCTGGGGTCGCGATTGGCGGTGTTGCCCACGCCCGCCCACGCGCCGGGTCGGTGGAGTCCATGGGCGCGCCTTGCCTCTTACCGCAGCACCTACGAGAGCCTGATCGACAGGCTGATCGAGCGGGCGCGTCAGGACCCGGATCTCGAGGGGCGCACCGACGTCCTGTCGCTGTTCCTGCGCAGCACCTATGACGACGGTTCGGTGATGACCCGGGGAGAGATCGGCGACGAGCTGCTGACCATCCTCGCCGCCGGGCACGAGACGACCGCCTCCACGCTGGCGTGGGTGTTCGAGCGGATTTCCCGGCACCCGGAGGTGCTGCGGCAGCTGGTCGAGGAGGCGGCGACCGACGCTAACGCCTACCGCCAGGCCGCCATCCTCGAAGTGCAGCGCAACCGTACGGTCATCGACTTCGCCGGCCGCCACGTCGCCGCGCCCGGTTATGAGGTCGGCGAATGGGTTATCCCCCAGGGCTTTTCGATCATGGTTAGCCTGCTTCAGTTGCATCAGGATCCTGAGGTGTACCCGCATCCGGAGCGGTTCGACCCGCAACGGTTCATCGACGACAAGCCCAGCACGTTCTCCTGGGTGCCGTTCGGTGGCGGCACCCGCCGTTGTGTCGGCGCGGCGTTCGCCAACATGGAGATGGATGTGGTGCTGCGGACGGTGCTGCGTCACGTCACCATCCAGACGACCGACGCGCCCGCGGAGAAGTGGCATAACCGCGGTGTGGCGTACACGCCGAAGCGGGGTGGACGGGTGGTCGTGTTCCGGCGGACTGCCGCGTTGGGCTGACTCGGAGGCGCTCGTCCCGGCTGATTGGGTCTTTGCTGGATGTACGCCATAAGTGGACTTATCGCCGGTTGTTGCCCTGCGGGGAGGAACGGCTTGTCGTAGCGGCGGGCTATCGAAGTGACGTTGAGTGCCCTGACTCGCGAGGGAATCGGCTTTCCCGGCCGCGGTTCAAACCGTGGATATTCCTGCGCTGAACTGCGGTTTGGGTATTTACTATCGCCCATAGTTTCGGGGCGTGGACACCCTTGGTGTTCGCCAGTCACCAGGTGGGAGTTCTTCTAATGGTTCGTCACAGCAACGTCAGCAGCAGGCGTGTGAGCGGTGTGTCTTCGGTGGCGGTGGGTCGTCATCGGGTCGCGCCGGGGCGGGTTCGGGTGTCCGATCTCGGGGTGGGGTCTGCTTCGGTGTCGTCGACGGCTGGGTACGTCGGTCGGGTTGGTGTGTTGGCGGTGGCGTTGGGTGTGGGTGCTGCGGTGGTGTCGATGCCGTTGGCGGTGGCGGATTCGTCGGGGTCGTCGGGGTCGGCCGGTTCGGTGGAGTCGACGGGTTCCGTGTCGGGCCGTGGCTCGGCGTCGTCTGGCTCGGCGTCGGGTGTTTAGTCGTCGCGGTCGGTTGCGGGGCCGTCGCGTGGGGGTCGGGGCGGCGTTGTTGGTTCGGCGGCCGGGGAGTCGAACCCTGAGTCGAGCGCCGAGTCGAGCTCCGAGTCGGGTGGTTCGGGTTCGGTGCGGGGTGGGGGTTCGCGGGCGTCGGTGAGTGCACCGGTGGGGTCTGCTGATTCGACTGCGGGTGCAGGTGAGACGGCTGGGTCTGCGGCTGTGCGTGTGGATGTGGTTGAGCCGGTGGTGGTTTCGGTGCCGCGGTCCTCGGCGGCGGTGGGTGTGGCATCGGGTTCTGAGTCTGTGGCGGCGGCGGTGCCCGTGGCGGTTGTGGTGGATTCCCTTGTGGGTGTGGGGGAGTCGGTTGGTGATTCCGGTGTGGTTGCGGCGCCGGTGATGGTGGAGGCGCCTGCGGTTGGGGTGGCTGGGGTGTCGGGGTCGTTGGTGTCGTGGTTGTCCGGTGGGGGTTCGGGTGGTCCGGGTGCGGCGGTGTTGGTGTGGTCGGCGGCGGCGGTGTCGCGGCGGGAGTCGGTGGCGGGTGGGGGTGTGCCGCGGGCTGCGGCGGTGGTGGGTACCTCTGATCCGGTGGGTCCGGGGGCGGTGCCGTCGGGGTTGATCGGTTCGGGTGCCTCGGCCTCGGCGTCGGTGGTGGGTGCGGGTCCGGTGGCGGATTTCCTGCGGATCTTCTTCGGGAATGGGACGGCGGATAACCCCAATGGAGGGTTGTTGATTGGTGATGGGTATTCGTGGACGGCGGAGTCGTGCACGGGGGTGCAGGCCTGCACGGGTGGTAACGCCGGTCTGATCGGTTCGGGTGGTTCGGGCTGGAACGGCGGGGCGGGCGGTTCTGCGGGGTGGATCGGTAACGGCGGGGACGGCGGGAATGCGTATGTGCCGGGCCGTGATGGCGGCGATGGCGGTGCGGGTGGGTTGTTGTTCGGGTGGGGTGGTGACGGCGGTTCGGGGGCGGACGGGTTGCTGTTGGTGGACGCCGGCAACGGCGGTGCGGGCGGTGATACCGGGTTCTTGGCGTTGTGGGGTGATGCCGGTGACGGCGGGGATGGCGGGGCCGGGGTAGCCGGTGCCGGTGGTGCCGGTGGTGCGGGCGGGCAAACGGGACTGTTGGCGCAGTGGGGTCGCGGCGGTAACGGCGGGGATGGCGGCGGCGGGGCTGACGGTGGTTCAGGTGGTGCCGGCGGGGATGGCGCATTGTGGGGTGGCGGCGGCGGCGCCGGTGGCACCGGTGGGGCCTCGGTGAGTGTCAGTGGTGTCGGTGGTCGTGGTGGGGATGGCGGTAACACCGGTTGGTTGTCGGTGATCGGTGAGGGCGGCAACGGCGGTAACGGCGGTGCGGGGGCGGCCGGGGCGAACGGTTCGGATGCGCTGCTGCCCGGTGCGGACGGCTCCGATGGCGGCACCGGTGGTGCCGGTGGTCTGGGTGGTGACGGTGGTG
>JAUPLT010000072.1 GCA_030836785.1 Actinomycetota bacterium
CACACTGAGGAGCGATCTCGGCACGCAAGGCATCGACGAGCTCCGGGAAGTATCGGCCCAGATCCTTGCCGTTGCGGGACTGCAGGACCACCTCGTCGCCGTCCCGGAACACCAGTGCGCGAAATCCGTCCCACTTCGGCTCATACGACCAGACGCCGACCCCGGCCGGCACCATCGCCTGTGCCTTCGCCAGCATCGGCGCCACGGGCGGGGTCACCGGGAGGTCCACACCGTCCATCGTCGTACATTTTCCGTCGATGGACACCATGCCTGCGCCGGGCGCCGGACGGTTCGCACCCAGCCCGTCGGCCGATCTGCACATCGGCAACCTTCGCACCGCAGCGCTGGCGTGGCTGTTCGCCCGGTCGACCAATCGCCGGTTCCTGATCCGGATCGAGGATCTGGACGACCGCACCCACGCCGATATCGCCGAGCGCCAGTTGGCCGACCTGTCCGCGATCGGAATCACCTGGGACGAGGAACCACTGTGGCAGTCGGCGCATCGCGATAGCTATGACGCGGTGATCGACCGACTCGGTGGACGAGGACTGCTCTATGAGTGTTACTGCAGCCGAAAGGAGATCCTGAACGCGCCGCGGGCGCCGCACGCACCGGAGGGGGCCTATCCGGGCACCTGCCGCGACCTCAGCACCGCCCAACGTGCGGCCAGACGAGACATGCGTCGGCCGCCGGCCCTGCGCCTGCGGGCGGCGGTCACCGAGTATTCCGTGACGGATCTGGTGCACGGGCGCTACACCGGCGTCGTCGACGATTTCGTGCTGCGCCGAGGGGACGGCGTGCCCGCCTACAACCTCGCCGTGGTCGTTGACGATGCCGCTTCCCGAGTCGATCAGGTGGTGCGCGGCGACGACCTGCTCGCCTCCTCCCCACGACAGGCCTACCTCGCCTCCCTGCTGGGCTACCGCGAACCGATCTACGCCCATGTACCACTCGCCCTCAACGCCGAGGGCAAACGTCTGGCCAAGCGCGACGGCGCGGTGACCCTGCGCGAGCTGGGGCCACGCCGGACGCTGACGTTGATCATCGCGTCACTCAACCGGACAGCCGACGACCTGACCGAACTGCTGGACGGCTTCGAACCGGCCGCACTGCCCCGAACCCCGTGGGTGTATCGACCGCAGTGAGTGCCGATTAGGCTGCCGGCAATGCGCTTCGCATTCAAAACATCACCACAGAACACCACCTGGGCGGACATGCTCGCGGTCTGGAAGGCCGCCGACGACATCGACGTGTTCGAGTCGGGGTGGACCTTCGACCACTTCTACCCGATCTTCTCCGACCCCACCGGCCCCTGCCTGGAGGGCTGGACCACCCTGACCGCCCTGGCTCAGGCCACCTCCAGGCTGCGGTTGGGCACCCTGGTGACCGGCATCCACCACCGCCATCCGGCGGTGCTGGCCAATATGGCCGCAGCGTTGGACATCATCTCGGGTGGTCGGCTCGAACTGGGCATAGGCGCCGGCTGGAACGAGGACGAGTCCACCGCCTACGGCATCGAACTCGGCAGCATCACGGAGCGTTTCGACAGGTTCGAGGAAGCCTGCCAGGTCCTGATCGGCCTGCTCAGTCGGGAGACGACCGACTTCCACGGCCGGTACTACCACCTCACGCAGGCGCGAAACGAACCCAAGGGTCCGCAACGGCCGCACCCGCCGATCTGCATCGGCGGCAGCGGGGAGAGGCGGACCCTGCGGATCACCGCGAAGTACGCCCAGCACTGGAACTTCCCCGGCGGCAGCCCGGCAGAGTTCGCCCGCAAGCGCGACGTGCTGGCCGCGCACTGCGCCGACGTCGGCCGCGACCCGAAGGACATTCTGCTGTCCGCGCATCTCCGGCTCGCCGACGGCAACTACCGCAGAGTCATCGAGGACACCATCGCGCTGGGGGCTGAGGGGCTGGACCTCGCGATCGTCTACCTGCCGCTACCCCACGACCCGCGAGTGGTCGAAGTGCTGGCGGAGAGGATCCGCGACTCGGGCCTGTGGCGGGGTGTGGCGACCTGAACGCGGGATCGAAGGCTGCTCCGCAATCCGATGACCGCGAGCAACTCGACGATGCCCACCAGGACGATGGGCCACAGCAGTCCGGCCACGGCCGCCGTGACGCCCGGCCGGTCCGGCGCGGCGACGTGGACGTCGCGGAACCATCCGGCCGCCACCAGAGCGATGGCGGCGACGAAAACCGCCATGGCGAAGTATCCGCTGATCCAATGCATCGGTCCCCCGATCAATTCCTGAATCGTTATTCCTGAAATTACCAGGGGATCTGACGACGGAGGCTACACTCATACCGAATTCATAGGGTGCCGCACCCACCATCCGGACGGCGCGTGAGCGGCTTTCCTAGAACCCGAAGCGCAGCAGCTCGTCGGCGGTGATCAGCCGTTCGTGCCGGGCCGGGAACTCACGGCTGCGAACCGGATGCCGGAGCAGCGACCAGGCCATCCTTACGGCGCGCGACAGCGGAATCGGACTCATCATGGGGCTGAGGTACATCGGGTTTCTCCTGTGGTCGACATCGTTGGCAACCGAAGCTCCGGGCCACCCCGCCGGGCAACCCTGAAGGCCCATCCCAGCAATTAGACGACGATCACACCGCATGGCACGGAAGGCGCGCCGACGCAGTTCAGCTGTTACAGATGTGACTAACGTTGCGGAGCGGCCGATGGAGCGATCGGCACCGGCAAAGCCGAATGACCCATCAGGTAGCGGTCCACGCCCGCTGCTGCAGCGCGACCCTCCGCGATGGCCCACACGATCAGCGACTGCCCGCGGCCCATATCGCCGGCCACGAACACACCGGGCACCGAGGTCTCAAAGTCCGCGTTCCTCACGACGTTGCCACGATCGCTGAGCTCGACACCCAGGTCGGTGAGCAGACCGGGCCGCTCCGGGCCGACGAAGCCCATGGCGAGCAACACCAGATCGGCGGCGAGTTCGAAGTCGCTGCCCTCCACCTTCTCGAACTTCCCGCCGGCCATGACGACCTCGTGCGCCCGCAGGCCCGTCACCTTGCCCTCACGGCCGACGAAGCGTTCGGTGTTGACTGAGAAGACCCGCTCGCCGCCCTCCTCATGCGCCGAGGACACCCGGTACATCAGGGGATACGTCGGCCACGGTGTGGACGGATCCCGATCGGCACCCGGTCTGGGCATGATCTCGAACTGGTGCACACTGCGCGCACCCTGACGCAGGGCCGTACCCAGGCAGTCGGCACCGGTGTCACCACCGCCGATGATGATCACCCGCTTATCCCTCGCCGTGATCGGCGGCTGCCCGTCCGCGCCGAGGACCGGGTCACCGTGCGTGGCCCTGTTCGCCCACGGCAGGTACTCCATCGCCTGGTGAACGCCGTCGAGCTGCCGTCCCGGGATCGGCAGGTCACGCCAGTCCGTGGCCCCGCCCGCCAGGACGACGGCATCGAACTGCTCGCGCAGGTCATCCGCCGAGATGTCGACCCCGACGTTCACCCCCGCCTGGAACGTGGTGCCCTCAGCCTCCATCTGCTCGAGCCGCCGGTCGATATGGCGCTTTTCCATCTTGAACTCGGGAATCCCGTAGCGCAGCAGCCCGCCGATCCGGTCGGCCCGCTCGAACACGGTGACCTCGTGCCCCGCCCGGGTGAGCTGCTGGGCGGCCGCGAGGCCGGCCGGACCGGAACCGACGACGGCGACAGATTTGCCCGTCACCAGATGCGGCCGGTTCGGCTGTACCCATCCCTCATCCCAGGCGTTGTCGATGATCTCGACCTCGACCTGCTTGATGGTCACCGCATCCGAGTTGATGCCCAGCACACAGGACGCCTCGCACGGCGCCGGGCACAGTCGACCGGTGAACTCAGGGAAGTTATTGGTCGCGTGCAACCGCTCGATCGCGTCGCGCCAACGGTCCCGGTAGACCAGATCGTTCCATTCCGGAATCAGATTCCCCAACGGGCAACCGTTATGGCAGAACGGGATTCCGCAGTCCATGCATCGGGAGGCCTGGTCTCGGAGAGTCTCGTGTTCGAACTCTTCGTAGACCTCCTTCCAGTCCCGCAGTCGCAGCGGAACCGGCCGGCGGGCCGGGGTCTCGCGGTGGGTGAACTTCAGGAAACCGGATGGATCAGCCACGGGACGCCCCCATGATCGCCTCATCGACATCGGCGCCGACGCGTTCAGCCTCGGCGATGGCTTGCAAGACACGCTTGTAGTCGCGTGGCATCACCTTCACGAAATCCCCTACCTGTCGAGGCCAGTCGGCCAGGATGCGCGCGGCGACTGCGGAATCGGTGACGCACTGATGATCGGCGAGGATGCTGTGCAACCACTCGGCGTCGTCGTCGTCGGGCGTCTCGAGTTCCACCATCTCGGTGTTCAGATTCCCCGCCAGCGCCCGCTGTGGGTCGTAGACGAACGCGACACCGCCGGACATGCCCGCGGCGAAGTTGCGTCCGGTCGGGCCGAGGATGACCACTCGCCCGCCGGTCATGTACTCACACCCGTGGTCACCGACACCCTCGACGACGGCGTGCGCGCCGGAGTTGCGCACCGCAAAGCGCTCCCCCACGGTGCCGCGAATGAAGGCCTGGCCGCTGGTAGCGCCGAACAGGATGACGTTGCCGCCGATGATGTTGTCTTCGGCAACGTAGTCGGCCGGAGCGTCTGCCGACGGCCGGAGCACGATCCTCCCGCCCGACAACCCCTTGCCCACGTAGTCGTTGGCGTCTCCGTTGACCCGCAGTGTGACGCCGCGCGGCACGAAGGCGCCGAAGCTGTTGCCGGCCGATCCCTCGAAGGTGATGTCGATGGTGCCGTCGGGTAGTCCGTCGCCGCCGTAGGCCTTGGTCACCTCGTGGCCCAGCATGGTTCCGACGGTTCGGTTGGTGTTGGCGATCTTCGTCGAGAAGCGCACCGGCGTCCGGGAATCGAGCGCCTCGCGACATTGCGCGATCAACTGCTGATCCAGCGCCTTGTCCAAGCCGTGATCCTGCCGTGAACTGCAGTACAGGTCCTGGTTCATGAACGCCGACTCCGCCTCGTGCAGAACCGGGGTCAGGTCCAGCTTGTGGGCCTTCCAATGCGCGGCGGCCCGGGCGGTGTCCAAAGCGCCCGCCTGGCCGACCATCTCGTTGACGGTTCGGAAGCCCAACTTGGCCATCAGCTCGCGGACCTCTTCGGCGATGAACATGAAGAAGTTCTCGACGAATTCCGGCTTTCCGGTGAACTTCTCGCGCAGCACCGGGTTCTGTGTGGCCACGCCCACCGGGCAGGTGTCGAGGTGGCAGACCCGCATCATGATGCAGCCGGACACCACCAGCGGTGCGGTGGCGAAGCCGAACTCCTCGGCACCGAGCAGTGCGGCGATCACCACGTCGCGCCCGGTCTTGAGCTGGCCGTCGACCTGCACGACGATCCTGTCGCGAAGGCCGTTGAGCAGCAGGGTCTGCTGGGTCTCGGCCAGTCCGAGCTCCCACGGCGCGCCGGCGTGCTTCATTGATGTCAGCGGGGTGGCCCCGGTACCGCCGTCATGCCCGGAGATCAGCACCACGTCGGCGTGCGCCTTGGACACACCCGCCGCGACCGTGCCGACACCGTTCTCGGACACCAGTTTCACGTGAATCCGAGCCGACGGGTTGGCGTTCTTCAGGTCGTAGATCAGCTGCGCCAGATCCTCGATCGAGTAGATGTCGTGGTGCGGCGGCGGGGAGATCAGGCCGACGCCGGGCGTGGAATGCCGGACCTCGGCCACCCACGGGTACACCTTGTGACCCGGAAGCTGCCCGCCCTCGCCGGGTTTGGCGCCCTGGGCCATCTTGATCTGGATATCGGTGCAGTTGGTCAGGTAGTTGCTGGTGACGCCGAAGCGGCCGGAGGCCACCTGCTTGATGGCACTGCGACGCCAATCGCCGTTCGCATCGTGCTCGAAGCGGGCGACCGCCTCGCCGCCCTCGCCTGAATTCGACCGCGCACCAAGGCGGTTCATCGCGATGGCCAGGGTCTCGTGGGCCTCGGCGGAGATGGAGCCGTAGCTCATCGCGCCGGTGGAGAACCGCTTGACGATCTCGCTGGCGGGTTCCACCTCGTCGAGCGGCACCGGCGGACGCAGACCCTCACGGAACTTCAGCAGCCCACGCAGCGAGGCGATCTTCTCGCTCTGGTCGTCGACCAGCTTGGTGTACTCCTTGAAGATCGAGTACTGCCCGGTACGGGTTGAATGCTGGAGTTTGAAAACCGTGTCGGGGTTGAACAGGTGGTACTCGCCCTCGCGGCGCCACTGGTACTCCCCGCCCACCTCGAGTTCGCGGTGCGCGCGCTCGTCCGGCCGGTCCAGGTAGGCCAACTGATGGCGTGCCGCGACGTCGGCGGCGATGTCGTCGAGGTCGATGCCACCCACCGGGCAGCGCAAGCCGGTGAAGTACTCGTCGAGTACGCCCTGCGAGATGCCGATGGCCTGGAACAACTGCGCGCCGCGGTAGGAGGCCAGCGTCGAGATGCCCATCTTGGACATCACCTTGAGCACGCCCTTGCCGGCGGCCTTGATGTAGTTGGTCAGCGCCTTGTCCCGGTCGAGGCGGGCGTCCGGGCCTCCCAGGACACCCCTGTCGATCATGTCCGAGATCGACTCGAATGCCATATAGGGGTTGACCGCCCCGGCACCGAAGCCGATGAGCATCGCCATGTGATGTACCTCGCGGGCATCACCGGACTCGGCAATGAGGCTGGTCTTGCTGCGGGTGCGTTCTCTCACCAGATGGTGATGCACCGCGGAGACCGACAGTAGCGACGGGATCGGCGCCATGGTCATATCGGACTCGCGGTCGCTCAGGATCAGCACCCGGGCGCCGCCGGCGATGGCCGCCGACGCCTCGGCGCGGATGTCGTCGAGCGCCCGGCGCAGGCCGGCCCCACCCTTGGCCACCGGATACAGGCAGCGGATGACGGCCGAGCGCATGCCGTGCTTATGGCCGTGCACCTCGTCCTCGGGGTCGAGGTTGACCAGCTTGGCCAGCTCGTGGTTCCGCAGGATCGGCTGCGGCATCAGGATCTGGTGGCAGGACTCGGCGGTCGGGTTGAGCAGGTCGCCGTCCGGGCCGACGGTGGACTGCAGGCTGGTGACGATCTCCTCCCGGATGGCGTCCAGCGGGGGGTTGGTGACCTGGGCGAACAACTGCTGGAAGTAGTCGAACAGCATCCGGGGCCGCGCCGAGAGGACCGCGATCGGGGTGTCGGTGCCCATCGACCCCAGCGCCTCGGCACCGGTGCGCGCCATCGGCGCGACCAGCAGGTTCAGCTCCTCGTAGGTGTACCCGAAGGCCTGCTGACGCAGTACGACGCGGTGGTGCGGCATCCGGATGTAGGGCCCCTGCGGCAGGTCGTCGAGGTGGAACTGCTCCTCGTCGAGCCACTGCTGATAGGGATGCTCGGCGGCCAGTTCGGCCTTGATCTCCTCATCGGAGATGATCCGGCCCTGTGCGGTGTCCACCAGGAACATCCGGCCGGGCTGCAGACGCATGCGCTTGACCACCCGGGCCGGGTCGATGTCGAGCACGCCGACCTCGGACGCCATCACGACCAGACCGTCGTCGGTGACCCAGATGCGTGATGGGCGGAGGCCGTTGCGGTCGAGCACCGCACCGACGACGGTGCCGTCGGAGAAGCACACCGAGGCCGGTCCGTCCCACGGTTCCATCAGCGCTGAGTGGTACGCGTAGAAGGCGCGCCGGGCCGGGTCCATCGACTCGTTGCGCTCCCAAGCCTCCGGGATCATCATCAGCACCGCGTGTGGCAGGCTGCGGCCGCCGAGATGCAGCAGTTCGAGCACCTCGTCGAAACGGGCGCTGTCCGAGGCGCCGGGGGTACAGATCGGGAAGATCTTCTCCACATCGGTGCCGAACACGTCGGTGGAGATCAGCGCCTCACGGGCGCGCATCCAGTTCTCGTTGCCGGTGACGGTGTTGATCTCGCCGTTGTGGGCGATGCGACGGAACGGGTGCGCCAGCGGCCAGGACGGGAAGGTGTTGGTGGAGAACCGCGAGTGCACGATGCCCAGCGCGCTCTCCATCCGCTCGTCCTGCAGGTCGAGGTAGAAAGCCTTCAACTGCGGGGTGGTGAGCATGCCCTTGTAGACCAGGGTCCTACTGGACAGGCTGGGGAAGTACACGGTCTCCCGGCCGGGGCCGTCCTGACCGGGGCCCTTGGTGCCCAACTCGTGTTCGGCCCGTTTGCGGATCACGAAGGCCTTGCGCTCCAGTTCCATTCCGGAGGCGCTCAGGTTCATCCCGTCGCTTCGCTCGCCCAGGCCGATGAACAGCTGCCGGAAAGTCGGCATGGCGTCGCGGGCCAGAGCACCCAACGAGGAGTCGTCGATGGGCACCTCGCGCCAGCCGAGCACGGTCAGGCCCTCGGCCTCGACGATCTTCTCGACCCCCTCGACGGCCAGTGCGGCGTCGCGGGCAGACTGCGGAAGGAAGGCGACACCTGTGGCGTACGACCCCTCCTCGGGCAGTTCGAAGTCGCAGACGGCGCGAAGGAAGCGGTCCGGGACCTGGATCATGATCCCGGCGCCGTCGCCGCTGTTCTGCTCGGCTCCGGCGGCGCCGCGGTGTTCAAGGTTCAGCAGGGCGGTGATGGCCTTGTCGACGATGTCGCGGCTGCGCCGGCCATGCATGTCGACCACCATGGCGACACCGCAGGCGTCATGTTCGTAAGCGGGGTTGTAGAGCCCGACACTGCTGGGCATAACACACCTGACCCTTCACCAAGATTCCGCGCGGCGGTTCGGCTCAGGTCTGCTCTGGCGCCGCGCCCCGTCGGGGTACCTCCGTGCGTCGGTGAACGGTGGCCCTTCAGTAGATCTCAACAGTTACCGAAACGATAGGCAGCCTGGGAGGGAAGTGCCAACTTAGCCCTACCTAACCAATGCAGTTCACAACTGCACGAGCACGTCCTTCTCCGCGCAGGCGGCCGCGACCGCCGCAACAACGTCGTGGGCGCGCAGGGTCTCGAGGTCCGCGACGGTGATCGAACCGCGGTCGGTGCGGTTTTGGGCGGCGACCCGAGAGTCGCGGAGGCGTTCGGCGCGCTCGACGACGTTGCGGGCGAATCGGCCGTTCTGCATGACATCGACACCGTGGATGCCGTCCGGACCCAGATAGCCGCGCAGTTGCCGACAGGCGGCGTTGAGCGCCTCGCATGCGTCGGGGTCGATCACCGTCGCCCGCGGCCGGCCGTAGCGCACCGCGATCTCGACCAGTTCGTCGGGGCTGTACGACGCGAAGCGCAGCTTTCGGTTGAATCTGCCGGCCAGGCCGGGGTTGACCTTGAGGAAATCGTCGACCTCACGCTCGTACCCTGCGCCGATGAAACAGAAGTCGAACCGGTGCACCTCCAGTGCGATGAGTAGCTGATTGACCGCCTCCATCCCGATCATGTCCGGGCGACCATCGTGGTGTCTTTCGATGAGCGAATAGAACTCGTCGAAAAAGAGGATCCGGCCCAGCGAACGGGCGATCAGTTCGTTTGTCTTGGGCCCCGATGAGCCGATGTGTTCCCCGCAGAAGTCGGCTCTCTTGACGTCGACGATCTCGGGATGGCGAACGATTCCCAGCCCGGCGAAGATCTTTCCCAGCGCTTCGGCTGTAGTGGTCTTTCCGGTTCCCGGCGGGCCGACCAACAGCATGTGATTGGTCTGATTGGCCACGGGCAATCCATGCGCTAACCGCAGCGCGCGGACATCGATCTGGTCCTCCAACTCGGCGACGGCCCGCTTCACCTCCGCTAGCCCTACCTGACCGTCTAGCAGGGCCCGGCCCTCGGCCAGCAGCTCTGCCCGACGCTCGGCGTTGGACTCCGCAGCCCGGGCATCAGCCGACACAGCGGTGCTGACGTCCCATCTGTTGGTGCGGCTCTTGATGGTTTCCTCGTCGGTGACCACCAGTTGGAGGCGCGGTTCGCTCAAGGCCAGCTTGGCGGCTTCGACCAGGACGCCGTTGATGGCCGCTTTGGACAACCAGCGCTCCGCATCTGCCTCGTCCCCCAACTGACGGTGTGCCATTCCCCTGATGTACGCCAGATCGGCTGCGATGAGCGGAAACTCAACAGGATCGACCACGGTCACAGTGGTCTCGATGAGGTCACGTCGGACGGCGGGCGCCAACCGCCGGGGATCCGTATGGAACTCCACCCGATCAGCCCAGTCAAGCGCAACCCGGCCCTGACCCAGGTGGGCAGCAGCGTGCGCGGCAAGCGCACTCAAGCCAGCTGTCACCGCGGACATGATGATCGCCTGGGGTGCCAGTATCCGGGCTGCCTCAGCGATGACGTCGGGCCAGCGTTGCGTTGCGAACATCAGGTATGCACGCGCGTACTGGCGCCATTGATGGTTCTCCGGAGAGTCCAGCAGCGCTGGATCCTCCAGGAGGGAGTCCGCCCGATCGAACTGCCTGTCGTCGATCAGCGCGCTGGCCAGCGCGATACCGGCGTGGGAAGCCTCGGTGACGGTGATCGAGAGGTACGGACCCGCCTTCGCCACCGCCGACAGCTGCGAGCCCAGCCGATTGGACTCCCTGTGCAATCGGGTGCCGTAGGCGTACACCTGCTCCAGGGTCATCAGATCCTCGTCGCCGGCGGCGATGCGACCCAGCCAGGCGTCAGCCATCGACGGGTCGATCTCGGTCGCTGCCCGGAACAAGTTCAGCGCGCTGGCGGTGTCCGCGCCGAGGGCGGCCATGGCTTGATCGAAGTGCCGCCGGGCCGCCACGGCAGCGTTGTGGCTGCTCATCGCTCGCCGACCCTTTCGAGCTCGCCGGCCATTTCGAGCTCTCCGGCCACTTCGAACTCGTCGGCCATTTCGAGCTCGCCGGGGTCATGGTCGGCCGCACCGCCCGATGCGTAGCGGTTCTCCGCCCTGAAGTACTCAACTTCCACTTCATGGATCTCGCCGGCAGCCCGGATCTCGACCGTGGCCGGGCCGGTCTGGACGATGGAGACGTCGGCACCGTCGCACCCGGTTCCTGACTCTGCAACTTCGATGACCGTCGCTGGGCGCGGTGTTGGTGACACCGTGCCGTCAGTCACGCTCAGGGTGGTGCCGGGTGCGGGTCGAGGCTGGTCAGTCACCATCACATGCGGCATCCGGACACTGTCCCAACGATCGATGTCGTTGGTATGCAGGGTGATCCGCTCACCAGCAGCGGCTGCCCTGATGACGATTCGCTTGACGATGGCATCGTCGGCGACCAGCCGGACCCGGCTGGCCTCCCCTGGATCGCTGAGCGGAAGGAGTAGCCGGCCCCCTCCGGGAGCCTTCCCCAGCAGGATTCCGGAGGGGCCGACCGGAAGGTGCAACGCGACCGGCAGCGCTCCGCGGTTCTGTCCGTGGACCTCCCGACGTGGACCGCAGAGGTTGTTTGCCAGCGCGTGCGCCTGCTCCCCCGGCAGGGATCTCAGCGCAACGATCGGAGAGGCCGTCAGGGGCTGGGAGCTCCTGACCGTCACTGCTGCGCAACAGGTTCTGTCGGCGAAAACGGTGACGTTCTGAACAATGCTGTCGACCTTCAGCGACCACGCTTGAGCGAGTACCTCGGTGCTGACATTCGCTGGCCGGTACGCATAGGTGGTCAGCCAGCCGGCATCACCGCGGAGGGTATGCCAGCGCCGACCGTGCCGCCCCAGCGCTGACGAGCCCAGTCGTCGGTCAAGCTCAATGATGTCCGTTGCGGTCGCCACCCTCGCCCGAATCCCTTGGCAGCGCAGTGCCGACGCGATGCGCTGTGCCGCGGCGAGCGCCGCGGTCCCCACCGAGGGGCGGCACCGGAGTGCGTCACCGTTGCCGAGGGACTGAATACGCACGACCAGCCAGGTCTCCCGGCGGCCCGCGTACGGTGCGGAACCCAGCAGTGTGTCATAGACCCGCGGGTAGTCCCCGGTGCTGCGGCGCCGAGCTCCGGTGGTGATGACGCTGACCGATTCGATTGCCAACCCTAGGCTTTGACGCAGCATCGGCAGGATGGAGCTGACGTCGATGACATCGTTCGTCTCGCTGGTCATCGATCCGGTGAACAGCGTGGTGCGGTGTGGTTTGCCCAACAGCTGCACTGCGGCCACAGCGATTCCGTCCTGGTAGCGAATCCCACCGCCGGAACGGTCGTTAGTCACCGTGACCGGAGCCGTCAGTGCGATGGGACGGCGCAGCCGGATGTAGTGCGCCGTCCAACGCCACATCGGCTGTCCGCGCCAGGGCAGCAGCAGCGCCCCCGACCCGACCACCAGGCCCAACAATGCCCCGCCGAGGTGCCCCCAGGCCCACCCGAGGGTGAGACAGAGAAACATTGCGCCGGTAACCGCCATCCGGGTGACGTCCTTCATCGGGTCCTCCTGGCTCTGGCTGCGACGGCGGCCAGGAGCGCGCTCGTCGCGACGACACCTGCGAGTAGCAGTGCGACGGTGCGAGCCCGGTGATCGGGGGGCGGAGCCGCAGGCGGTGGCGCCAGAACCCGGGTCTGGGAGCCGGGCGCAACCCGTTCACCCGGGGGGACGTCGAACGTCAGCGCCGCGACCGGATCCACGACCCCGAACCCCACCTGGTTGTCGATGCCACGGGGTGGGTTGTGGGCGGTCTGCTGGATCCGATGGATGACTTGATGTGCGGACAGTTCCGGATACTTCGCCCGGACCAGGGCAGCGACACCGCTCACGTACGCGGCCGAGAAACTCGTCCCCGAGAACGGCACGCTCGGCTCCCCTGGGCGCGCCGGCGCATAAGCGTTGACGGCACCGCCGGCCGCGCCGGCGAGACCGACGATGCCCACGCCCGGTGCGGCAACACCCAACCACGGACCGGCGAGACTCGCGCCGATCGGCGCACCGGTCGTGTCCACCGCTCCCACCGACAGCACGTAGTCGGAGAACAACGACGGCGCTGAAACGGTCTTGACCTGTCGCCAATCTCGGGGGTCCTCGGTGTTCAACGGGTCGAAGACCGGATTCTGCGAGCACCCGTCCTGGCCTTCATTGCCGGCCGCAGCGACGACGACGGCGTCCTTGACCGTCGCCGCATACCAGACCGCAGCGCCGAGAGCGCGGAGGTCGACCGGATCGGCTGCCGATATGCACGCCGTGACGCTGACGTTGATCACGGCCGCGCCCAGGTTGGCCGCATGCACGATGGACCGAGCCAAGGTGGCCACCGTCCCGGCCCGTTCCCCAGATTCCGCGTCGTCTGTCGAAGGGTTCGCCGGACGGAACAAATCCGATGACTGCCTGATGGCGATCACCGTGGCGTGGGGTGCCACGCCGGCGAGTCCGTCGGCGGGAACCGGATTGGCAGCCGGCCCGACAGGACCGACCTGTGGTGCGGCCGCGCCCCTCGGATTCAGGGTCTCTGTCGGCGCCGCTGTCGGCGGCGGGGCGTTGGTAGGCGGGATGTTGGGCGGCGGGACCAGGTTCTTGTCGAGTGGCACCCGCGTCCGACCCGGGGGCATCGGCGGGGGCATGGCACTGCCCTGCGGCGCCGCGGCGATGATGGCGGCGACGACAGTGCCGTGGACGTCGCAGTCGCTCAATCCATCGCCGCCCTGAACGTAGTCCCCGCCCGCGACCAGGCGCAGCCGAGGACTGGGATTCACGCCGGAGTCGATGACTGCGACCTGTACCCCGTTGCCGGTCGAGTGCCGCCAGGCCTGCGCAATGTTCAGCATGTCGTATCCGGGAGCGGGCAAGGTCACGTCGGGCCGCGGCGATGCGACCGCGCTACGGCAGCGTCCAGCCTGGCGCATCGCTTGTTCGGGCCCGGGCGGTCCGTCACCCGGAACCATGGCCGGATCTATCTTCGGAGGTGTGATCGCCAGAGCTGCAGGCGGATTGACCCCGACAACAAGCAGGGCCACAGTCCCCGCGGCCACCATCCGCGACGCCTTGGACGCGATCATCGCATCCTCACCCACACGAAGAGACCGCCGATCCACGCGGCTAGCGGGAGAGCTGCGACGATCGCGACAAGCTCGACCCATTCGGTCACCATCCGCACCAGCGGGGTGAATCTGGTCGCGGGCACCAGCAAAGCGGCCCCGAGTCCCGCGGCGGCGAATGTGACGAGGATCAATGCGCCGAAAGCCAGCGCTGCAGGCGAGTACCCCCGTCCATCATCAATGACGTAACGAGCCACCGCTGCGCACACGGCCGCTGCCGCCCCGCACACCAGCGCAACCGCTTGCCTCTGGTCGGTGAACGCACGAGCCCGGCTGATGAAGATGAGCACGAACAGGCCCGCTAAGAGTGCCGCAGCCGCGCCGTAGGGCTGGCCGGGCATCAGGGTGGCCCACACTGCCACCGGCAGGATCACCGCCACAGCGGCGCAGATTCCACGCAACACACCGTTGGCCCGCCGTGCCGCCAGGGCCACAGCCGCACCACTCGGCGTGGTGTCCGGGTCGGCGAGATCATCCGCGTCGTCGTCAACCGGGACCACCGCGTCGACGGGGATCCCGTCACTGCGGCGAAACAAGTCGCGTCCGGTGATTGAACCGAAGTGAGGCGGCCGGATTCGAGCCGCCGAGAGCGCCAACGTCGGCGCGAGCGTGAGCAGGACGAGCAGGCCGACCAGCACACCCATGCCCATCCGCTGCATCGGTGGGTGAACGAACATCGCCAGCCCGGCGACGGCGCCGGTCACCGTCGCCACAGTGACCACAGCAGAGACGATCGCGCAGTGCCGGTGGGTGGCGGCGAACACTCCCCAGGCGAGTACTGCCGTCACGAGGGCGGCAATGAACAGGTGGGGCGCGCCGGGATGGCCGGGAGCCGCGGACGCGAATCCCACGACCAGCAGGGGCACCGCCGCCCAGCCCAACCCTGCCAGCAGCTCGGATCGGTCCGGCCACCACCGCCACACCCAGATGGCGCCGACAGCAATCACGAGCCCGATCCCGGTGGCGACCACCGCGGGGACCCACGACTCGGTGACGAAGCGGATGTGGGCCGTCAGTGCGGCAATGGTGACGGCGATCATCGTGAGAATGCCCAAAGCGGTTCGCGACGCGGTCTGTGCCGTGACGGGCGCGAAGATCTCCCTGCCGGCGCGAGCCAGACCGGTTGAGAGCGACTCATACTGCGGTTCGAAGGAGTCGCCCTCAGACGTGGGCGCGAGGACCAACGTCGTCCCATCCTCGACACCCAGCTCATCGAGGGTCTTGGTCACGTCCAGGCGGGTTCCGTTGGCGCGCTGCAGTTCGTAAGCGACGCAGACATCCAGACCGGTCGCACCGCGCCGTTTCAGCTCGTCGTTGAGTAGGTCGACGACGCCGTCGATGAATCCTTCCACCGGTACCGAAGCCGGATAGACCTGCGAAACCAGGTGTTCTCCGCAGATGACCGCCACGGCACACCGCGCCGGGAATGAGACCTTGGTGACCTGCGCGACCATCAGCGCGCCCGATCCGTGTCCGGCACGTACTTATCGGCGATCGCAGCCGCGATCTCGAAGAGTCGCAACCGGGTCTTCTTGTGCAGTTCATCTGTGGTGTCGATGATTCCGCCCTTGGCAAGGTGGCGGTCGTACGGCATGAACTCGACGGTTGCGCCGGTCTGCGCGAATCGCTCGCTCAGATAGCGTCGCGACTCCCCGTCATATCTGTCACGGCTGTCGTTGAGAATGACCAGGCTGCGTGAGACCAGTTCGTGGTGCCCCATCGATCGCAGCAAGTCGATCGCTCTGGTCACCGGAAGTGAGGTGTCAGCGGTGAGCCCCGAGACGAAGACCAGGGTGTTGCACGAGTCCAAAACCGACTTCATCACCGGGTGCTCAAGATCGTCGGATGTGTCGATGACGATGATGTTGTGCGTACGACGCAGCCGCGACACCACACCGTTGAACATCGCCGGCGCCAGTGGTCGGGGCTGATCGGAAGCGCGGTTTCCGGCCAACACGTCCAACCCGATCATGTTCTGGCCCAGATGTTCCCGGATATCGGCATAGCCCTGTACATCAGTGTCATTGAGAACCGCCGCATAGTCTCCGGGCGGAGACTCGTCAATCCGTCCTGCCAGGGTTCCGAATCCGGGCGCCGCGTCGATTGCCACTACGTTATCTGGCCGACACTCCCGGAACACGCCGCCGATGCAGGCGCTGAGCGTGGTTTTGCCGACGCCGCCCTTGCCTGACACGACGCCGATGACGTACTGCTTGCGGATGTGCCGCCTTATCCGCTCGCGCAACTCCCGATAGTGCCGCTCGGCGGGCGACTCCCCTGGATTCACCAGTTTGAAACTCATCGTATAGACGAACTTCCGCCAGCCCGAGCCCGGCGGAATCTTGCGCGGGGCAACCATGTCGGATATCCGTAGCGTGCCCGAAAACGATTCCGGCACTTGAGTACCGATGGACGGCGGCGAAGTGTGAGTCCCTGCCCGAGTCCCATTCAACAGATTGGTCACTAGACGGCCTTTCGGTAGGAGTGCCAGTTGTCCTGAGCGGGCAACCGGCGCAGCATCTTCTGCACCGCGGCAGCGATGTTCGAGTTCGACCCAGGCGCGGCGATCATCCAGGACCTTCCGTCCCGTTTTGTGTGTTCCACGATCAGGCGACCGGCGGGACTGTCGATCACCGTCACTGCGCCGCTCCCGATGTGGGTGCGTCCAACCGCACTTCCGACACCGGATTGGATCGCAACGATCGATATCTGGGCCGACCGTTCCGGGTCGCCGGCCACCACCAGAGCCCTCACCTGGTCATCGCTCAACCGTTGTTGGCGAAGTGCGGGCTCGAGCCCTTCACGCCGCTCGACAGCGGAGATCAGTTGATCAGCATCGAGCGTTACCGGACGGAACTCGGCCGGCGATAGCTTGCCGCACAGGCGATCGATCTGACCGCCGATGACCAGCCCTGCCGACTGCTCGGTGGTAGCCGTTCCGGCCGCACTCAATCTGACAAGGTCCCCGAACCGTTCGAGCGCAACCCACCAGCGCGCGAACCGCGCCAGTAGGACTTGGTCTAGTTCCTCTGCGTGACTGCGGATTTGCGCATGGAGCAGCAGCGCGAGATCACGCCGAGCGAGAACCGTCAGCCATTCGGCGACCGTGTGATCCACCTCGCCATTCGCGCCGATCGCCCCAGTCGAGCGCAGCTCTGCGGCGGCCGGATGGGTGAGGGCCATCTCCGGTGCCTCGACACTGGGAAAGTGCGGTCGCAGTCCGAGTTCCGGCGCCACCACCTCGATTCCGGTCAGCACCTGTAGCACCCACAGGCCATCGATTGTCATCGTCAACATGAGACTCCTCCCCCGAAAGGTGATGGAGCGCAACGCCGTTGCGCTCCATCACCTCACGGATTCGCCGTTAGAACAGATTGCCCATCATCACGTCGGTCTGATGAGCGCTGTCATTGACGCTGCTGATGGTGCGACCGTGGTGGTTCATCGTCTCCACCAGCCCCTGCAGACCACGCAGCATCTGCGCCTGGGCCTCTTGAAAGGATGTCGCTGCGGCGCCTTGGAAGAAGTCGGCGATTGCGTTGGTCCGCTGGAGGATGTCGTCGTGGATCGCCATCAATTGCGACGACCGGGCCCCGACATCGGCGGCGAAATCCGCTACGCCGCCGTGGTTGTAGGTGATGTTCTGCGACATGAATGAAACTCTCTTTCCTTGTTGCGGGGGTGACGATCAGGCGTTTGCGGCGAAGGTGGTCAAGCTGTGAGCGGCGTCTGCTTCGTGCTGCTCCATCAGCGAAGCCGCCTGACTGAGTCCATTCGCTAGCCGCGTGCCGCCGGTGATCGTCTGTTGTACGTCGTGATTGATCTGAGCCGCGGTGTTGACCGACGCGAGTTGCGCTTGCCCACCCCAGACGGCCGACCCAAGACCCTCATGGGAACTGAGGTAACCGTTTGCGATCGCCGTCGCCTGCCCTAGCGCCGACTCAATGGCTTGCTGCGTGGTTCGGAGTACCTCCGGTGTGACGATAAGTGCCATCTCAGATCCTTTGCTGTGTTGTCGATCTCACCCCCGAACAGGGGTAAGCATGCCGAGTATTGAGGCAGCTTCTGCCAGTGTCACTTCACCCTCCCTAAGGCAGGTGCAGCGTTCTTCCCTTGGTCGTTCGGTTAGCTGGGACTGTCCTTCGACGGGGACGAAACGGCGAAGGCGACGCGCGCGTGCGCTACACCGTCCTTGTCTGGTGCGCCCTTGGCTTGGCCGGAGGGGGTTGCCGGAGCCATCGGAACTGCGCTCCCACCCAGTCCGGTAGGTCCGACTCCGCGGGCATCCGTCGCGCTGAGCAGCCCGGTCTTCAAACCCGTTGGACGACCGCCATTTTCCGGCGGAAAGCTGGCCGGGGGGCGCGTGTAGTTAGTCAGGCCGCCGGCGGCCGGCACGGCGGCGGAGCTGAATCCACCGCCACCACCGCCAGCGGCTGGCCCCACCCCGGCGGCCACCCCACCGACGCCCGCCCCACCGGCATTCCCCAGCAGAGCCGCCGGAAGCTGTCCGCTGCCGAGTCCGTCACGCCCGAACGCGCCAGCCAGTCCTCCCCCCATCGACTGCGGCAGGCTTGCCAGAGTCTGCGCAGCCTGTATCGGCGCCTGGAACATGCCCATCGCCGGCTGAAGAGCGCCGATAGCCGATTGCAACGGCTGGCCGAGCGCCGACGCCAGGCTCCCGGCGTCGGCCACCGCCTGGGCGGGGGCGGTGCTGCCACCGCCCGTAGCCGTCGCCGCGTCCGCAGACTTCTCCATCGCCTCACCAGCGACAGCTTGTCCAACTGCCTGCGCCACCGCCGCCGCGCCGGTAGCCGGTGCGGCGGCCGCGGCACCGGGTGGCGACAGGGGCGGCGGCACCGCAAGTGCGGCGACCAGTGCCGCCAGCGTCGCACCGTAGACAGCTCCGCTACTGGCATTCTGCGGCCAGAACTCACCGAAATAGACGGTGTCCAGTGCCACGATCGCCGGGGTGAGCGCTCCGAGAACCATTGGATTGAGCGCCACATCCGCGGCCTGCTCAGCCCGGTTCGCGAGGGCGACCTCTGCGGGGATCATTGAAGAAACCGCCATTTCGTAGGCCGCGACAGCGCCCGCCGCGATCGGGGGCTTCTCCTGAACCCAACAGGACAACAGTTGAAGTCCAGCGTTGAGCCCGGCGATGGCGGCGGTCGAACTCGCGCCGCCGACGCCTTCGAAGTCCAGGGCCGTTGCGGCCGTATTCGCCGTGGACGCGGCGAACAACGCTTCATTGCCGGCCATCAGTGCCTGCCACGCAGCCCCGCTGGCCATTGTGGTCGCTGTACCAGCCGCCCCAGGCCCGAGCAAGCGCAGATAGTTGACCTCCGGCGGGGATGACGGCCACGAGGGATCCGGCATGTCGATGACCCGCCCTACAGCGCGAGCGCGGCGTTGTTGATGACGTCGGTCGCGGTGTAGGTGGCGGCGGCGACACTCTGTGCGCCAGCGAACAGATTTCGATTAGCGCAGTGTTCGCTGGAACTGCCGATATAGGACGCCCCAGCGGCATTCAGCGCCGCTGCGAACTGGAGGGAATCCAAGTCGGCACCCATCGGCATGACACCGATAAGCGCAGCTGACGCGGCTGCAGTTGACGCCGCCAGGCCGGCGGCGATGGCGCCTTCGGTAGCCGCTGACGCGCCGATAGCGCCAGCGCTGACATTGAGAACCATGTTGCTCCCTTTCCAACGTCGAGCTCCACAGCTACGACGCGGAAGCGATCCTAAGTCCGCGTGACGGGGGGTGCCAAGTCACCCCGTGAAGATTGTTCAGCAAACAACAATCCATAAACCGGCGAGCAGCACAAATAACCGTTTACAAGCCGATATTTGATCCGGAGGCGACGCGGTGGTGCCGAACCGGCTACTCCCCCGTGAACTCCGGAGCACGCTTCTCGAACATCGCCTGGATGCCCTCCTTGAGGTCGCGCGAGGGCAGGAACGCGGAGTTCCATGCGGCCACATAGCGCAGCGAGGCGGCGACATCCTCGACGCGTTGCTCGTCGAGGACATCCTTGATGCCCCGCACGGTCAGTGGGCTGTTGGCGGCGATCTCGGCGGCGGTGGCGTGGGCGGCGGCCAGGGTCGCGTCGGCGTCCGGGAACACCTCGTTTACCAGGCCGATCTTCTCTGCCCGGGTGGCGTCGATGTCTTTGCCGGTCAGTGCCAGTTCCCGCAGGTGGCCATCGGAGAGGATGTAGGGCAGCCGGGCCAGGCTGCCGACGTCGGCGACGATCGACAGCTTCACCTCGCGCACCGAGAACCGGGCCTCGGCACTGGCGTAGCGGATGTCCACCGCACTGATCAGGTCCACGCCGCCGCCGATGCACCAGCCCTGGATTGCCGCGATGGTGGGGGTCCGGCAGTCGGCGACGGCGGAGATCGACTGCTGCATGCTCTTGAGCTTGGAGTGGAAGGTGGCCCGCGGCTTCGCGCTGACCTCACCGCCACCCATCGACGGCAGCATTCCGCCCATCGCCATCAGGTCAAGGCCGTAGGAGAAGTTGCGCCCCGAACCGGTCAGCACGATCGCGCGGACCTCCGGGTCGGCGTCCAGCGCACCGAACACCACCGGCATCTCATCCCAGAATGCCGGGCCCATCGCATTGCCCTTGCCCGGGCCGATCAGGGTTACCCGGGCGACGTGGTCGGAGATCTCGACGGTTAGCGATTCATACGCACTGCTCATGGGCATAAAGGCTACGACGCGCCCAGTCCGTCGCCCCGACCGCCCTCGCCGATCCAGGTGCGTGCGAAACGCAGGAACGCGTCGTTCTCCTCGGGCGCCCCGATCGTCACCCGGGCGCCGTCGGAACCGTAGGGCCGGACAAGCACCCCGGCCTGCGCGGCGGCGGCGGCGAACCCTGCCGTGTGCTCCCCGAGTGGCAGCCAGACGAAATTGGCCTGGGACGCCGGGAATCGATAGCCCAGGCAGGCGAGTTCGGCGCTGACCCGGCGGCGCTCGGCGACGACGGCATCGGTACGCGCCAGCAGTTCACCGGCGGCCTGCGTCGAGGCGATCGCCGCGGCCTGAGCGAGGGTGCTTACGGTGAACGGCACGTAGACCTTGCCCAGTGCGGTGATCACCTCAGGGTCACCGACGGCGTAGCCCACCCGCATCCCGGCCAGCCCGTAGGCCTTCGAAAAGGTTCGCAAAACAATCACATTGGGATGGTCCCGGGCCAGCGCGAGGCTGTCGGGCAGCAGACCGTCGCGGATGTACTCGACATAGGCCTCATCAATGACTATCAGGACGTCCGCGGGCACCGCCGCCACGAACCGGGCCAAATCCGCGGGGGCGACCACGGTGGAGGTGGGGTTGTTCGGGTTGCACACGAAGATCAGCCGGGTGCGCTCGGTGATCGCGGCGAGCATCGCGTCGAGGTCGAACGCCTCGTCGCGCAGCGGCACCTGAACCGGGGTGGCGCCGGCCACCCGCACCTGCAGGGGGTACACCTCGAAACTGCGCCAGCCGAAGATCACTTCATCACCCACCGAGCAGGTGATCTGGATCAACTGCTGGCACAGACTGACCGAACCGCAGCCCACCGAGATCTGCTCGGTGCCGATGGCCCCGACCGGGCTGAGATAGCGGGCCAGATGCTCCTTGAGTTCGGCATGGCCGTTGTCGGGATAGCGGTTGATCGTGTCGGCCGCCGCGGCGATCGCCTGCCGCACCCCGGGAAGTGGCCCCTGCACCGTCTCGTTGCTGGCGAGTTTGATCGCACCCGGGACCGTCCGGCCCGGGGTGTAGGCCGGCAGAGCAGCCATTTCGGGGCGCAGTCGGACCGTCACCCGGCCAAGTCTAGGGGCGGTCTTTTGCCATCCGTCATCGACGCTGTGTACGCTCTCCCGTGGTTCAGGAGGCGTGCCAGAGCGGCCGAATGGGACTCACTGCTAATGAGTTGTCCCCCTTAAAGGGGACCGGAGGTTCAAATCCTCTCGCCTCCGCCGCGGCTGTTTCGCTCAGCCACGACACAACTGAAGATCGGCGCCCGTAGCTCAACGGATAGAGCATCTGACTACGGATCAGAAGGTTAGGGGTTCGAATCCCTTCGGGCGCACTCACTACCAGCGGAAACGCTTCTCGGCGAGGGACGGAATTCGCCGCAATCCGCTACTTTCCTGATACATTCACTCTCCACTTTCCCGAACCTCCCCGTCGGCGTCGGTCGCGAATCGGTCCAGAACCTCACGGGCATCGGGGCCGATTGAGGGCTGCACTATGTAGTGAGTCTCAGTGGTGGCGAGCTGTCGGTGGTCGAGCTGGCGCTGGGCCGCGGCAGAACCTAGGGAGTCGTTAACGACCGTTGCCACCGTTCGTCGAAAGCTGTGGGGGGTGACCCAGCGAAGATCCTCCGGCAGTGCCTTGCGCAGTTGTGTGCGCATGTTCCCAAGTGAGGTCCAACCGCCATTCCGGTTGGCGAACAGGGGGGCCATCGGATCCGAGTCGCAGGCTAGAAGGTCGACTAGTGCCTTCACGCCAAATTCCGGCAACACCACGGTGTGCGTCGTGTCATCCCCTTTGCGCGACTCCTGCCGGTGCAAAGGCTTACCGCTGATGCGGTCATGATCAATCAGTGTTCCGCTCAACTTCATTGTTGGCGGGTTGCTGATGACATCGACTTCGAACCGCCGCACGGCGAGTACCTCATTGCCACGACCTCCTGTTGCCGCCAGCGATTCGACAAACGCCGGCAGCATCTTGCCCGGATGAGGACCGGGCTTTCTTCGACCTGCTGCATTGAGGGGGTAGCTGCCCCGCCACTGCCGCAACGGCAGCGGGCAGTTGATGTCCTGGCCGGGGCCATGGCGTGGGCGGGATCTCGGGGACGAGTTCGCTCAGATTGGCGGAAGGCCGCAAGGCCATCGGCGGGTAGCTGTTCGTCGGCGCCCTTGGGGATGAAGTAGGCGATCTGGAAGTAGCCTTCGCGCGGATCATGATCAGGATGCGGCCGCCAGCGGCGCGCGGGATGAGGGATAGAACCGAGGTGCGGCCGTCACGGGCGATGGTGAGGTCGGCACTCAACTCTCTCCGGGACCGTCTTGGCTGAGGTAACGCACTCCGGCCGACGGAAGACGACCTGCCCGTATCGCAGGGTCGGCCACCCAGCTAATGGGCTTAGTAACGGTTGACGTTACTAACGGCTGACGTTATTGTTAGCAGGTGATCCGCTCGTTCCGGAATAAGGACGCGGAGGCGATCTGGCAGCGTCGTTACGTCAAGAGGATCAGTCCGGAACTCAGCAGACTCGCGTTCAACAAGCTGACCCTGATCGATGCCGCTGGAACTATCAACGATCTGCGTGTGCCGCCCGGCAATCGGCTGGAGAAGCTGAGCGGGGACCGCGCCGGTCAGTACAGCGTGCGCGTGAACGACCAATGGCGAATCTGTTTCACCTGGAGCGCGGGCGGTGCGTCGAATGTCGAGTTCGTCGACTACCACTAGAAAGGGCAGGCATATGGCTGACTTTGCACCCACCCATCCCGGGGAGATCTTGATGACGGAGTTTCTCGAGCCGATGGGCATCACCCAGTACCGGATCGCCAAGGCCATCGACGTGCCACCCCGCCGAATCAACGAAATCGTGCACGGGAAACGGGCGATCACGGCGGACACTGCGCTGCGACTGTCGCGTGCGTTGGGGCTCAGCGACATGTTCTTCATCAATATGCAGGCCCGGTATGACGCCGAAGTCGCCCGGGACAAGCTGGAGGGTGAACTCGGCATGATTGAACGCATCGCCTGATCGTGTGGGGGTCTGCCACCGGCGCACCGCCCGCGCCCGATCGGGGCACTTCGATCCGCTACTTTCCCGATACAAACGTCCGTGGATTCGCCAAGACTGACTCATATCGAGAACGCACGGCACGGCCGAATGGCGTGGTGGAGCCGTATCTTCTCGGACTCACATAGACGCCGGGATACGGTCGTTTATGTCAGAAGGTTAGGGGTTCGAATCCCTTCGGGTGCACTCTCTACCAGCGGAAATATCTCTGGTTTGGGTATGTGAAACCCGCGACATCCGCTACTTTCAGCTCGCGATTTCCTCGTCGCGGCCGGAGCGCCGCCGCTACGCCTCCAAGGCCTGGTCGATCAGGACCTGCGCGGCCTTGCGCGCGTGCGCCCAGGGTGCGGGGTCGTCGAGTGAGGTTCCGAGGGCGGCTGCACCCTCGTAGAGCACGGCGAGTTGCTGGCCGAGCAACCGTGGGTTGGTGGCGCCGGCTTGTTTGGCCAACGCGATCAGGCTGTCGATGAACTCCTGCTTGTGGCGGTGGACGATGTCTTGCACCTCGGGCATCGCCTCGCCGGCTTCGACGGCAGCGTTGTGGAACGGGCAGCCGCGCAACTGCCCGGGCGGCAGTGACCGGTCAAAGACCGCGAGAAGGCGGGCGCGTGGTGTCCGATCGGCCTCACAGGGTGTCGGGCTGACCGGATCCCCGACCCACTGCTGCATCCCGCGCAGGTATTCCTCCACCACCGCCGACTTGCTCGGAAAGTGTTGGTAGAGAGTGCGTTTTGATACCTGCCCTTCACTAGCCAGGCGCTCTACGCCGGAGGCGATGATGCCATCGCTATATAAGAGCCGGGCGGCCGCCTCAAGGATGCGCTTGCGCGCGCCGCGACCGCCGCGGACCTCGCCTTCAGCTGCTTGCCGCGGAGCTCCCATAGGGGCCAAGTATACCGACCGGTTTACCTTTCGTCGCAATCTTGCTATTCTCGGTTTCCGGCGCAACGTACACCGGCCGGTTTACTTCAGGAGGATCTCGTGACGGCACTCGCCGAGCGGACCGCGCTCGTGACCGGAGCCAATCGCGGCATGGGCCGCGAGTACGTCCGCCAATTGATCGAGCGCGGCGCGGCCAGGGTTTACGCCGCGGCCCGGGACCCGCGCGGCATCGATGTCTTCGATCCGCGGGTGGTGCCGCTCGCACTGGACGTCACCGAGCCGGCGTCGGTGGCTGCGGCCGCAGAGACGGCCGACGAGGTCAGCGTGCTCATCAACAACGCCGGCATCGCGCGTGGCGCCTCGGTGCTTGCCACCGAAAACACCTCCCTGCGCGAAGAGTTGGAGACCAACCTGTTCGGCCCGTTGGCGATGGCCGCCGCGTTCGCCGACGGAATCGCTGCGCGCTCCGGGGCCATCGTCAACGTGTCCTCCGTGCTGGCCTGGCTGCCGGTCGGGGGCAGTTACGGAGTGTCGAAGGCCGCCCTGTGGAGTGCCACCGACTCGATGCGCATCGAACTAGCGCCGCGAGGTGTTCAGGTGGTCGGGGTCTACGTCGGCCTCGTCGACACCGATATGGCGTCGTTCTCCGATGCCCCGAAGTCCGATCCGGCCGAGGTGGTGCGCCAGGTTCTCGATGGCATCGAATCCGGTGCACAGGAGGTACTGGCGGACCAGATGACCCGTGACGCCCGCCGGCAACTGGGCTTCGCGCCGGACAATCGCTGAACCCTCAATCTCCCATCGCGACAACACGTTTCGAACGAATGAAAGGCCTCTCATGACGTCGCCGAATGATCCGCTAGAGCTGCCCTGCGGGCTGACGCTGCCCAACCGCATCATGAAGGCCGCGATGAGCGAGGCGCTCGCCAACTCCGAGCACTCACCCGATGGCCGGCTCGAGCAGCTTTACCGTACCTGGGGCGAGGGTGGCTACGGGTTGCTCATCACTGGCAACGTGATGGTCGACCGCACTCAGTTGGGCGAGCCCGGCAACGTGGTGATCGAGGACGATCGTGACCTCGATGCGCTGACCCGGTGGGCCAAGGCGGCCCACGATTCGGGGACACCGATCCTGGTCCAGCTCAATCATCCGGGACGCCAATGCAATCCCTTCGCCCTCGGCCAGGTCCCGGTCGCACCGAGCGCCGTCCCGCTGAGCCTGCCCGGATCTCCGACACCACGTGAACTGACCGGGGCCGAGATCGAGGACATCATCGAACGGTTCGTCACCGCCGCCGCCGTCTGTGAAGAGGCCGGCTTCGACGGCATCCAGGTCCATGCCGCACACGGGTACCTCGTCACCCAATTCCTGTCGCCGCTGTCCAACCTGCGCACCGACGAGTGGGGCGGTGACGCAGGTCGACGCATGCGGTTCCTGCTGGAGATCGTCCGCCGAATCCGCGCACGCGTGGCACCCGGATTCGCGGTGGCCGTGAAACTCAACTCGGCGGACTTCCAACGCGGCGGATTCAGCGAAGACGACTCCCGCCAGGTCATCGCCACTCTGGCCGGTGAGGGCCTGGATCTGCTCGAAATCAGCGGTGGTAATTACGAATCCCCAGCCATGTCGGGCTCGGCAGCGTCGAGCACCCGCGAACGCGAGGCCTACTTCCTCGACTACGCCCGCACCGTCCGCCAAATCACCGCCGGGGTGCCACTGGCAGTCACCGGCGGCTTCCGCTCCCGCCGCGCTATTCGCGAAGCACTCGACGCCGGCGACTGCGACGTGGTCGGAATGGCCCGGCCGACGGTGATCACCCCGGACGCCGCAACCGCGATCCTCTCCGATCGCCTCGACGTCCTGCCGACCCACGAACTGCACTACGGAATGCGCGGCCTGCTGGGTAGATTCGTCGACCTCAAATCATTCGACGGCCTGCTCAACCTGAGCTGGAACGCCGATCAAATCCACCGCCTCGGCGCGGGTAAGCAACCCGACCTCGACCGGGGCCGACTGGCCACCACCGTGGCCATGCTTCGCCGCAACGGCACCGTGTCATTTCGCCCCAAGCGCGGCATCCGATGAGCCGCACGCACTACGACCTGCCTGACAAAGTCGTCATGATCACCGGGGGAACCGGCGGGATCGGCAGCGCCACTGCACAAGAACTCCTGCGCCGCGGCGCCAAAGTCGCCATCGCCGACCTCGATCCCCAGACACCGCGGATCGGCGCCGCGATGTCGTCGTCCTCGGCCATGGGGGTGGTCGCCGACGTCCGTGACCGCGAGAGCCTCGATGCTGCCGTCGACGCCGTCGTGGGTCGCTTCGGGCGCCTCGACGTCGCCATCGCCAATGCGGGCATCCTGGCCCGCACCGGGACGTTGCGGACCACACCGGCCTCCTCGGTCGAGTCCCTGCTCGCGGTGAACGTCACCGGTGTGGTCAACACCGTTCAGGCCGCGATGGATCAGGTCATCGCCCAACGCGGCCAATTCGCCTTGATCAGTTCGGTGTTCGCGTTCGCCAACGGGATGGGCACCCTTCCCTACGCCATGACCAAGGCGGCGGTGGAACAACTCGGCCGAGGATTGCGGGTGGAACTCGCCAGCCACGGCGTCTCCACCTTGATCGCCTACTTCGCGATGGTTCACACCGCGATGATCACCCAGGGCGTCGACGGCGATCCGCTGGCCGACCGACTGCTCGCGACGATGCCGCAGACGATGTTGAAACGCATTGCGCCCGAGACTGCTGCGGCGGCGATCGTCGACGGACTTGCCCGTCGGTCACCGGCGGTGTTCGCACCCTCCCGATGGAAGCCGCTGTCGGCGCTGCGCGGCCTGGTCAATCCCGTGCTGGATTCCCGGATGACCCGCGACCTTCGGACCCAGGCGGCCCTGGCTGCACTTGACGGCCGACCTGCCACCCCCACGACAGCCGAATCGAAAGGCACGCGATGACAACCTGGAAAGACACCCCAACACGGAAGATCAACGTCGGCGGCGTCGACTTCGCCTACCGGGAACTCGGGACGGGATCAGGCGTACCGGTGGTGTTCCTGCACCACCTGACCGCGGTCCTCGACGACTGGGACCCACGCGTCGTCGACGGCATCGCCGAACACCATCGCGTGATCGCCTTCGACAACCGCGGTGTCGGGGCCTCAAGCTCGAAGGTGCCCGGCACCGTCGAGCAGATGGGCACCGACGCCATCGCCTTCATCCGCGCCCTGGGACTCGACAAGGTCGACCTGTTCGGCTTCTCCCTCGGCGGCGGCGTGGCCCAGATGATCGCCCTGCAGCAACCCCAACTCGTCCGACGGATGATCCTGGCCGGCACCGGGCCGCGCGGCGGAGGCGGCATCGACAAAATGGCCACCATCGTGGGCGCTGCCTACCTCAAAGCGGCCCTCACCCGCAGCGACCCGAGGAACTTCTTGTTCTTCCCGCGAACGCCCGAGGGCAAAAGGGCCGCAACCGACTACCTGGGGCGACTCAAGGAACGCACGCACGACCTCGACAAGGGCATCTCCATGCAGGCCCGCATCGCCCAGATCAAGGCGATCCGGCACGCCGGTAAAAGCCAACCCGACGATCTCTCGGTCATCACCCAGCCTGTGCTGATCGCCAACGGCGACCACGACCTGATGGTCGACAGCGCCCACTCCGCCGACATGGCCAGACGAATCCCCAACGCCGAACTGATCATCTACCCCAACTCCGGACACGGCGGAGTGTTCCAACACCACCAGAGATTCCTCGCCGAGGCCCTGCGCTTCCTCGGCGACGAAGCGGCACTCAACAGCAACGGAGACGGACGATGAAGAACCCCAACCACGCCGACGAAGCGATTCGTCGCTACCGCGATGCACCGACGCGCTCACTGAGCGCCGCTGGCGTGAACTTCGCCTATCGCGAGTTAGCCTCGATCCACCGATCGGCTGGGGGGTGTGGGGTTGAGTCGTCACTGGTTCGGTTTTCGGGTTGTGGGTAGCGGGTAGCTGCTGGTCTGCCCAGCATTTCCTGTTGTTCCTCGGTCGGGCCTTGTTGGGCGGGTGGTCAGGTTGTTGCGGTTGTTGGCGGGCTGTATCCAATCGTGTTGCGCCACAGGGCGCGCCAGTGGTTTGACCAGGGCCAGTGGGTGGGAAGCCGCAGGATGGGTCTGCGTTGCGGGCGGGACAGGCGGGCGGGAACGTTGACGATCTTGCGCCGTAGGGTGGCTCCGCGGGCTTTGGCATGATCGCCGCCGGCCAGGACTCCGGCGGCGCGCAGGATGTTGTGGGCGATGGCCGCGCACAGAATCCAGGCGCTGTTGGCGCCGAAACGCCCGGAGGGCATGTGCGCCAGGGGGCCGTCGATGAGGTCGGCGAACACGGTTTCGATGATGGCGTGGCGGCGGTGGGTGATGTCGG
>JAUPLT010000073.1 GCA_030836785.1 Actinomycetota bacterium
CCAGCCCGGGCACGTCAAGAAGCGGGGCCAGCGGGTCACGGCCCGCCCGCCGTTGCGGCCCAAGGTCGGTCACAGACCGTCACGCTATCGGCGGGGCCGGGGGTAGTCACGCGTGGGTGTGGCGATGCGCAGACCTGGCCCTGCCCCAGGAACTACGCTCGGACCATGACCGAGGGGCACGCAGACCAACCCACTTCTTTCCCGCCGTCACCGGAGTTCGCCGCCACCGCGAACGCGACGGCCGATCTCTACGACCGTGCCGACGCCGACCGGCTGGCGTTCTGGGCCGAGCAGGCGCGACGCCTCACCTGGGACACCCCGTTCACCGAGGTCCTGGATTGGTCGCAGGCGCCCGTCGCGCGGTGGTTCGTCGGCGGCAAGCTCAACGTCGCCTACAACTGCGTCGACCGTCATGTCGAGGCCGGCAACGGCGACCGAGTCGCCATCCACTGGGAGGGCGAGCCGGTTGGCGACGCCCGGACCATCACCTATCGCCAATTGCAGGACATGGTGTGCCAGGCGGCAAATACGCTCACGGGACTGGGTCTGGTCGCCGGTGATCGGGTGGCCATCTACATGCCGATGGTGCCCGAGGCGATCGTTGCGATGCTGGCATGCGCCCGTCTCGGCGTCATGCACTCAGTGGTATTCGGCGGATTCTCCGCCTCGGCACTGCGTGCCCGGGTCGAGGATGCCGAGGCCAAGCTGGTGATCACCACGGACGGCCAGTATCGGCGGGGAAGCGCGGTTTCGCTCAAGGATGCCGTCGACGAAGCCGTCGCAGGCCAGCGCTCAGTGCAGCACGTACTGGTCGTACGCCGGACGGGGATCGACGTGGATTGGACGGACGGCCGCGACCTGTGGTGGCACGAGACGGTCGAGCAGGCATCCGTCCAGCATTCTCCGGAGGCCTTCGACTCCGAGCAGCCGCTGTTCCTGCTCTACACATCCGGGACGACGGGCAAGCCCAAGGGGATCATGCACACCTCGGGGGGTTACCTGACTCAGGCGTCCTACACCCACCACTACGTCTTCGACATCAAGCCCGAGACCGATGTCTACTGGTGCACCGCCGACATCGGCTGGGTCACCGGGCACACCTACATCGTCTACGGTCCGCTGTCCAACGGTGCCACGGAGGTGGTCTACGAGGGGACTCCCGCCTCACCCGACGAACACCGGCATTTTCAGGTGATCGAAAAATACGGTGTCACAACGTATTACACCGCCCCCACCCTCATCCGGACGTTCATGAAGTGGGGCCGGGAATTGGTCTTCGAGCATGACCTGTCCAGTCTGCGCCTGCTTGGCTCGGTCGGTGAACCGATCAATCCCGAGGCGTGGCGCTGGTACCGGTTGGTGTTCGGAGCGGACCGCACCCCGATCGTGGACACGTGGTGGCAAACCGAGACCGGCGCGGCGATGATCGCGCCACTGCCGGGTGTCACCGACTGCAAGCCCGGCTCGGCCATGCGGCCGCTGCCGGGCATCTCGGCCAGGATCGTCGATGATCACGGCGACGAACTGCGACCCGCGTCCGAACACGGCGAGCAGGTGACCGGCTACCTGGTGCTCGACAAGCCGTGGCCGGCAATGCTCCGCGGAATCTGGGGCGATGAGGAGCGGTTCCGGGAGACGTACTGGTCCCGGTTCGCCGAACAGGGCTGGTACTTCGCCGGCGACGGCGCCCGCTACGGCAGCGACGGCGAGGTGTGGGTACTCGGCCGCATCGACGATGTCATGAACGTCTCCGGACACCGCATCTCGACCGCCGAGGTGGAGTCAGCACTCGTGGGGCATGCGGGCGTCGCCGAGGCCGCGGTCGTCGGGGCCTCCGACGAGACGACCGGACAGGCGATCTGCGCGTTCGTGATCCTCAAGGAGCATCACCCCGACCTCTCGACCGCGGAGATGGTCAACGAACTCCGTGCCGAGGTCGCCCGGGAGATCTCGCCGATCGCCAAACCGCGCGAGATCCACGTCGTACCGGAACTGCCGAAGACCCGCAGCGGCAAGATCATGCGCCGACTGCTGCGGGACGTGGCCGAGGGCCGCCCACTCGGCGACACCTCGACACTGCTGGACCCCGGGGTTTTCGAGGCGATCCGGGCCAGTAAGGCCAACTAGTCGTTACGCGCTCAGGCCGGGCCGGGCGCCAGGTTGGAGGTCGGGACGAATCCGGCCCCGGGCCGATCCTTGGCGGCCAGGTCGCTGAGAATCGTGTTCATCGACATCGTCACCGCCGGCGTGTGCAGCGGAATGTATTTGATGATGCAGGTGGGCAGGCCGTCGGTGAATGCGCCGTGAATCATCCCGACCAGTTTGTTGTTGACCGTAACCGGGGCGCCGGAGTCTCCGGGCTGACCGCAGACCTGGTTGAGGATCGTGCCCGGCTCCTCACCCGGTCCCCACGTGACACCGCAGGAGTAACCGGTGGTGCGGCCCAGCTTGCAGGCCACCTGCCCGAGGACCGGATCGGGTCCGATCCCGTCGATCGCGAAACCGCTCCAGTTCGAGACCGGGTTGACCTTCGCGGGATCGAAACGGATCACCGCGTAGTCCAGCCCGTCGTTCCCCGCCACCATCGTGCCGATCACCCCACGGTCCACCTCGGACTCGGCGGCCACCTGCGCCCCCGGCCCCCCGCAGTGCGCCGAGGTGAAGCCCACCAGCGCCCCGGAGCTGTCGGTCCCGATCGAGGTCAGCGTGCAGTAGGTCTCTCCGTCGACCACGATCCCGGCGCCGCCGCCCAGCGTCACCGGCTCATCGGCGGCGGCCGGCGCGCTCATCGGCAGCGCTGCGGCCAGCGCGCCGGGCACGGCCACGAGCGCGGCGGCAAACAGCCGCGTGAAACGATTCGCGCCGGCCACAGATACCTCCCAAGAATTCCCGCCCCGGGACCAGTCTAACGTGGCCACACATGCAACTCCCGTAACAGCACGACGGGTATGCGCATACATTTCGGGCCCGCACCATAAACTTCCGACCACACCGACCGTTGGAGGAGGACCGTGAGCAATCGCGATCGCAAGACCGGGGTGCCCGCCAGTGCGACATCGATTCCACTGGTCGACCCCCACGCGATGCCCGCAGATCCCTCTATCGGCGATCTCGTCCGGGACGCCACCACCCAGGTCTCGACCCTGGTTCGGGCCGAGGTCGAACTGGCGAAAGCGGAGATCACCCGGGACGTCAAGAAGGGTCTGACCGGCAGCGTCTTCTTCATCCTGGCTCTGGTGGTGTTGGTCTACTCGACCTTCTTCATGTTCTTCTTCCTCGCTGAACTGCTGGACACCTGGCTGTATCGCTGGGCCGCATTCTTGATCGTTTTCATCCTGATGCTGGCTACCACCGCAATATTCGCGCTGATCGGCTATCTGCGGGTCCGCCGGATTCGCGGCCCGCAGGAGACCATCGCCTCGGTGCGCGAAACCACGGCCGCACTCACCCCGGCAGCGCTGAAGGGCCCCGCACCGGTACCGCCCTCCACCGCACAGGTGACCGGCGCGGGTTCGAAGCCGGACCAGCCGGTCACCGACCCATCCGGCTGGTGACGGCGCGTCCGGACCCGTCGGTCACCCGGATCCCGGGTCCATGGCGCCATCACGATGTGCACGCCAACGGCATCCGCTTCCAGTGCGTGGAAGCACTAGGCGATCCCGATGACGACACCCCGCCCACAGCCAGACCGCTGATCCTCCTGCTGCACGGCTTCGGGTCCTTCTGGCTCTCCTGGCGACATCAGCTGCGCGAGTTGTCCCCCGCTCGGGTAGTGGCGGTGGACCTTCGCGGCTACGGGGGCAGCGACAAGCCCCCGCGCGGCTACGACGGCTGGACCCTGGCCGGGGATGCCGCCGGCCTGGTGCGAGCGCTGGGGCACCGGTCGGCCATCCTCGTGGGGCACGCCGACGGGGGCCTGGTGTGCTGGGCCACCGCCGTGTTGCACCCACGGGTGGTGCGTGCGGTGGCGCTGGTGAGCTCGCCGCACCCTGCGGCCCTGCGCAGATCAGTGCTGACCGACCCCGCGCAGCGCCGGGCATTGCTTCCGACCCTGCTGCGGTGGCAGGTTCCGCGCTGGCCCGAACATGCCCTCACCCGACACGACGCCGAGGAACTGGAACTGCTCATCCGTAGCCGATGCGCACCCCGGTGGCCGGCCTCCGCGGACTTCACGGCGACCATTCCGCATCTGCGGCGCGCCATCCAGATCCCCTCAGCAGCGCATTCCGCTCTGGAATACCAGCGGTGGGCGGTGCGCAGCCAGGCGCGCGGCGAGGGCAGACGCTTCATGAAGCTGATGGACCGTCCACTCGGAATTCCATTGCTGCATCTGCGCGGTGACGCAGATCCCTACGTCCTGGCCGGCCCGGTGCTGGCTACCCAGCGCTACGCGCCCGCAGGCCGATTCGTCGATGTCGCCGGCGCCGGCCACTACGCGCACGAAGAGTCCCCGGCCGAGGTCAATCGGCACCTACGACAATTTCTGGAGTCGGTCTGACCGGCCCTACTTGACGCACGACCCAGTCGGCACCTTGGTGGAGTAACCGACCTTCTTCAGCTGACGGGAGACCTCGTTGGCGGTCATCACGAAACCGGTGTCATCGTCGTCGACCGCTGCGCCGAACACCACGCCGATCACCTCCCCGGTCCGGTTGATCATCGGTCCGCCCGAATTACCCTGCCGCACCGTGCCTCTGATGGTGTACACCTCGCGGTTGACGGTCGTGCTCTTGTAGATGTCCGGACCACTGAGTTCGATGATCTCGCGGACCCGTGCCGGCGTGGCGACGAAGTCGCCGCCGCCGGGGAAACCGAGCACAACCGCATCGGTGCCGCTCTTGGCCGGCTGGTCGGCGAATACCAGGGGCTTCTGCGGGAGGTTCGGCACATCCAGGATCGAGATGTCCGCATCCGGGTCGTAGGAGATGACCGTCGCGTCGTACGTCTGGCCCTCGGCTTCCACCGACACGGTGTCCGATCCGGCGACGACGTGCGCGTTGGACATCACCCGGTTGGGCGCGACGACGAATCCCGTTCCCTCGAGGACCTTCTGGCAGGCCGGCGCGACTCCGCGAATCTTGACGACACTCGGCCGCGCGATACCGACGACGAGGCTGTCCGCGAGCGTGGCGTCCGGCGCGTCGACGGCTTGGATCGGGGTGCGGCCCAGCGGCTCCAGAACATCGGGCAGACCCGAGGAGCTCAGCAGTGCCGACATCCGCTTGGGGACAGCCCGCAGCCACTCCGGGGCGTACTTGTCCACCTCGCCGACGATCTTCGATCCCTTCACCGCCGCCGCGAGGTTCGGCTGGCCCGACGATGTCAGCGGGCTGGCCAGCAGCCACGCCGCCACGACCACCACGACCAGCTGCACTCCGACGCCCACGACCGAATCAACCGCCCGAACCGGCCCACTACGGATCGAGCCGCGCACCGCGCGACCAAGGACGACTCCGGCCACCTCGCCGACCACCACCAGCACCAGGATCAGGATCAGCGCCGCAATCAACTTGGCTCGTGGCGCCGAGAGGTGGCCGACGACGTGCGGTGCGAGCATCACCCCCGCGATAGCCCCGAGAATGACACCGACGAAGGAAAGCACGGAGCCCAGCGCGCCGGACCGCCATCCGGACAGCGCGGCGATAAAGGCCACCCCGATGATGGCGATGTCGAGCCAATGCGAACTCGTCACAGCCGTTCCTTACTGTCGTCGGCGACGAGAGCTTCGTCGCTGTCATCGCTGCCGTCGCCGACGAGAGCCATCACCTCGTCCAGCTCGTGAACCTCGTCGGTGTTCCACGGACGCGCCCACCCGGCCACATCAAGCATCGCTGAGATTACGTGACCGGTGAATCCCCACACCAACATCTCGTTCAGCAGGAACGCCGGCCCGGCGAAGCGCGCCGGCGCACCGCTGCGGTAGACCATCAGCCGGTTGGCGGGATTGATGAAAGCCCGTAGCGGCACCCGCGCGACGACGGCGGTCTCAGACTCGTCGACCACGGCCACCGGTCCGGGATCGGGGGAATAGGCCAGGACGGGCACGACGTGGAAACCCGACGGCGGGATGTACATCCGGTCCAGGGTGGCCAGCGGCCGGAGCCGGCCCGGGTCGATACCCGTCTCCTCCCACGCCTCGCGGAGTGCGGTGTGCACCGGCCCGGCGTCCGACGGATCGGCGGCGCCGCCGGGGAACGCGGCCTGCCCGGCGTGATGACGCAGGCTGCTGGCGCGCACGGTAAGCAAGAGATCGGCATCATCGGGCACCGACCCGGGGGGATGCTCGGCATCCGGTCCGGAGAAGAGCACAAGCACCGCGGCGTCCCGACCCGTCCTCGCCGCGTCGGCCGCGATTCGCCCGCCGGTCAGTGCCGCCAATAGTTCGGGCGGAACACGCTGCCGGTAGGCATCCGGCACCCGTTCAAGGTTGGCCACCAACGGCGTCAGCCATGGCGGGGAGGCATCCGGCTCGACAGGCCCCGGCGGGTTCATCGCTCCGGGGGGTTCATCGCTCCGGCGGGTTCATCGCTCCGGGGAATCATCGAAGTGCGGATTCCACGGCGGCAGCGATCTCGTCCGCGCTGGTGAAGGGCCTCGGCAGCACTGCAGCCACGCTACCGTCCCGGCGCAGAACAACGGTGGCGGGCATCACGTTGGGGACCGACAGAGCCGCAGCGATGTCTCGCCGGCCGTCCTGCAGAACCGGCAGCCGCACCCCGAGTTCGGCCATCCGGATCAGCGCGGCGGTCTCGTTCTCGTCCTGGTGCACCGTGACGACCGTCACCGAGTCTCCGGCCTGCTGCTGGTAACGCGCCATCGCCGGCAACTCCTCAGCGCACGGGCCACACCAGTACGCCCACAGGTTGAGCACCACAACCCGGCCGGCCAGCGCACGGGCGACATCGACGGGGGATCCGTCGGCCGCGCACTCCACGATGGTCCCGCGTAGTTTCTCCGGCCCGGGACCCTCGCCGGGAGCCGGACACGGTGGCAGGTCGGCTCGTTGCCGGGGCCCGGCCAGCGCCTGGTCGGTGTCGGCCTCGCGGTGGGTTCGTGCGGGCTGCGGAGCGTCCTCGCCTGGCGTCGGCGATTCGCCGGACACATGCATTGCCATGCCCACGATCAGAGCCGCCACCACAGCCAGCACCGCCAGGGTCCAGCGCGTCGAGGTGCTCACCCGTCCCGCTACGACTCGTCCGGAAGTCCGGCCAACGCCAGCAGATGCGCCCGCTCCGGACCCTTGACCAACGGGGCAGCGAGCGCCGCGTCGACCGGGCCGGTTCCGTAGGAAGGGCAGTCCCGGGCCAGGACACACACCCCGCAGGCCGGTTTGCGGGCATGACAGACCCGGCGCCCGTGAAAGATCACCCGGTGGCTCAACAGAGTCCACTGGCTTCGCTCGATCAGTGCGCCGACGGCGTGCTCGACTTTCACCGGGTCGGTCTCCGCAGTCCACCGCCATCGACGCACCAACCGGCCGAAGTGGGTGTCGACGGTGATACCCGGCACATCGAAGGCATTGCCGAGGATCACGTTGGCGGTCTTTCGCCCGACTCCGGGCAGCGTCACCAACTCGTCGATGGTGCGCGGCACCTCGCCGTCGAACCGCTCGGCGAGTTCGCGCCCGAGCCGGATCAGCGAGTCGGCCTTGTTGCGATAGAAGCCGGTCGGCCGGATCAACGCCTCGAGTTCGGAACGGTCCGCACCGGCGTAATCGCCGGCACCTCGGTATTTGGCGAACAGCGCGGGGGTGGTGAGGTTGACCCGCTTGTCAGTGCTCTGCGCGGACAGGATGGTCGCCACTGTCAACTCGAGGGGGTTGGTGAAATCCAGTTCGCAGTAGACATGAGGGAACGCCGACTCCAGCGTCCGGTTCATCCGCCGGGCGCGACGCACCAAGCCCAGGCGGGTTTCGCGGTCCCACTTCCTCGAGCCGGCTGCCACGGCCCTCAGGGTACTCACAGGGGAAATACACGACCGCCGACAGACCGGTGACGATTCGTGATCCCGATGAGACCTGCCGCCGGTTAACTTCCCCGCTATGTCGTGGTTGCTCGCAGTAGGTATGCCGGGAATGTTGATCCTCTGGACCGTCGGCCTGCAACGGCTGGAGAGCTGCATGCATGGTGACCGCCCCAGCGCGGGTCAGATCGTCGCTCGCCTCGAACATGCCGCCCGGACTGCGCGCGAGAGCGCCGCGCAGCGAACCCTCAACGAGTTGTCCGGGATGAACCCCAGGATCGAGCCTGCGCATCTGCTGCTCGTCGACGAGCCGGGGCTGCCCACCCGTCCCAATCCACAAGTTCGCCCCTACCAAATCTCGAATCCTGTGTAGCGTGGGCTCGTCGAGAGCGGCCGACCGCCTAAGCCCGTAGTCAGCTTGAGGTCGGCGGGAGTGCTCACCACTCACTGATGAGCTAAGCGAGGCAACGTGGACGAGATCCTGGCCAGGGCAGGAATCTTCCAGGGAGTCGATCCCGGTGCGGTATCGGCGCTGACGAAGCAACTTCAGCCGGTCGACTTCCCCCGCGGACACACCGTCTTTGCCGAGGGCGAACCCGGCGACCGGCTCTACATCATCATCAGCGGCAAGGTCAAGATCGGGCGCCGTTCTCCGGACGGCCGGGAGAACCTGCTGACGATCATGGGTCCGTCGGACATGTTCGGCGAACTTTCGATCTTCGACCCGGGTCCGCGTACCTCGAGCGCAACCACGATCACCGAGGTGCGGGCGGTGTCGATGGATCGTGAAGCCCTCAAAGCGTGGATCGCCGACCGTCCCGAGATCGCCGAACAACTGCTGCGGGTGCTGGCCCGCCGGCTGCGCCGGACCAACAACAACCTCGCCGACCTGATCTTCACCGACGTACCGGGCCGGGTGGCCAAGCAACTGCTCCAGCTTGCCCAGCGTTTCGGCACCCAGGAGGGTGGAGCGATGCGCGTTACTCACGACCTCACCCAGGAGGAGATCGCCCAACTGGTCGGAGCGTCCCGCGAGACGGTCAACAAGGCTCTGGCCGACTTCGCCCATCGCGGCTGGATTCGGCTGGAGGGCAAGAGCGTGCTGATCTGCGACTCTGAGCGCCTCGCGCGCCGAGCGAGGTAAGACTCGCGCCAGCGAGGCGCAACCGAGCGAGAATCGACGTCAGCGCGAGGTAAGACTCGCGCCAGCGAGGCGCAACCGAGCGAGAATCGACGTCAGCGCGAGGTAAGACTC
>JAUPLT010000074.1 GCA_030836785.1 Actinomycetota bacterium
ACCCTGGTCGCGGTGGCTCTGGTCCGCCAGCGCTTCCGGGGCCGCACCGCCGTCGACACCTTCATGGTGCTGCCGTTGACCTCCCCCGAGGTGGTGATGGGTGCCTCGCTGCTGACGCTGTTCCTGAGCATGGGCTGGGCCACCGGCTACGTCACCGTGGTGCTGGCCCATGTCGCATTCGAGATCAGCTTCATCGCGATGACCGTGCGGGCCCGCATCCGCGGCTTCGACTGGACCCTTGAGGACGCCGCTCTGGACCTCGGCGCAGGCCCGGTTCGGACGTTCTTCACCGTGACCCTGCCGCTGATCGTGCCCGGCATCGTGGCCGCAGCCATGCTGTCCTTCGCGCTCTCGCTGGACGACTTCATCATCACCTACTTCGTCAGCGGGTCGACGGTGACCTACCCGCTCTACGTCAACGCCGCGACCAAGGCCGCCGTGCCCCCGCAGAGCAACGTGCTCGCCACCGCCCTCCTGCTGATCAGCCGGATCCTGCTGGCGGCCGGAACCCTGTACCGGCGCAAGCGCCTCGACATCTCCTAGACCGCCCGTGGCGGGCCGTCCGTAAGCTCATCGTCGTGGAACTCAACGGAGCTAGTGCAATCGTCACCGGTGGGGCATCGGGTATCGGGGCCGCCACCGCGCGTCAGTTGGCCGACCTCGGCGCCCGCGTCGTCATCGCCGACATGCAGGCCGAACGCGGCCAAGAACTCGCCCACGAGATCGGCGGTGTGTTCGTCCCCGTCGACGTCACCAAGACCGAGCAGATCGAGGACGCCGTCAATACCGCGATGGATCTCGGTCCGCTTCGCGCGCTGGTGAATTCCGCCGGTGTCGGCTGGGCGCAGCGCACCATCGGAAAGGACGGGGAATTCGCTTCGGCGCACGACCTCGACGCCTACCGGAAGGTCATCGCAATCAACCTGGTCGGCACTTTCGACTGCATCCGGTTGGCAGCCACTGCGATGAGCCGACTCGAGCCCACCGCCACCGGGGAGCGCGGAGCGATCGTGAACATGACCAGCGTGGCGGCATTCGACGGACAAATCGGCCAGGCGGCGTACTCGTCGTCCAAGGGCGGCGTCGTCGGACTGACCCTGCCAGTGGCCCGGGACCTCGCCGCCGTGGGGATCCGGGTCAACACCGTGGCGCCGGGCCTGATCGACACCCCCATCTACGGTGAGGGCGAACACGCCGAGGCCTTCAAAGCCAAACTCGGCCAGTCGGTCTTGTTCCCGCACCGCCTCGGCAAGCCGGAGGAACTGGCCTCGATGGTCATCGAACTGATCACCAACTCCTATATGAACGCCGAGGTGATTCGCGTCGACGGCGGTATCCGGATGCCACCGAAGTAGGTCTGGTCTCCGGCGCTGATGCCGGCTTCATCGTGTTCCGCCTCGAGGCTGGGTCGGGTCGATCAGGCGCAGGGCGGCGACACGGCGCTGGCGGAGGAACTCGATGACCTCGTCCGCGGCGCCTCAGACCTGCTTCTGGTTACCTCGTTCGGGTCCGAGAAGAGCGGTCACCGCAGCGCCCAGAACACCGAGGGGTTCGTCGGCAGCGACCGGTACGGGGGCGGGTCCGATCAGTGACATCGCGATACCGGCGATGAGCCCGTGCAGTGCGAAAGTCTGGTCCGCGACGTCCCAGTCGGTTCGGGCCAACCCATTGCCGCGCCAGATCGCCAGGATCGCATTGAGCACCGCGCCGGGCCCAAGGATGTCGTGCAGGGCGACGGAGCGGGGATGACGCGTGAGGACGCCGAGGAATGCACGGCCGACACCGGCAAGCCCGCGCGCGTATCGGCGGTCGTCTGGGAAGCCACCGTGAAGCAACAGACCCAAGCAGCGCTCGAGGATGTTTTGGCTGACGTCTCGCTAGAGTCCTGGAAATGTCGGTCGAAGCCATCCTGCTGACGATTCCGCCAGTGGCGGTGTACCTCAGCGTCGCCGTCATCATCGGCATGGAAAGCCTGGGTATTCCATTGCCCGGGGAGATCGCCCTGGTCACTGCCGCCTTCCTGTCGACCAGGGAGACCCTGGACATCAACCCGGTCGCGGTGGCCGTGGCCGGTATCACCGGCGCGATCATCGGGGACAGCATCGGCTACGCCCTCGGGCGCCGGTTCGGCATGACGCTGTTCGAGAAACTGGCCACACGTTTCCCCAAGCACTTCGGTGTCGGCCATGTGGCCCTGGCCAAGCAGTTGTTCACCCGGTGGGGCGTGTGGGCGGTGTTCTTCGGCCGATTCATCGCGCTGCTGCGGATTCTGGCCGGCCCATTGGCCGGGACGCTACGGATGCGCTACCGGCACGTCCTGGCCGGCAACGCCGCCGGTGCGGTGTGCTGGGCCGGCGGCACCACCGCGGTGGTGTACCTGCTCGGCATCGCTGCCGAGAAGTGGCTGGCGCGGTTCTCCTGGGTGGCACTGGTGGCGGCCGTCCTCATCGGCACCGGGATGACGTTGCTGCTCAAGAAACGCACCGCAGCCCTGATCGCGCAACTGGAGTCCGAACACGACTGGGAGACACTGCGCGGCGCGCACTGACTGGCAC
>JAUPLT010000075.1 GCA_030836785.1 Actinomycetota bacterium
AGGGCCTACGGCTTCCACAACGCCGACAACGCTCTCGCCATGATCATGCTCACCTGCGGACCGGTCACCGTGAAGCTCCCATACCACGCATGAGGTCATCCACATTCATGGCACTAGAGCCCAAAATCTTGACGTCCGCGTAGGAGTCGGACATTCGCAACTGCCGGACGAACTCCACACCGGTCATGCCGGGCATGTTCCAGTCGACGACGACCAGTGCGAATGGATCCGAGCCGGCCAGTGTGTCCAGTGTCTCCAGCGCCGCTTCAGCGCAGTCGGCCTGCGAGATCTCGTAGAGGCCGGCCAGTGCTCGCGTCACCATGGCGCGCGCCACCCGGGAGTCGTCGATGACCAGTGCGCGGGGCTGCGACATCATTGGATCGACATCACCGGATCGCTGTATCCACGTCGGTGACCCGCGCCGGATCGAGCAGCAACAGCAGACGGTCACCGACTTCGTACACGCTTCTGATGACATTACGAACCTCCGTCATCAGGGTGTCCGGGGGGTCTTGGCCGGCATCTTCCTCCAACTCGATTACCTCTTCGACCGCGTCGGCCCAGAGGCTGATCGCCTCATCGGCCGACCTCACGACGACATTGACCCGCTCAGATTCAGGTGGTGCGGTATCGAGGCGGAGAACCTTCCTCATGTCGATCACGGTCAACACATCGCCACGGACGGCGACAAGCCCGCTCACCGCGCCGGACGCCAGCGGAACTCGTGTGAAGTTCGCCGACTGAATGACCTCCTGCACTGCGGAGATGGGAATGCCGCAGTAGAACTGCCCGACCCGGAAGGTGCAAACCTGCACTTTCGTGCTCATTGCGGCAGTACCTCCGATGTGGCCGGAAGGGACACTGCGGCGATCGCGGCGGCGAGATCGACCACCTCGGTGACGCGGCCCGCCAAGACGGCGCTACCGAGCACACCTCGACGCGGCCGGTTCTCGTGAAGGTCGATGCTCTCGTCGAGGATGTCGAGAACTCGATGTACGACCAAGCCGATTTCACGACCACCGTCGCTGTGTACGACGACGTGCATCCCGACCTCGGTCGTCCCGTCGGCATCCGCTCGCCGCTGGGTGCCAGGGACTGCTCGCGGCTGCTCGTCGAGCAGGTCGTCGAGGTGCAGCAGGCGCAGAATCCCACCGCGGTACTGCACCACTTCACGCCCCCCGATCACTTCGACGGCATCCTCCGGAATCTCCTCAAGGCGTTGAACTTTGTCGAGCGGGAGGGCTAGTCGAGTACCCGTCCGGGTGCTCATGAGGAGTACCCGGGAGGTCTGGGTGTCGTACGGGCAGCCGGCGTCAGGGGGTGTGGGGTCGGTGGCTGCGGGAAGTGACCGGTCTGCCTCGATGTGCCCCCGCTGGGCTATGTCAGCAACGTCCAGTATCAGCGCCAACCGGCCGTCTCCCAAGATCGTGGCCCCGGAGAACGTGCGGGTATCGGCAAAGTGGCGGCCCAGCGGCTTGACCACGATCTCCTGGGTGTCGAGCACCGAATCAACGACCAAACCGAAACGGCGGCCCCCCGCCTGCAAGACGAGGACGAACACACCGTTTGGCCCGGTTGCGGGTTTCGCTGCAAGTTCGAGGATTTCGCTGAGGTAAACGATCGTCAGCAGCTCGCCTCTGAGTGAGTAGACCGGTGAATCGGCTCCGACCTCGCGGATCTCGGGTGCTTCCGCATCACCACTAAGAAGGACGAGTTCGAGCAGGTTGATCTGAGGGATGGCATACACCTCGCCGGCGCATTCGACGAGCACGCTGGGCAAGATCGCCAGCGTCAGAGGCAGCCTCATCGTCACGCGAGTGCCCTTGCCCGCCGCCGACTGGATGTCGACCCGTCCGCCGACGCGTTCGACATCGGTCTTGACGACGTCCATTCCCACCCCGCGGCCGGAGAGTGCGGTGACTTCGTCGCGAGTCGAGAGGCCGGCGGTGAAAATCAGCTGACAAATCCGCTCGTCAGGAAGGGTGCTGGCCTCCGCGGTAGAGAGCAGCCCCGCGGAAACGGCCTTGCGCCGGACGGCGGCGACGTCGATCCCGCGGCCGTCGTCCTCGACTTCTATGTGCACCCGGCCCTCCTCGTGGTGGGCGCGCAGGTGCACCACGGCTTCGGGCGACTTGCCCACCGCGGAACGCTCTTCGGGAGTTTCAATCCCATGGTCAACCGCATTGCGGATGAGGTGAGTCAGGGGGTCGCGCATCGCTTCGACCATGGTTCGGTCGAGTTCGGTGTCGGCCCCCTCCATCTGGAGTCGCACCTTCTTGTCGCAGGCTTGCGCGGCGTCGCGAACCAGGCGCGGGAATCGTGCCCAGATATGGGCCAGCGGCTGCATCCGGGTCAGCATGATGCGGTCCTGAAGTTCGGTCGTGACGAGGTCGAGTCGCTGTACGGCGGCGCCCACGGTGGGCGAATCGGCGTGGTCGGTGACCTGCATCAACTGATTGCGGGTGAGAACGAGCTCACCCACCAGCTTCATCAGTTCATCGAGAAGCTTGACATCGACCCGCACCGTGAGGTCCGCGCCATCCCCGGCCCCCGTTGGCGCCCCGGGGAGCGAAGGGTGGCGCGCCGGCGGCGGTGGGGAACCGACTGCTTCGTTGGCGGAGGCAGCGTATGCGGTTGGGGTAGGGGTAGGGGTGGGGGTATTCGGTGTGTGCGTCTCCGGAGTCTCGAAGGAGGACCCCTCGGCAGCACCGGCAGCAAGCGCACGCAGCCGGTCGGCCAATCGGGCCGGGGCCCCGTCTTCCGACGGCTCCCGCCCATGCTCTTTGATCACCTGGAGGTGCCTGCGGGTCTCGTCCACGGTGCTGAGAAGCGCTTCGATGACCTCCGGGGTGAGGAACTGCTCTCTGGAGCGAATCGGTGCGAGCAGGCTCTCCGCGGCGTGGGCCAGCTGTTCCAACTGTGTGAACCCGAGCCAGCCGCAACTGCTCTTCAACGTATGGACGGCCCGAAAGAGCGTCTGCACCGGGACGATGTCGGCGGGCGCTCGCTCGAGATCGAGGAGACACTGGTCCGCCTGTGAGAGGTTTTCCGCCGTTTCCTCGATGAAGTCCTGTATGACGCGGTCGTCATCCCCGCGGTCGTCATCCCGTTGGTCCTGTGTCCGGTCCGTCACGATTCCACCTTCAGTACGGTCGGAACGTAGCCGAAATCTGCCGACCGGCCAGCGCGGTCGCGTCGTCGCCGTACGCTAACATTGCGGTCCCGCACGACACTGGGGCATTGTTGAACCGATGCCCTCTCATGATGCGGAACAGCTTTTTGCAGCGTTGCGCGCCGAGTACCTGGCCCAGCTTCCCGAAACCTTGGTGAAGTTCGAAACTCAGATCGTGTCCTGGCCCGCGGGCAGTGCCGCATCCGCAGAGCTTGTGCGGGAGGTTCATTCGCTCAAGGGCGCGGCCGGGACGTACGGCCTGGGCTTCGTCACCGACGTGTGCCACCACTTGGAGGACTTCCTCGCGGGTAGCTGTGCAGGAGAGGATCATCAGGCTTATCTGGACGGCTTGCTCCGCTACGTCGACCTGATGCGCGATTACGTGGCATCCGTGGCCGGCGGTGGGGACAGGTCGGGCGCATCCTTCGCCGCCCGACTCGACGAGCTTTCGGGGCCCGGGCCGAAGTCTGGCTTGCGGGTGCTGATCGTTGAGCCGGCCCAGAGCATGTCGCGCGCGTACTGGCGGCTTCTCGATTCGCGGGGAGTCGCCGCATCGACGACGTGCAGTGGCTACGAAGCGCTCGGGCGACTGGTTCACGACGGCGGTTATGGCGCAGTCTTGACGAGCTATGAGACCTCGGACATCTCCGGACTGTCACTGGCGAAGGCTGCGCGTGCTATCGACGAGATCCCGCGCGCGCTGAAGATCATCCTGATCACGTCGAATGACTTGGGATCCCGTGAACCGGCGGTCAACCGACTTGTTCGCAAGGATCGCTTTCTCGAGGCTTCACTGATTGATGCCCTGCGGTCGGAGGGGTTGCTTCACTAGCTCGGTGGCGCAACGGATCTCGTCGATATCGTGAGGTAGATCGCTGAGTGGCGGGACTGTGAAGACTGTCACCGGTGCAGCTGTGTGATTGGGCTGATTCGTTGCTGCGCTGGCATTCTGGATTCTTCGCAGTGAGGGAGAGTTCATGGCATTGCACGCGCGACCCGAGCGGGAAACGGCGAAATCGGTTGCCGCGGGGGCATTGACGTGGATCGGAGGTGCTGACAACCGCGCCACCCTGGAGTCTCGGGCGCGCTCGGGCTACGTACCGGCCGGGATCGTCGTGTTGGTCAACACCTCCCTGGCGTGGCTCGCCGCAGCCGGAGCCCTTGCCGGTTCGCCGAAGATGCCGATCGGTGTGGCCATCGCCGTAGGTCTGCTTTTCGGGCTGCTGGTCGGGGTGGTCAACCGTGCGGTCGCCGGCCGAGTGATCGGTAACGCGGGAGCCTTCGCGGGCCGTGCGGTCGGCCCCCTCGCGATCGGCGCGATCGCCGGCGAACTGGCCTCGCTGGTGGTGGCTCGCTGCGAGTACAACCCGTCGCCGGAGTGCCCGCAGTCGTTCATCACCGGCGTACCGGGCGCCGGGCCCGAAACCCGCACCGCCAACGGGATGTTGGCAGATCGTGGGCTGGGGGCACGCTGGGTCGCGATGAACAGCCTCACGATGGCCGGTGCCGGGACTGTCGTGCTGCGGTGTGCGCTCGCCGCCTTCTTCGGATTCCTGACCCTGCTGCCGTTGCTGCTCCGGTTGTGGCGGGGCGAGACCGCTCAGGATCGGGTGCTGGCCGCCCGCCTTCGCAGGGTGCGGGTCCCCGCTGGGTCGACTCCGTGACCCACCCGCGGGCAGGGGCGACTCGCCCCGCCGCCCCCTCCATCGGGGCTACCCCGACTCGGCGCCACGAACAGGATTCGTTACGTGGGCCGGCCGACCGGTGCGACGCCGAACTGAGCGCTGCGAGTGGTCCGCGGCAGCTGCCACCCGCGGAGTAGACGCGCGGGGAGAGAATGGACTCATGACCGATCACCAGGACCACAGCCATGACCACTACAGCGGCGTTCTCAGTGAGTTGAACCCCCAGCATCGCGCCCTGCGGCAGATGATTCCCGAGGTCTACAAGGGGTTCGGTGAACTGAGCCGAGCCGCGATGGGCGCGGGCGCTCTCGACGGCAAGGTCAAGGAACTGATGGCGATGGTGATCGGAGTGGTTCACGGCTGCGATGGCTGCATCGCGTCGCACGCCCGTGCTGCGGTCCGCGCCGGCGCCACAAAACAGGAAGCGGCCGAGGCGATCGGCGTCAGCATCATGATGCACGGGGGTCCTGCGACCATTTACGGCGCACGGGCTTACACGGCCTTCTGCGAATTCGCTGATGCCGGCGAGGGTCATTCGGCGTAACGCCGGCCGTTGCCCATCTACCCTCGACGCCGTGACTGAACCGCCCGAGTGGGTTCGACGGCTCGACCTGGCACCGCATCCGGAGGGGGGCTGGTTTCGGGAGACCTGGCGCAGCGAACTGACTCTGGACGAATCCGCCCTGCCGGACGGCTACACCGGGTCGCGAAGCGCCGGAACGGCGATCCTGTTCGTGCTGATGCCCGAACAGCAATCCGCCTGGCATACCGTGCGTAGTGCCGAACTCTGGATGCACCACCGCGGCAGCCCGCTTGTTCTTGAATTCGGTCCGGATACCGAACGTGCGACGACACACGTCCTCGGACCCGACATCGACGCAGGCGAAAGCCCTCAACTGATCGTTCCGCCCGGGTACTGGCAGCGTGCCCGGCCGCGCGACCCGGAACCGGCGTTGGTGAGCTGCGTCGTGGTGCCGGGATTCGACTTCTCCGATTTCGGTCTGGAGGCGGTAGCCGACTGATCGGGCCTGAGGCGGTAGCCGACTGATCGGGCCTGAGGCGGTAGCCGACTGATCGGCCATAATCGGCGGGTGGAACTTCGCGGAGCGGTGCGACTGGACCTGCCCCTTCTGGTCGTCGCCCTGCAGGAGGAGGCGGAGGGTCTCGACGACGATCTTCCGGTTCTCATCACCGGACCGGGCAAGGTGAACGCCGCTGTGGCGGTGACGTCCGTGCTGGCATCGTCACGGCCGGCGGCGGTGATCAACCTGGGCACCGCCGGCGGTCTGCATGACGGTCTGCGCGGCGTACACGAGGTTCATACCGTGATGCAGCACGACTTCGACAACGCGATCTTTCGGGATCTGGTGGATCGGGACTACGGCCTGCCGATCAGGCTCGATTCCGACGACGAGACCGCGCGGTTGATCCTGGCGACCGGTGACCACTTTGTCGCGGACCGCAACGTGCGCAGTTCGCTCGCCCGCGACGCGCACCTCGTCGATATGGAGGGCTATGCGGTGGCCTGGGCGGCCCGCGCCGCTGAGGTGTCGGTGCGGTTGATCAAACTGGTCAGCGACGACGCCAGCGAGGGAGCGGGTCGGACCTGGGCCGAGACGGTCGGCGAGCACTCGCGGGAGTTGTCGAGGTGGGTGCGCGAGGAATTGCTCCGGTGACCGGAGTCGGGCACGTCCCCGGCGGTGTGGTGCACGATCTGCCGGACGACCTGCGGGCGACGCTCGCCGCCCATCCGAGGGCACTGGCCGCCTGGCGGGACATCACACCGTTGGCGCGCAATGAGTTCATCTGTTGGGTCGACGACGCCAAGCAGGCCGCAACCCGTGAGCGGCGAATCCGCCGGACGCGCGAGGAACTGGAAGATGGACTCCGTCGGCCCTGCTGTTGGCCGGGCTGCGCGCATCGAGAACGTACCGGCCGATAGCACGGGGGCCCTAAGGGCAGCCTTGCCGAACCTTTTTTGACCCTCCAGAGCCAGGTGCTTATGGTGGGTAGTCGGCACGGCGGGGACGCTGCTGCGGTAACTCGGCAAACATGACGGCCATGCGGTGCCCCGCAGCCTCCAGGTCGTGCGGTAGACAATCCCGTTGCCGTTTCGTAACCTTTCTGAGACCTAAGGGCACTTAGGGCAGGCATGGGGACAGGCAGTTCGGCGGCGACGTCGACGGCAGTCAAAGGATGCGCAATCTTGAAGTTCGACCTCCGATGTGTGGCGAGATGTGGTGTGCGGAAGCAGTTGGTCGGTGTGGTGGCCGGAATGACGGCTATCAGTGCTGTTTGGGGCGGTATCGCGTATGCCGATCCGGGCCAGGACGCCGTCTCGAATCTGACCGAACTCTCGCAGCAGGTGGAGCAGCTGGCCGGCACGCTGCACGCCGCCCAGGTTGATCTCGACAACAAGCTGCAACTGCTGGGTCAGGCGGACCGGAAGCATACTGACGATCTGGCCGCGCTCAACGCCGCCCAGGCAGAGTTGGCCGGCTACCAGGCCACCGCGGACAAACTGGCCGCGGCGGTCTACATGGGCGGGCGCACCGACGGCCTCCACACGATCCTGACGGCCGCGTCGCCGAAGGGTTTGATCGACCAACTCGCCATCCAGCGATCGATCGCCACCGAGGCCTCGGCGCAGATGCAGGGGTACCGCCGGGCTGAGCAGGAGGCCCAGGCCATTCAAGCGGCCTCGGCCCAGTCCCTGGCCGAAGCCAGGGCGGCTGCCGACGCCGCCGCGACCATCCGCGCGGATATGCAGAGCAAACAGTCTCAGCTGCGTTCCCAGGTCACCACCGTTCGGGCTCGCGTCGCCATGCTGCCCCCCGCTGAGCAGGCCGTTCTGAAGACCTTGCCGGATTCGGTGGTGGCGGCTCTCGGTCCGATCGCGCCCATCCCCACAGTCGGAATGGGCGGACTGGTACCGAATGCGAGGATGCTCGCGGCGTACATCATGGCTACCTACCCCGGTGTGCGGTCGATCGGCGGTGTGCGGTCGGATCCGTTGCCCGACCATCCGAGCGGCCGTGCCATCGACATCATGATCGGCTCCGACATGTCTCTCGGTGATGCCATCAACTCCGACCTGCAGGCTCAGGCGGGACGTTTCGGCATCTCGTACACGATGTGGCGGGTGGCCAGCCACTTCGACCACGTCCACGTCACCGTCTCCTGACGGGCACCCCTTTGCGGCCGCGGTAGCCGGGTAGCGCGTTCATGACGACGATTTACTACACCGCAGCCAGTCTCGACGGGTTCGTCGTCGATGACCGGGGGAGTCTGGACTGGCTGGTGTCCAGGTCCATCGATCAGGATGCTGAGTTCGGGTACCGTCCGTTCATCGCGGACGTGGGCGCTCTGGTGATGGGATCGACGACCTACCAGTGGTTGGTGGACAACCAACCCGGGGACTGGATGTATGACCAGCCAACCTGGGTGCTGACCAGCCGTCCGGGTGCCGTGCTGGCCAACCACCCCGTCACTGTGTTCGACGGGAACGTCGCGGATCTACACCCGCTGCTACTCGGGGCGGCGGGCCGCCGGGATGTCTGGGTGGTCGGTGGCGGACGGACCGCCGCGCAATTCGTTTCGGCGGGTCTGGTCGACGAGATGGTCGTCTCCTACGCACCCTGCAGTCTGGGGTCAGGCGCCCCGGTGCTTCCGGTGGCCTCGGAGTGGGTGCTCGCCGATGCCGGGGTCAACGGTGAGTTTGTCTGTGCCCGGTGGAGGTTCTCCGGCGCGCGTTCATGACGGCGCGCGGGCGAGGATGTCGCGGGCCTGGTCGCACAGTCGGGCGATGACCACGGCCACGGGTTCAATGCCGGTCACCTCACCAACGCCCTGGCCGGCGTTGACCGGGGCCAGTCGGTAATCGGCGGCGGCGATGGCACCGAGGAGTTCGGCCGCGGCAGCCCGGTCGCCGGCCAGCTCAACCTCGCGGCCGTCCCAGCCATCGAAGAAGGCGTTCCGGATCACCCGTTCCGGTGTCGACGGGGGCCAGGGGTAGTCCAGCGCGATGTCGAAGATCCGGGTGACGACGGTGTCGGCGCCGTCAGCGGCGAGCATCACCGCCCGCGCCGGATCGGTGAGCGTGGATTCCCGGCAGGCCGCGAAGGCCGTTCCGATCCATGCCCCGGAGGCGCCCGCCGCGAGGGTCGCCGCCAGACCCCGCCCGGAGGAGATGCCACCCGCGGCCAGGACCGGTCGGTCGGTGCGGTCGAGGATCTGACACAGCAAGGGCAGCGTCCCCATGGCGGGCTGTCCGTGCCCGCCGCCCTCCGCGCCCCGGGCGACCAGGATCTCGACGCCGGCATCGGCGGCCCGAAGGGCGCCGTCCAGATCGGCGACCTGTGTCGCCGTCACGCACCCGCTGTCCCGGGCCCGGGCCACCCACGACCAGTCGTCGCCGAAACTCACCGAGACCAGGGTGGGTCGCGCCGCCAGAGCCGTCTCGAGCAGGCCGGGTTCGGCATGAACGGCCCAGCCGATGAGCCCGATCCCGAAGGGAAGGCTCAGTCCGGCGACGTGGCCCAGTTCCCGCTGCAGCGTCGTGGTCGACCCCGCACTGCCGATGCCGATCATGCCCAGGCCTCCGGCCCGGCTGACCGCGGCCGCCAACGCACCGCCGGCGACACCACCCATCGGGGCGTTGACGATCGGGGCGGACAACCCCAGTGCTGCAGCCCATGGCGTGTTCACAGCATCCGCCGATGCCGGGTCATGGCTTTGGTGCGGCGAATCGACACCCGTGACCATACGAACTGCTGCAGTGCCAGGGCCGCCCACCCGGCTACGGCCATCCCGCAGATGTTCACCAGCAGTTGCAGTGCGCTCGGCCAGATTTCGTAGCCGGCGCCGAACGCGATCCCCAGGGCGATATTGCCCGCGGCCGGCACGGTCGTCACCGAGATGAACACACCGGCGAGTCCGCCGGACCGGGCTGACGTGAGTGACAGGACACCGGCAGTTCCGGCGATGACCGCGACGATGAAGGACCACTTGTCCGGGCTGTAGATGAAGTCCGTGGCCGGCCGCGGTCCGACGACGTCGTCGGCCGTGATCCAGCCGACGGCCCGTCCGAGCAGTGCGACAACGGTGGTGAAGGCGATCGCCGCGGCAAAGCCCAGCGCCAGGGTCCGGGCCGCATGTCCGAGCAGGGAGTACCGATGCCGGACCAGGGCCACACCGAGGGCGGCGATGGCACCGAACTCCGGACCCAGCACCATCGCGCCGATGACCAGAATCTGCGAGTCCAGGACGATCGCGATGGCGGCGATGAGAGTGGCCAGCGACATGAAACTCAGGTACGTCCAGTTGAGTTCGGATTCTTCATAGGACCGCTGGGCGACGTCGGCCCACACCACCGCGTCGGCACTGCTGCCCGGCGCGGTCAACTCGGCGTTGAAACCGTCGGATGACAACCATGTTTCGACGTGCTGAATCTCGATGGTTCCGGCGCGGTGCACCCCCAGATCGCGGAGTCGCTCGATGACGTCATTAACGACCTCGCGCGGCATGTCCGCGACGATGACATCGCCAACCGGTCGGATCGCGGCCCCCTTGGCGACGGACAGGCCGCTCACCGCCGCCTCGTTCTCAAACACCCCGATGACGTCATCGGTCAGCCTCGCCGGCGATAGGATTCGCAGCTTCAGCATGGTTGCCGTCTGATCATCAGCACAGTGTGAGTGACCCGGCGCGAGGCATCCATGCGGCACCTGGTTCGGTGGGTTGGACTGACAGGAAGTTCACAACAACGCGGGGCACCGCGAAGCCCGGCAAACCGGTTAGCATCTCTTGATAATTTCCGTGCGACCGCCCCTCAAGGCGAAGCCAATCCCCGCAGGTCTGCTATGACTTTTTCAGACGCACCCGCATGTGCTCTGCACGCTGAACTGAGGCGTGCGACTCGTCAGGCGCATCGCGATCTGGACCGACATCCGGTCTTGTTGCCGCTCACCGGTTCGGCCACGTTGCCCGAGTACCAGCGCGCACTGGGTGCCATGTACGCGATCACCGCCCCGGTGGAGTCTCGCGTCGGCGCTTACCTGGATGCCCGACGCCCTCGGCTGGATTACCAGGTTCGACGCCGGATGCCGAACCTGATGCGCGACCTCGAGTTCTACGGACTGACACCACCCGGGCCGGCCTGGTCCGGACCCGCGATTGCGACGGACGGCGAACTGGTCGGATGTTTATACGTGCTGGAAGGGGGTACTCGAGGGAGTCGATTCATCTTTCAGCGAATGACCACGGCTCTCGGCATCACCGAGGAGCTAGGAGGACGGTTCTTCAGTGGCTACGGCGATCACACCGAATCAACGTGGCAGGAGTTCTGGTCTTTCGCGGCGGAGCACTGCCCCCCCGAGAGTTGGGCCGAGGCATGTCAAACGGCCGTGACTCTGCTGCACTGGTATCAGAATCTGCTCGACAATTTCCAGGACCGGTGACCGTGGATGCGAGCAGCCACGCCTTCCTCGAGGCGCTGAGGCGCTGCGAGTCCGAACTCATCCACATCCCCGGCTGAATCCAGCCCGACGGGGCCCTCCTGGTGGTCTCGGTCGTGACCGCCCGGGTACTCCAGGTGAGCGCCAACCTCGAGCAGGGCCCCGGCGTGTCTCCGCAGGCCGCCCTCGGCCGCACCCTGGCCGCGCTGGTCGGCGAGGGAAACGCCCAGCTGCTTCGTGAACTGCCCATTCGCGGGGACCGGCAACCCTCCGTGCCCACGACCTTCCGGTTCGATCCCCAGCAGGGCCGGCCGGACCTCGCAGTACAGGTCCATCGCGTCGACCAGGACTGGGTCATCGAGTTGGAGGACTGCGTTGAGGCTGACCAGCGGCACTTCAATCAGCTCCTGGTAGCCACCCGCGACGCGCTTTGGGAGTCGGACGCGGAAAGCGACATCGTGCGCTACTGCCAACGGATCGCCGAGCAGGTGCGCGAGGTCACCGGCTTCGACCGGGCGATGGCGTACCGCTTCGACCCGGACTGGAACGGCGAAGTCATCGCCGAGAGCCGCAATGAGCGGTTGCCCTCGCTGCTGGGGCACCACTTTCCGGCGTCCGACATCCCGGCCCAGGCCCGGCGCCTCTATGTCCGAAATCTCGTCCGCGTGCTCTCGGACGTCGACGCGACCCCGGTTCCGCTGCTGCCCGCGACGCATCCGGACACCGGCGAGAACCTGGACATGTCGTTTGCGATGCTGCGCAGCATGTCGCCGATCCACGTCAGATACCTGCGGAACATGGGGGCGCGGGCGACGCTCAGTATCTCGCTCATGCAGAGCGGGAGGTTGTGGGGTTTGATCGCCTGCCACCACACCGAGCCTCTACGGGTGCCGTTTCAGGTCCGCGAACTGGCTGAGTTCATCGCTAAATCGGTGTCCATCAAACTGGGCAGCCTGGAATCGGCCGAGCGCAGCGCCTTCATGCAACAAGTCCAGGAAACCCTGGTGGAGATCAACCGCAGGATGGGTCGGTCGGGGGATATCGGAGACGTTCTGGCGTCCTTGGGCAGCCACATCCTCGGCCTGCTGGACGCCAGCGGGGGGATCATCGCCATCGGCGGTCGGCGGTATCCGTTCGGCCGGGTGCCCGAGGTCGACGACGTCGACCAGTTGGTGGACTGGCTGCGAACGCGCTCCGACAGCGAAATCTTCCACTCCGACTGCCTGGCTGCTGACTACCCTCCCGTTACCGGTTGCGCAGAGCGTGCGTCCGGCCTGCTTGCCGTCCGACTGGACCCGGATTACAAGAACTTCACGCTGTGGTTCCGCCCGGAGCGAGTGCGGAGGATTCCCTGGGCTGGGAATCCGGAGAAATCACTTGTCGATGATCGCGACGGCTATCGCCTCGAACCGCGCAGGTCCTTCGATCGTTGGGTGGAGGAGCAGCGTGGCTGTGCACTTCAATGGACGGCCATCCAGATTGAATCTGCGCAGGCACTGTCCCTGACGTTGATCGAGGTGCTGACGCAGAAGGCGTTGATCTCGGAGGCCAAGCGCTCCGAAGCCCGACTCAACTACCTAGCCAACCATGACCATCTGACGCGGCTCCCGAATCGCCTTCTGCTGAAGCAGAAGCTGGAGACCGCCCTGGTAAATGCCGAGGCGAACAACGAAGAGTTGGCGGTCCTGTTCATCGATCTGGATCACTTCAAATCGGTCAACGACAAGCTGGGCCACCTCGTCGGTGACCGTTACCTTCAGGAGGTGGCTGCTCGACTTCAGGAGAGCCTGCGCCACAACGACATTCTGGCTCGTTGGGGTGGGGACGAGTTCGTGGCCGTCATCGAACGGCTGCGTGGTGACGAGGCGGTGGAGGAGGCGATCAGTCGGCTGTCCACCCGGCTGCGTCGGCCCATGCAGTTGGACGGCCACCACGTCATCCCGTCAGCGAGTATCGGAGTAGCTCGCTTCCCGGAGGATGGGGCCAGCGCGGTGGAACTTCTGCATGCGGCCGACGCTGTCATGTATCAGCAGAAGGAGAAGAAGCGCCGCAATGTGTTCATCGACGGTGCAGACCCGAACGAGTCTCCCCTTGTCTCATTCGAAATGGGCTGGCAAGTCAACCGCGCGTTGACCGAGAGTGAGCTCGTTCTGCATTACCAGCCCCAGTACCGGATCGAAGGCCGGAAGCTGGTGGGACTGGAGGCGTTGCTCCGCTGGCAGCACCCCACCCGCGGGTTGCTGATGCCCCAGGACTTCCTGCCCGCCGCCGAGGGGCTGGGTCTGACCCGTGAGGTGGTCAACTGGGTTCTGGGCAACGTATGCCGGCAGATCGCCGAATGGGATTCCCTCCTGCCCGCCGGGGTGGCGATCTCCGTCAATGCGGGCCCGGGTCCGATCGACCGAAACTTCGCTGAGGCGGTGCTGGAAGCTGCTCGGGCTGAGAGCGTTTCACCGGATCGGCTCTCCATCGAGATCACCGAGGAGTCATTGGAACGTCGTGCGGATGTCGCTGCTGCACTCCAGCATCTGGTAGCGGCCGGTATAGCGGTTGTCGTCGATGACTTCGGCACGGGCTACCTGTCTCTGGCGCAGCTGCGGGAGCTGCCGATCACCTGCTTCAACATCGACAAGGAGTTCATCGACGGTGTGCCGGGCGACCACAAGGATGAGGCGATCGTGCGCAGCGTCGTCGCGTTGGCCAGCGGGCTGGGCATCATGACCCTCGCCGAGGGTGTGGAGAACGAAGAACAGTTCGACTTCGCCCGGAGTGCGGGGGTGGATTTGGTGCAGGGGTTCTACGCCGGTCACCCGATCCCCTCCGAGGAGATACCCCAGTACCTGATCGGGCTTCGGCGAGGCTAGTCCGTGACGTGAATCATGTTGTAGATCAGCGTTTCTCGTTCAGTCCGGTTCACCGTACTCGTCGAACCAATGCGCCAGCCTGCCGCGACGGCTGACGGCCCGCAACCGTCGTTCGGCAGCCTCGCGGGTGCTGGAGGTGGTGACGATCAGTACTTCGTCGCCGATCTCGATACGCGTCTCGCGTTCCGGGACGAACGGCTGACCGTCCCGGATGATCAGCGTGATCACGCTCGGGTCGGGCAGACGGAGTTCAAGCACGGTGACGTTGTGCAGGCGCGAACCCGGTGACACGGTGAGAGTCAGCAGTTCGGCCTCCAGCACGTCCAACGGAGCGGAATCCACCTGAATCTCACGGGTGGTGTCGCGTCGGATCAGCCCCAGCTTCCTGGCGACCGATGGCAGGCTCGGACCCTGCACCAGGGTGAAGACGACCACCAGGATGAAGACGATGTTGAGCAGGCGATCACTGCCGGGCACCCCCCCGACAATCGGGAAGGTGGCCATCACGATCGGGACGGCGCCGCGCAACCCGCCCCACGACAGGAAGACCTGATCGCGGACGGGCAACCGGAAGCCCAGTAGCGACAGCAGAACTGACACCGGCCGCGCGACCAGGAGTAGCACCAGTCCGATCACCACCGCCGGAATCACCTCGCCGGCCAACTCGCCGGGCGACACCAGCAGGCCGAGCAGCACGAACAGGCTGATCTGTGCCAGCCAGCCTGCACCTTCGGCGAAGGACCGGGTGGCCGAGCGATGCGGCAGTCCCGAGTTGGCCAGCACGACGCCGGCGAGATACGCCGCGATGATGCCGCTGGCATCGGCTGCGCCGCCGGCGGCGAACGCCACCATTCCGAGAGCGAAGGTGGCCAGCGGGTACAGGCCGGTGGACGGAAGTGCGATCCGGCGCAGGGCAGCCGCGCCGGCGAAGCCGCAGGCCAGCCCGATCCCGATACCCACCAGGAGCTGATAGACGAGACTCAGCGCAATGCCACCGGGGTCCAGGGTCAACGGCGTCGCGCTGAACATCAGGACGAGGATGATCGCCGGTGCGTCGTTGAACCCGGACTCTGCTTCGAGCAGCCCGGAAAGGCGTTTGGGCAGCGGCACGACGCGCAACACCGAGAACACCGCCGCGGCGTCGGTCGAGGAGACCGTCGCTCCGAGTAGCAGCGCCAACTGCCAGTCGAGTCCCAGCAGATAGTGGGCCCCGGTCGCCGTCACCACCGTGCTGATACCCACACCCGCCGTCGCCAGGACGGCCGCTGGAGCGAGAACTGAGCGGATGTCGGTCCATCGGGTGGTCAGACCGCCTTCCACCAGGATGACCCCCAGCGCCGCGGTGCCCAGCGTCTGGGCGAGTTGGGCATCGTCGAAGCGCAGCCCCAGGCCGGCCTCGCCGATCGTCATCCCGACGGACAGGAACAGCAACAGGCTGGGGAGCCCGACGATGGTGGCGACCCGGGTGGCTCCGATGCTGGCCAGCAGTACGACCCCGGCTGCCAGCAGCACGAGGTAGAGATGCTCCAGACTCATGGAGCCTCGGTGGTGGCGCGGTGCGTGACGAACACCATCTCGTCACCCGCGGCGAGGATGTGGTCGGAAGGCGGGACGATGACTGCCCCGGTACGTACGACCGCGGCCAGGACCGCTTCATCGGGAAGCCGGATATCGCGGATCCGCTGACCGACCAGTGCGTCGGTCGCGCCGAGAGTGAGTTTCGCGACCTCGGAGCGGCCCTGCCGCAGCTCCAGCATCCGCACGAGGTGTCCGACGTCGATGGCCCCTTCGACGGTCGCGACCATGGCCCGTGGCGTGGAGACCGCGACGTCGACGCCCCAGGCGTCGGTGAACAGCCACTCGTTGGCGGCGTTGTTGATCCGTGCTACCACCCGCGGTACGCCGAACTCGCTCTTGGCGAGCAGCGAGATCGCCAGGTTGGCCTTGTCGTCCCCGGTGGCGGCGATGACCGTGTCGCAGTTCTGCAACTCGGTCTCCTCGAGTGTGGACACCTCGCATGCATCGGCGAGTAGCCAGTCCGCCTCCGGGACGGTGTGCGGACGGTAGCGGTCGGGGTTCTGCTCGATCAGCAGTACCTTGTGCCCGTTGCCGAGCAGTTCCGAGGCCACGGCCCGGCCCACCGCTCCGGCGCCGGCGATCGCAATGCGCATGGTCTGCTCTCCTCCCCCTGGCCGGATCCGGCGTCATGATGCGTGATTCACGCGGCATGGCCTAGACCATTGTCGACGGGAGGGGTCAGGCCGGCATCAGTCGGGCGGTGCGTGGATCCGGTTTGACGGCCAGAACCGAGCAGGGCAGGTAGCGCAGCAGTCGGGTGGCGGTGCTGCCGAGGACCCAGTGCGCCAGCCCGCGGCGGGGCGGAACCCCGATGACGGCGAGATCCACGCCATGACTGGCCACGTACTCGGGAAGTACCTCGTCGACCACCCCGTGACGTGCAATGACCGGGACATCTCGAGGATTCGCACCCAGTTCGCGGAGCGTGTCGCCCAGTCGCGTCGTGATGTCGGCCTGCCACTGCTCGACCGCGCCGATGAGGTGCGTGCCCGAGTCGTGGGAGCTGTGCAGGGCGTGCGGTTTGAAGGCCTGCAGGAGCGTGGCCGATCCGGTCTCGATTGCCGCCATCGACAGGGTGTACCCGATGACAGCGTGGTTCAGCGCCTTGCCGCCGTGCCGCGCGGTCTCCGGCGCCACCGCGCCGAGGACCAGGGGACACGATGCTGCGACGCGTGAAGCGACCAACAGCACCGGGGCCGGCGAGGCCCGAATAAGATCGCGTTCAACATCGCAGGACGGGTAGGGGCTGACCCGGGGGTGCGATCGCACGATCAGGTCGGCGCCCCAGCGGTGGGCTTCCTCGACCAGCGCTTCCGCCGCCGATCCGAACAGCACCTTGGTCGAGATGTTGACACCGTGCAGTCCGGCGGTCGTCTCGATCAGGAGTGTGCGGAACTCGTCGATATCAGTGGTGTCGATGTGGGCCCCGGGTCCGGCCGGGAGATCGCGCTCGCCCATCACCCCGACGATGCCGACCTTGGCGCCGGTGGCGCGGGCGATGCTGATCCCGCGGTCCAGTTCGGGGTGGTGGACGGTGTGCGGATCCACCTCGATGAGGATCCGTTCGAAGCTCCGCGTCACGTCGTCACCACCCGTTCCGATCGCGTGATCCGGCCCGTTCCGATCGCGTCATCCGATCGCGACATCCGCTGCCGGCGGACGAACTTCTCTACCTCGACGGCGGCGAAGACGAGTGCCCCGACACCTGCCGCCCGGAGCCACTCCCCGTAGCCGAGGGGGGTCGACCCGAAGATCGTGTTCATGACCGGTGCGTAGGTGAACGCGAGTTGCAGCGCCGCGCACGCCACGACCGTCGCGAGGGCGATCTTGTTGCCGAACAGCCCGATCCGGTTGAGCACGGGTCTGAGCAGGAACCGGTTGTTGAGCAGATAGAACATCTCCGCGACGACGATGGCGTTGACCGCCATGGTGCGCGCCGTCTCGACGCTGGTGCCGCGGTTGAGTTCCCACAGGAACAGGGACAAAGCGCCGGCGGCCATCAGCACCGACACCAGGGCGACCCGCCACGCGAAGTAGCGGGACAGCAGACTCTCGCTGGGCGGACGTGGTCGGCGGCCCATGACGTCCGCCTCCGGAGGTTCGAACGCCAGGGCCAGCCCCAAGGTGGCTGAGGTCGCCAGGTTGATCCACAGCACCTGTGCGGGTGTCAGGGGCAGGGTGATCTGGAACATGATGGCGGCGATGACGACCAGTGCCTCGCCGCCGTTGGTGGGCAACATGAACAGCACGAACTTGCGGATGTTGTCGTAGACGGTCCGGCCCTCTGCCACTGCGGCAGCGATGGTGGCGAAGTTGTCATCGGCAAGCACCATGTCTGACGCTTCCTTGGCCGCCTCGGTTCCCTTGCGGCCCATGGCGATACCGATATCGGCCTTCTTCAAGGCCGGGGAGTCATTCACTCCGTCGCCGGTCATCGCCACGACTTCGCCACCGGCTTGGAGCGCCCGCACCAGTCGGAGTTTGTGCTCCGGACTGGCGCGCGCGAACACATCGCAGTCGAGTGCGACGGAACGCAGTTGCGCATCGTCCATCGCCGCGATCTCCGCACCCGTCACCGCCGGCTTCCCGGCCCCCATCCCGAGTTGCGCGCCGATCTCGCGGGCGGTGGCGGCATGGTCGCCGGTGATCATCTTCACCCGGATACCGGCCCGGTGGCACTCGCGCACGGCGGCGATCGCCTCCGGTCGCAACGGGTCGACGATGCCGACCAGACCGAGCAGGGTGAAGTCCCCATCCAGATCGCCGATGTCGAGGATGTCGCCGTGTTGTGGCGCCCCGGACCGTCGGGCGAGTGCCAGCACCCGTAGGCCCTGGGCAGCGGTCGATGCCGCCATCTGCTGCCAATAGTCGCGGTCGATCGGCTGCCGGCCGTCCTCGCTCCGCTGCCACTGACAGATCTCGAGCACCCGTTCGGGCGCACCTTTCACCAGGACGAACGGCTCACCGTCGGCATCGGTGTGCAGCGTGCCCATGATGCGGTTCTCCGACGCGAAGGGAACCGTACTCACCCGCGGATGGCTGGTCTGTTCGCGCTCGTAGTTGAGGCCGGCCTTCGCGGCAGCCACGAGCAATGCCGCCTCGGTCGGGTCACCGGCGATCGTCCAGGCACCGTCCTCATCGTGCAGGGCTGCGTCATTGCACAACGCCCCGGCCCGCAGGGTGTCCAGCAGTGCCTTGGTGCCCGCCGTATTCACCGTGGTGTCCAGCGAAGTGTCCAGGACGCGGCCGTCAATGCTGAAGTCGCCGACCGGGGCGTACCCGACGCCGCCGACGTCGATGTCGTGCGTTCCGCAGACGACCCGCTGAACCGTCATCTCGTTGCTGGTCAAGGTGCCGGTCTTGTCCGAGCAGATGACCGTCACCGATCCGAGAGCTTCGACCGCCGGCAGTCGCCGAACGATTGCGCGCCGTCGCGACATCCGTTGGACGCCGATGGCCAGCGTGACGGTCATGATCGCCGGCAGCCCCTCCGGGATCGCCGACGCGGCCAGGGCAACCGCCATCATGAACATGTCCGAGACGCTCTCGCCGCGCCACAGCACCCCCAGCGCGTAGGTGGCCGCGCTGGCCGCCAGGATGACGATCGCCAGTACCCGTCCGAAGCTGTTGATCTGGCGCAGTAGTGGTGTGGCGGTGGGCGAGATGCCGGTCAACATCTCATTGATCAGCCCGATCTCGGTGGCGGCGCCGGTGCCCACCACCACGCCGGTGGCCTGGCCGTGCACCACCAGGGTTCCGGAGAACGCCATCCCTGACCGATCCCCGATCGCGGCGTCGGGGGGTGTTGCCGCGCTGGACTTCTCCACCGGAACCGATTCGCCGGTGAGTGCCGCCTCCTCGACTCGCAGACCATCCACAGCGACCAACCTGATATCTGCCGGGACGCGGTCCCCGGCGGCCAGCTTGACCAGATCACCGGGCACCAGTTCGGCAGCGTCGATCTCCACGGCGTGGCCGTTGCGGACAACCGTGGCGTGCGGGGAGAGCATGGCCCGGATCGCATCGATGGCCGCCTCGGCCTTGCCCTCCTGGATGAAGGCGATGACGGCGTTGACCACGACTGCGGTCAGCAGGACAGCGGTGTCCACCCAGTGCTGCAGGATCGCGGTGACCACAGCCGCACCCGTCATCACGTACAGCAGGATGTTGTGGAACTGCCGGATGAAGCGCAGCAGGGGGTTGCGCCGCTTCGGGGCTTCGAGCCGGTTCAGCCCGTGGATCTTCCGGCGTCGCCGGACCTCGTCGTCGCTCAGACCGTCCGGACCCGAACCGAGCCGCTCCTGCACGTCCCGGGCAGATAGCGAATGCCACGCGTCGCCGAGATTCTCGGCGGACAGCGACTCAGCCCCGCGGTCGGCGAATGCGGTGCCCACGATGCCTCCTCTAGTCCGTCCCTCCGGTCCGGGATCCCTCCAGCCCAGCCCGCGGCATCCACCCCGCGAGGGTGCCGTGGGACAGCCTCAGTCTCGGTGGCAGGCGCGCTCACCGGTATCGGGTCTGACACCCATTTCCGGGGGGATGGAGCCTGTATGGACAAAACCGGGAAATGTGCTGAGGCTGGGACCATGGCTCCTTGGTGGTGGGACCGGCGCTTGCGGACTGCCCGCACCCCTGCCGACGCATTGTTCCGTCGGGTCTTCGCCATCAACGGACTCATCTTCACGATGGGCACGCTCGCGCTGGCGATCTCGCCGGCGACGGTGTCCGCGCGCATCCAACCCGCGGAGATTCCGGTGCTGGCGATCGGATTGGTCGTGATGCTGGTGGCCAACGCGGTGCTGCTGCGGTCCAGCCTGGCGCCGCTGGATCAGTTGAACAGCTCGATGGCCCGGGTCGACCCGCCGCTGCGCAGCGACCGCGTGCCCTCGGATGGGAAAGGTGATCTCGCACAACTGATCACGTCGTTCAACCTGATGCTTGATCGGCTGGAGTCGGAACGGGCGGCGTCCAGCGCCTCGATCCTGGCAGCCCAGGAGAACGAGCGGCAGCGCATCGCCCGCGAGCTTCACGACGAAATCGGGCAGAGCCTCACCGTCGCCCTGCTGAACCTCAAACGGGCGGTGGACCGGGCCCCCGAACCGCTGCGGGAGGAACTGGTCGTTACCCAGGAGACCGTTCGCGGTTGTCTGGACGAGATGCGCGGGATCGCCCGCCGGCTACGCCCGGACGTGCTGAACGACCTCGGCCTGCACAGCGCACTGACCGCACTGTGCAGCGAGTTCACCGCGGCCGGCGGTGTCGATGTGGTGCGGCACATCACCGCCGCTCGGCTCGACCCTGAGGTGGAACTGGTGTGCTATCGCATCGCCCAGGAGGCGCTGACGAACATCGCCCGGCACGCCGGGGCCGGAAAGGTGTGGCTGGACCTGCACAGCTCGGCGGATTCGCTCACTCTGCGCATCGCCGACGACGGTTCCGGTGTTGTCGGTGGCTACGGCGCGGGCATCCGGGGAATGCGAGAGCGTGCGCTGCTCGTCGGCGGCGCGCTGACCGTCACCGCGGTCCCGGGCGGCGGGACCGAAGTGCGCCTGGAGATTCCGGCACCTACCCAGACCGACCGATGATCCCGACCGACCGATGATCCCGACTCCTGCGCGCATCCTGCTCGCCGATGATCACGCACTGGTGCGGACCGGCCTGCGGATGATCCTCGACGCCGAACCCGATCTGCAGGTTGTCGCTGAGGCCGCCGATGGGTACGAGGCCCTCGAGGCGCTGGCCGGCACGCCCACCGATCTGGCCATCCTCGATATCGCGATGCCCCGGATGACCGGGTTACAGGCGGCCCGGGAGATCCAGCGCCTGCACCCGCACGTGCGAATCCTGATCCTGTCGATGTACGACAACGAGCAGTACTTCTTCGAGGCGATCAAGGCGGGTGCCTCCGGCTACGTCCTCAAGTCGGTGGCCGACCGGGACCTGCTCGAAGCGTGCCGGGCGGCTATGCGGGGCGAACCGTTCTTCTACCCGGGCGCGATCACCGCACTGATCCGCGAGCACCTCAACCGCGCCCGGGCCGGTGAACCGACCGGCACAAGCATCCTGACGGCGCGGGAGGAGGAGGTGGTCAAACTCGTCGCCGAGGGCTACTCGGCCCGGGAGATCGCGGCGACCCTCGGCATCAGCGCCAAGACGGTCGACCGGCATCGCACCAACGTGCTGCAGAAACTCGGCCTGCGGGATCGGCTTAAACCCACCCGCTACGCAATCCGGACCGGACTCATCGAGCCGTAACACTCCGGTGGCCCATCGGCGTACTTGTCCACGCGCGCATTTCCGCTACCCGGTGAGCAGCCGGTGCGGGATTCCCAACGTTCTGTAGGTGCGTTCTGCCCGGAGGTCCAGCGACAGCAACTCGTGACCGAAGCGACGAGCGGTAAGTCCGACAAGAGCGTCATACGTGCCGCCCCCGGTCACCCCGGCGGCCGGTGCCGCTTCGATCAAAGACTCATAAACGCCGACATCCGGGGTGATGACTCGCCCACCCCATTGGCGCTGGAGGTACTCGGCCACTGTCGCGGCATCCATCCGGAACGGTGCGGGCATTCGGGTGAGGACGGCGTAGGTCTCCGCCACCACATGTGCGGGAACGACGGCATCAGGTGTGACGGCTCGGCGGGCGGGCGTATGCGCGTCATGCCAGGGCGCGAAGGCCGCGATGACGACGCTCGTATCGAGTGCGGTCACCGACGAGTGGCTTCCACCGCATCCCGCACCTGCTCGGCGGTCAGGAGGGGAAGCTCGGTGTCGGCGACCGCCACCAGGACGCCCTCCCGATCCACGAGTTGCACGGGGGTGATCACCGGCGAGATCTCAAGGCGCCCTTCAACCTCCCTCAGCTCGATCCGGCTGCCGGGGCGCAACCCGAGACGCTCGCGTACCTCTTTGGGAACAACGACGCGGCCACCCGCGTCGATGGTTGCAATCATGGTTTGACGCTACCATCGCGGGGAAGGCCACCCTTCAAAGTCACCGGGATATGGTCCAGGGATGAGCGCAGGAGCAGGCCAGTCGGCCGTCGTTGTGGGGGTCGACGGGTCGGAT
>JAUPLT010000076.1 GCA_030836785.1 Actinomycetota bacterium
CGCGGCGGGTACGGGTACGGGTACGGGTACGGGTACTGCGCCGGCAACGGTGGCCAGGCAGCCTCCGGGTAGGGGACCGCCGTCCCGTACGGCGGGGTCGGCGGATCCGGGAATTCCTGGGGCGGCGGCACCGTCATGGGGACTGATCCTGGCTAGTCCAGCAGGATCGACTTGACCGTCACCGCCGTTGCCGGCTTGCCGTCCTGAACGCCACCGGCGACCCCGTCCTTGGCGATCTTGTCCAGTGTCGCGAGTCCGGTGGAGTCGATGGTCCCGAAAACGGTGTAGTTCGGGGGCAGCTTGGAGTCCTTGTACACCAGGAAGAACTGGCTGCCATTGGTATCCGGTCCGGCGTTGGCCATCGCGAGCGCGCCACGCGGGTAGAGCACCGGCTTACCCAGGGCGGGGTCGTCTTTGCCGTACTGATTGGTGGGGTACTCGTTGGCGAACGAATAGCCCGGGCCACCCGCGCCGGTCCCGGCGGGGTCACCGCACTGCAGCACACCCAGTTCAGGGGCGGTGGTCAGCCGGTGGCAGACGGTGTCGTCGAAGTAGCCCTTCTGAGCCAGGCTGGCAAAGCTGTTCACGGTGCATGGCGCCTCGGCGTTGTTAAGAATCAGCCCGAGGTTGCCCTGGTCGGTGGACATGCTGACGCTGATGGTGGCCGGGTCGGTCGGCACCTTGCCTGATTTGGGCGGTTCCACCTTCTTGCTGGCGGGCTGCCCTGCCGGGTACTGGCAGTTGGAGCCCAGGCCGGCCGGGGCCTTGAATTCGGGCAGCTGGTCGGCGCCGCCACGGATCAGCTTCGTGGGCGTGGACGGTCCGGCCGGAGCCGCCGCCGACGACGTCTCGCCGGCAACCTCCTCGTCGTCATCGCCGAACACGAAGGTGATGATCACCGCTGCGGCGGTGACCAGGGCGATCAGTGCGCCGACGACCGACACGATGCGCCGTTGCCGTGACTTGCGGGCTCGGCTCTCCAACTGTTCCTGGAGTTTGCGCTTGGCAGCCTCGCGTCGTTCCTCGTTGGTCGGCACCGGTGGTTTCCTCCGTATCGTTCGGGTCCGCATCGTCGGCGGCCGCGTCGCCCAAAGAGTGTGCCAGCTGGGCGGGTGAACAGGGGCAGCGACCACCCCTTGGACGCGCCGCGGCGCGCGATGGGAGACTGACTGCCGTGTTGCTCACCGGCTTTCCGGCCGGCATGTTGGCCTGTAACTGCTACGTGCTGGCGCCGCGTCAGGGATCGGACGCGATCGTCGTCGACCCCGGTCAGCGGGCCTTCGGGCCCTTGCGCCGGATTCTCGACGAGAACCGTCTGACGCCCGCCGCGGTCCTGCTCACCCACGGTCACATCGATCACATCTGGTCTGCCCAGAAGGTCGCCGACACCTTCGGCTGCCCGGTTTACATCCACCCGGCGGACCGGTCCATGCTGACCGACCCGATCCGGGGCTTCGGACCCCGGATCGCCCAGGTGGCCTTCGGCGCGATGTTCCGCGAGCCGCGCCAGGTCGTCGAACTCGATTCCGACGGCCAGACCCTCGATCTCGGCGGGATAGCGGTGACGGTGGACCACACCCCCGGGCACACCCGTGGATCGGTCACGTTCCGGGTGTCCGGCCAATGGGATGAGGGTGACCCGGAGGAGGGCGACCGGGATCAGGGCGACCGGGATCAGGGCGACCGGAGTGCGGGATCGGACGCTGCGGTCGGCAGACCGGACCTCGTCTTCACCGGCGACACCCTGTTCAACGGATCGGTCGGCCGCACCGACTTGCCCGGCGGCAGCGGACGGGACATGATCGGCTCGATCATGTCCAGGCTGATGGTCCTCGATGATGACACCCGGGTACTGCCTGGGCACGGCGAGGCAAGCACCATCGGCGTCGAACGCCGCACCAACCCCTTCCTGCAGGGCCTGGTGCTGTGAGCGGATTTCAGGCGCCCAAGGGCGTTCCGGACTACCTGCCACCGGAGTCGGCCGCGTTCGTCGCCGTCCGCGACGGCTTGCTGGCCGTCGCCCGGCGCGCCGGCTACGGCGACGTCGAGTTGCCGGTTTTCGAGGACACCGCCCTGTTCGCCCGGGGCGTAGGGGAGTCCACCGACGTGGTCTCCAAGGAGATGTACACCTTCGCTGACCGCGGAGAGCGTTCGGTGACGCTGCGCCCCGAGGGCACCGCCGGGGTGATGCGGGCGGTCATCGAGCACGGCCTCGACCGCGGCGCTCTGCCGGTCAAACTCTGCTACGCCGGTCCCTTCTTCAGGTACGAGCGGCCGCAGGCCGGCCGCTACCGGCAATTACAACAAGTCGGCGTCGAGGCGATCGGTGTCGACGACCCGGCGCTGGACGCTGAGGTGATTGCTGTCGCCGACGCCGGATTCCGGGCGCTGGGCCTGGACGGATTCCGACTGGAGATCACCTCGCTGGGCGACGACACGTGCCGGCCGCAGTACCGGGAGTTGTTGCAGCACCATCTGTTCGGGCTGGACCTCGATGAAGCCACCCGTGAACGCGCGGCCCTCAACCCGTTGCGGGTCCTGGACGACAAGCGACCCGAGGTGCGCGCGATGACCGCCGGCGCCCCGGTGATGCTCGACCACCTCTCCGAGTCCGCCCAAGGGCACTTCGACACCGTGCTCGCCCACCTCGACGCACTCGGCGTTCCGTACGTGATCAACCCGCGACTGGTACGAGGCCTGGACTACTACACCAAGACCACGTTCGAGTTCGTGCACGACGGACTGGGCGCTCAGTCGGGTATCGGCGGCGGCGGCCGCTACGACGGTCTGATGGCACAACTGGGAGGCCAGAATCTTTCCGGGATCGGATTCGGGCTCGGGGTGGACCGGACCGTGCTGGCGTTACGGGCCGAGGGAAAGTCGCCCGGCGACACCTCTCGCTGCGATGTATTCGGGGTGCCACTGGGAGCCTCGGCCAAGGTCGAACTTGCCCGACTGGCCGCGCAGTTGCGGGCGGCCGGGGTGCGCACCGACCTGGCCTACGGCGACCGGGGAGTCAAGGGCGCGATGCGTGCCGCCGACCGTTCCGGCGCCCGGATCGCCCTGGTTGCCGGTGACCGCGACATCGAGGCCGGCACCGTCGGTGTCAAGGATCTGCTCACCGGCCAGCAGATCGACGTGACCGCTGATCGTGTGGTCGGGGAAGTCCTTTCGCGACTGTCGATGGGCGGCGCCGGGGCCTGAGCCACGGCGGGCCCGGTGCGGACGCTTAGCAAACTCTTACCGGGCCTTTGGAACACCGTGTTCCGCCGTGGGCGTTGACCAGGTATGAGTGACTTGATCGCGGACTGCCTGCGCGCCAAAGGCGTGCGCTACTTTCACGGTCACCACGACTGGGAGTACTTCTTCCTGCTGGACTATCTGGACCATCTGGGTGCCGGCGAACCGAGCGCCGAGTTCAGGCACGGCAAATTGCATGTCCACCTCGATCGGGGCGGCGCACCCGACGAGATCACCGTCACCGTCACGCCCGACCGCTATTACCCGGCTGTCGACCGGCAGCACCTGATGGACGCGGCCGCGCTGTGGGAGCTGGGCGGAAACGGGACCGCCACCGTGCATCCCTCCACCGACCCGCACCTTGTCGGCGTCGTCGTCCAGGCCACCGGCCGGCCCGCCGCCGTGGCCGAGTTGACCGCACTGGTCGACGATACGGTCGCCGCCGCGCTGGACCTGTTCGGCCGGATGCGGCGGGCGGCGGCGGCCACGCAGTTACGCGACGCCGGCTGATCGGCCGCCAGGGCTGATAAACCTCGGTAACACGCACGGTGCCGGGACCGATAGGTCGGGTATGCGACATCTCACTGTGTGCACTGCCGTGGGCGCCGTCGCGGCTCTCGCCGCGCTGACCGCGGGGCCCGCCGCGGCCGAACCGGACGATGCCGATGCGACCGCCGCCCCGGCCACGTCCGCGGCACCGACTGCCAGCACAGCGGAGCCGACTAACACAGCGGAGCCGACAAGCACCGCGGCTCCGGTTGCACCCAGCTCTGAGCCATCCGCCGCACCGACGGCCGCCGGGGCGCACCAGGTCACCTACACGGTGACCACCACCAGCGACCTGACCGCCAACATCTACTACGTCACCGCCGATCCGCCCAATCAGGGTGCGGCCAACGATCCACAGTTCATGCCGATGGCCCGCACGATGGTCGGCCCGGGCACCCCCTGGACCTTTCAGACCACCCTCGACGACCCCACGCAGTGGGGATTCGTCAGCGCCAGCGGTGGACTACGGGTGAATCCGGAGTTCCGCTGCGAGATCGCCGTCGACGGGCAGGTCGTGGTCTCCCAACAGGGCGGCAGCGGCGTGCAGTGCTCATTGCGGCCTTGGTGACGCCCGGGTCGACTCAGCCCAGTCGGTTCAGCTCAGGTTGCGCGCGTTGAACGTGTCGCACTGCTTCGGATCGCCGGTCTGATAGCCGACCGTGAACCACTTCTGGCGCTGCTCGGATGATCCGTGCGTCCAGCGTTCCGGGTTGATCCGACCGGTAGTTTCCGCCTGGATGCGGTCATCACCCACCGACGACGCCGCCGACAGCGCGTCGGCGATGTCCTTGTCGCTCAGCGGCTGAAGGAACGGTACATCGGTGCCAGCCTGTTTCGTCGTCGCCGCGTAGTGCGCCCACACCCCGGCGTAGCAGTCCGCTTGCAGCTCGGACCGCACGCCGTTGCCCTGGGCGCCCTGGGGGCCCTGCTGTGCCTTGCGCAGGTCGCCGAGCAGGTTCTGGACATGATGGCCGTACTCGTGGGCGACGACGTACTCCTGGGCGAGGGGGCCACCGCTGGAGCCGAATTGCGTCTCGAGCACCTTGAAGAAGTCGGTGTCGAAGTAGGCGGTGTAGTCGGCCGGGCAGTAGAACGGGCCCACGTCACTGGTGGCCGGGCCGCAGCCGGTCTGCACCTGACCCTTGAAAAGCTTCATCGCCGGCCGCTTGTAGCCCTTCAGTAACTGCTCCCACACGCCGTCGACCGAGTTGCCGGTGGCAACCACCCGGCACTCGTCGTACTTGTTGGCGTCGGCCCCGGTCCGGCATTTGCTCAGGTCGTAGGTCTGGCCGGCATCCTGGCCCGACCCGATCTGCTGCTGGTTGAGTACCGGCCCCGGATCCACGCCCAGAAACAGGGCGAGCAGCATAATCGCCAGGCCGCCGATCCCGCCGCCGATCGCAATGCCCCGGCCGGCGCCCCCGCCGGTGGAGGTGGTGCTGGTGTCGATCCGCATGCCCTCGTTGAAGGTCATCCACGCTCCTGGGGATCTTTGCTGTGAACATGCCGTCGGGGCCGAACAGCCGCCGAACAGCCGCTGAACAGCCTTGGATCAGCTTGCCACAACTGTTCTCCCGCGGTGGCAGTGCTTGAGGGTCGGGGCGCAGTCCATAGACTCCTGTGCACTGCATGTCCGTCCCGGACCGAATATTCCCCCACCTGAGGAGTTGCCTTGCTGCGCAGTCATGCCGCCGGATCATTGCGGGCCTCCGACGCAGGAAAGACCGTCACCCTCGCCGGGTGGGTGGCCCGCCGCCGCGACCACGGTGGAGTCATCTTCATCGACCTGCGCGACGCGGGACCCGGCGGGCAGGAGCGAAGCGACTCGGGGATAAAGACCGGCGGCGCCCAGGTGGTCTTCCGCAACGCCGACGTCCTGGCTCAGGCGCACCGGCTGAGGGCCGAGTTCTGCATCGCGGTCGAAGGCGTGGTGGAGATCCGTCCGGAGGGCAACGCCAATCCGGACATCGCGACCGGTGATATCGAGGTCGACGCCACCGCGCTGACCGTGCTGGGGGAATGCGCCCCGTTACCGTTCCAACTCGACGAGCCCGCCGGGGAGGAGGCCCGGCTGCGGCACCGCTACCTGGATTTACGTCGCGAGGGCGGCCCGGGCGACGCCCTGCGGCTGCGGTCGAAGGTGAACGCGGCGGCCCGTTCAGTGCTGGCCGGCCATGACTTCGTCGAGATCGAGACCCCGACTCTGACCCGTTCGACGCCGGAGGGCGCCCGGGACTTCCTGGTGCCGGCCCGGCTGCAACCGGGCAATTTCTACGCCCTGCCGCAGAGCCCGCAGCTGTTCAAACAGTTGCTCATGGTGGCCGGGATGGAGCGGTACTACCAGATCGCCCGCTGCTACCGGGACGAGGACTTTCGTGCCGACCGGCAACCGGAGTTCACCCAACTCGACGTGGAGATGAGCTTCGTCGATGCCGACGACGTGATCGGCGTCGCCGAGGAGGTGCTGGCTGCGCTGTGGGCGCTGATCGGATACGACCTACCCCGTCCGATCCCGCGGATGAGCTATGCCGAAGCGATGCGACGGTTCGGTTCGGACAAACCAGACCTCCGCTTCGGCCTGGACTTGGTGGAGTGCACCGAGTACTTCAAGGACACCCCGTTCCGGGTGTTCCAGGCCCCCTACGTCGGTGCGGTGGTCATGCCGGGCGGGGCATCGCAACCCCGCCGGACCTTGGACGGCTGGCAGGAGTGGGCCAAGCAGCGCGGGCACCGCGGCCTGGCCTACGTGCTGATCGGCGAGGACGGCACGCTCGGCGGCCCGGTCGCCAAGAACCTCTCCGACGCCGAGCGCGAAGGCCTGGCCGCACACGTCGGAGCCGCGCCCGGGGACTGCGTGTTCTTTTCGGCAGGGCCGGTCAAAGCCTCTCGTGCGCTGTTGGGCGCGGCCCGGGTGGAGATCGCCCGCCGTTTGGACCTGATCGACCCGAATGCGTGGGCATTCGTCTGGATCGTGGACCCGCCACTGTTCGAGCCGGCCGGCGAGGCCACCGCCGCCGGTGACGTCGCGGTCGGATCCGGAGCCTGGACGGCGGTACACCACGCGTTCACCGCGCCCAAGCCCGGCCAGGAGGAGGCGATCGACACCGATCCGGGTGCGGTTCTGGCCGACGCCTACGACATCGTCTGCAACGGCCACGAGATCGGCGGCGGTTCGGTCCGTATCCACCGCCGCGACGTTCAGGAGCGCGTCTTCGCGGTGATGGGCATCAGCCGCGAGGAAGCCGCCGAGAAGTTCGGCTTTCTGCTGGAGGCGTTCACTTTTGGCGCCCCGCCGCACGGCGGGATCGCCTTCGGATGGGACCGTATCGTCGCGCTGTTGTTCGGCGCGGAGTCGATCCGTGACGTCATCGCCTTTCCCAAGTCGGGCGGCGGCGTCGACCCGCTCACTGACGCTCCGGCGCCGATCACCGCCCAGCAGCGCAAGGAGTCCGGAATGGACCACCGCCCCGAATAGTGGTGTTACCGGCGAAAGGTTGCCCGACCACTGGCTAACGCTGGATTAGGCTCTCGGGCCATGGACAATCTGCTGGCGTACATCGATCAGGGGTCATTCCTGGCCTTGCGGGCCTTTGGTCATGAGCCGCTGGGCCAGTACGTCTGGGTGTACGAGCACGATATCGACATCGATCGGCTGCGGCAGTTGCACCGCAACCTCGGTGACGGTCTGCTGGGCCGACGCATCGAACGTTCTCCGTTGCCGTTCGGCAGGCACCGCTGGGTGGCCGCACCGCACCAGGCCGCCCTCGATATCGCGCCGGTGCCGCGCCCGGCCGGTGATCTGTCGGCGTGGATGGACGAACAAGTGCGGATTCCGATCGACCCGGAACGTGGGCCGGCGTGGCGGATGGCGGTCGTGCCCTTTAACGAGGGTGGCGGCGCGGTGACCCTGATCGTCTCGCATTCGGTCGGCGATGCGGGCGCGATCATCGTCTCGCTCCTCGAGGCGGCGCACGGCATCAAACGCGACCTGGGCTATCCGCCTCCGAACTCCCGGGGCTACCGCGAGGCGGTGCGGGAAGACTTGGCGGTGACCAGACGGTCGCTGCCCGAAATGGCCAAGGCGCTGAAGGTCGGTGCCCAACTTGCCCGCGAGAACAGCGCGGCCCCGAAGCGGGCGGTTCGGCCCGGGAAGCACCGAGGCGGCACGTTGACGATCAGGCCGTCGGTGGCCGTAGTCGTCGATGCGGGTGCCTGGGACGAACGTGCCGCGGCGCTCGGCGGGTCCAGTAACGCGCTGATGACCGCGTTCGCCGCGCGGATCGCGTTCATTCGGGGCTACGCGGATGGCGCTGGACGTGTCACGGTCCAGTTGCCGGTCAGCCAGCGGACCCAAGCCGACAACAGGGCAAACGCATTGACGGGCATCTCGGTGGAGGCGGACGCCCGCGAGGTCAACACCAGCATCGCCGCCATCCGGGCCGATCTCAAGGAAGCCCTCAGCGGCCTGGCGGTGGAGGAGCACAAGCTGATCGCGTCGCTGCCGTTGACGCCGTTCACACCGAAGTGGCTGGTCAGGCGACTGGCTAGCGCCGCCCTGGGGGACGGCACTCCGGTGGGTTCATCGAGCATGGGCGAGGTGTTCCCCGACGTCATCCGCCCGGACGGAACGGATGCGGAGTTCTTCTGGGCCCGGGGAGTCGAGTGGCCGATCACCAAGGAGGGACTCGACCAGCGTGGTGATTCGCTGTTCGTCGGCTCGGGGCGGATCAACGGCAAAGTCGTCATCTGCGTGGTCTCCTGGCAGGTCGACGGTGCCAACACCCGTGAAGAACTGATCGAACTGGTCAGCCAGGGACTGGCCGACCTCGGGTTGTCCGCGACTTTCGTCTAGCGGCGGGGATTCCGATATGGCGCGCGTGGACAACGTCCTGGACTACCTCGACGAAAGCTTCTACCGGGACTACCGGGCGCAGGGCCACGGGCCGATGATCCAGTTCACCTGGATCTACGAGCACGATATCGACCTGGCCGCTCTGCGGCGCTTTCACCGCAACCTCGGTAAGGGCTTACTCGGCCGTTGCGTTGAGCACTCGCCGATTCCGTTCAGCAGGTCCCGGTGGGTCGCATGGTCGTCGCCCGCCGACTTCGAGGTGGCCGCGCTCCCGCGTCCGCGGAGTGACCTGACGGTGTGGACAGACGAGCAGGCGGCGCGGCGGATCGACATCGAGAACGGGCCGCCGTGGCGGTTGGCCGTCCAACCCCTGGACGGGGGCGGCGCGGCGGTGACGCTGGTGGTCTCGCACACGGTGGCCGATGGTGTCGGGGTGAACGACGCGGTCGTCAACGCCGTCCGGGGAACCGGCGTTGACATCGGTTATCCCGCCCCGCGTTCCCGCACCACGATGCAGGCTCTGCGCCAAGACCTGCGGCAAGTGTTGCGCGACCTGCCGCGTGCCGGGCAGGCCGTCGTGCTCGCGCCGTTGGCCGCGAAGGAGATGCCGCTGCGGGTTCGACCCAGCCTGCAGAGTGAGTTGGTGCGCCGCGACGCCGGCGGACTCCTCGCCCGTCGCACCGCGGACGACAGCCGGGCCGCGGGCCGGGAACTCGTTCCGGCCAGGTCGGGGCGGCTGCCGTCGGTGGCGATCCTGGTGCCCACCGGGCACTGGGACCAGTGTGCGGAAATCCTCGGGGGCACGAGCAACGCGCTGCTGGTCGGCCTGACCTGCAGGCTGTGTGACATTCTCGGCTGGATCGATGCCGACGGGTTGGTCGATGTGACATTCCCGGTCAACGAACGCACCCTGGGAGACACCCGAGGGAATGCGCTGAGCAGTGCGTCGATGATCGTGGCCCCCGCAGCGGCCACCGATCTGCGGGGTATCCGCGCCAGCGTCAAGGCGGCGCTGATAAGACTCTCGAAGGTCCGCAACCGGGTGATGGCGCCCCTTGCGCTGATGCCATTCGTGCCGGAGTTCGTCGCACGCCGGTTGCAGAACGTCGTCCTGAAGAGCGCGAACATCACCTGTTCGCACTTCGGGGATCTGGATCCGGCGGTGAACCGGCCGGACGGCACCGACGCGGAGTGGTTCTACGCCCGGCACGCACGCGCGCCGCAGATGGCCGACCCGGACTTGCTCCGGAAGGCCGGCGGGATCTTCTTCCCGATTGCCTCCGGCCGCCTCGGCGGCCGGATCTACATCAGCCTCTGCTACTCCGACGGCGACGGGTCGACGACCACCGACCAACTGGCCGAGGTGGCCCGCCGGGCACTCGGCGATTTCGGGATCACCGATTTCGTCATCGCGTGATCGAAGCGCACGCGCGGCTACCCGCGCCCACTGGATAGCCTGAGCCGGTGTCCGACAGCCTCTTCGACGTGCCGTCCGGCGAGGAGCCGTTGTCGGCGCAGGTGCCGTCAACGGCACCGCTGGCGGTCCGGATGCGCCCGGCCACGCTCGACGAGGTGGTCGGCCAGCAGCACCTGCTGGGCGCGGCCGCGCCGCTGCGCCGCCTCGTCGAAGGCTCCGGTGCGGCATCGGTGATCCTCTACGGTCCGCCCGGAACCGGAAAAACCACCCTGGCCTCGCTGATATCGCATTCCACCGGACGCCGGTTCGAGGCACTCTCGGCGCTCACCGCCGGGGTCAAGGAGGTCCGGGCCGTCATCGACGAGGCCCGCCGGGCAGCCGTGCACGGCAGCCAGACCGTCCTGTTCATCGACGAGGTGCACCGGTTCTCCAAGACCCAGCAGGACGCCCTGCTCGCGGCGGTGGAGAACAGGGTGGTCCTGCTGGTCGCGGCGACGACCGAGAACCCGTCCTTCTCGGTGGTCGCCCCGCTGCTGTCGCGGTCGCTGATCCTGCACCTGCAACCGCTCGGTCCCGATGACATCCGTACCGTCGTCCGCCGCGCCATCGCCGATCCCCGCGGGTTGGACGGGACAGTCGCCGTCACCGAGGATGCGGTCGACATGCTGGTCCGGATGTCCGCCGGTGACGCCCGGCGGGCGCTGACCGCGCTGGAGGTGGCCGCCGAAACCGCTTCGGCGGCAGGGGAACCGCTGACCCTCGATATCGTCGAGCAGTCGGTGGACGAGGCGGCCGTGCGCTACGACCGCGATGGCGACCAGCACTATGACGTCACCAGTGCCTTCATCAAGTCCATCCGCGGCTCTGACGTCGACGCAGCCCTGCACTACCTGGCCCGGATGCTGGTGGCGGGGGAGGACCCCCGCTTCGTGGCCCGCAGGCTGATGATCCTGGCCAGCGAGGACATCGGGATGGCGGATCCCACCGCGTTGCTGACCGCGGTGGCCGCGGCGCAGACCGTGCAGTTGATCGGGATGCCCGAGGCGCAACTGACGCTGGCCCACGCCACCGTGCACCTGGCCACCGCCCCTAAATCCAACGCTGTCACCACCGCGATCGGCGCGGCGATCGGCGACATCCGCGCCGGCAAGGCGGGACCGGTGCCGGCGCATCTGCGTGACGGCCACTACTCGGGTGCCGCCCGACTCGGTCACGGCCAGAGCTACCGCTATCCGCATGACGACCCCGATGGCGTGGTGGGCCAGCAGTACCCGCCGGACACCCTCATCGGCGCCGACTACTACCGGCCCACCAACCGGGGCGCCGAACGGGCCCTCGCCGCGCGGCTGGACAAGCTGCGTGCCATCATCCGCCGCGGCCGCCGGTAGGCGGGAACACCGGCCGCGGTGAATGCTCCCGGTACTGTGGGGCGGTCGATGCTGCGGTGCGGTCGGGCCCGAGCAGCAACCCCGGATTTGCGAGGACAGGTTTGCACACACACGAGATCAGGAAGCGGTTCATCGACCACTTCGTCAATGCCGGACACACTGAGGTGCCGAGCGCCTCGGTGATCCTCGACGATCCCAATCTGCTGTTCGTCAACGCCGGGATGGTTCAGTTCGTGCCGTTCTTCCTGGGCCAGCGCACCCCGCCGTACACCACCGCCACCTCCATCCAGAAGTGCATCCGCACCCCGGACATCGACGAGGTGGGGATCACCACCCGGCACAACACCTTCTTCCAGATGGCCGGGAACTTCTCCTTCGGCGACTACTTCAAACGCCGCGCGATCGAACTGGCCTGGACCCTGCTGACCAATCCGGTCGAGGAGGGCGGCTACGGGTTCGATCCGCAGCGGTTGTGGGCCACCGTCTTCTACGACGATGACGAGGCCGTGCAGTTGTGGCAGGAGGTCGCCGGGTTGCCGCCCGAGCGGATCCAGCGCCGCGGCATGGCCGACAACTACTGGTCGATGGGCATTCCCGGTCCGTGCGGGCCGTGTTCGGAGATCTACTTCGACCGCGGGCCGGATTACGGGGTCGAGGGCGGCCCGGCCGCCAACGAGGACCGCTACATCGAAATCTGGAATCTCGTGTTCATGCAGAACGAGCGCGGCGACGGCACGTCCAAGGACGATTTCGAAATCCTCGGTCCGCTACCGCGGAAGAACATCGACACCGGCATGGGTGTGGAACGCATCGCCTGCCTGCTGCAGGGCGTCGACAACGTCTACGAGACCGACCTGCTGCGTCCGGTGATCGACAAGGCGGCCTCCTATGCGCCGCGCGGCTACGGCCGGGGCAACGCGGCGGACGATGTGCGGTTCCGGGTCATCGCCGATCACAGCCGTACCGCGGCGATCATCATCGCCGACGGGGTGACACCGGCCAATGAGGGTCGCGGCTACGTCCTTCGCCGTCTGCTGCGCCGGATCATCCGGGCCGCCAAACTGCTCGGCATCGAACGGCCGATCATCGGCGAACTGATGGAAACCGTCCGCGACGCGATGGGGCCGTCCTACCCCGAACTCGCCGCCGACTTCGACCGCATCAACCGGATCGCCGTCGCCGAGGAGACCGCGTTCAATCGCACCCTGGCCTCCGGCTCCAAGCTGTTCGAGGAGGCGGCCACGGCGACCCGCGCGGCCGGGAAGTCCGAACTCGGCGGATCGGATGCCTTCGCCCTGCATGACACGTACGGCTTCCCGATCGAGCTCACGCTGGAGATGGCGGCCGAGGCCGGGTTGAGCGTCGACGAACTCGGCTTCCGCGAACTGATGGCCGAGCAGCGCCGCCGGGCCAAGGCCGACGCAGCCGCCCGCAAGCACGCCCACGCTGACCTGTCGGCGTTCCGCGAGCTCGTCGACGCCGGGCCCACCGAGTTCACCGGGTTCGACGAGCTCAGTTCCCAGGCCCGGATCCTGGGTATCTTCGTCGACGGTAAGCGCGTGCCGGTGGTGGCACACCACCCGCGGGTGCACTCCGAAACCGTCCTCCCGGAGCGGGTCGAGATCGTGCTGGACCGGACCCCGCTCTACGCCGAATCCGGCGGCCAGATCGCCGACACCGGCGAGATCGCCGGCGTCGGTGGCAGCGGGTCGGCCAAAGCCGCCGTCACCGACGTGCAGAAGATCGCCAAGACGCTCTGGGTGCACCGGGTCAACGTCGAGTCGGGGGAGTTCGTCGAGGGCGACACCGTCGTAGCCTCGGCCGATAAGAAATGGCGTCATGGCGCCACCCAGGGTCATTCCGGGACGCACATGGTCCACGCCGCGCTACGGGAGGTGCTGGGCCCCAACGCCGTTCAGGCGGGCTCCCTGAACCGCCCCGGCTACCTACGCTTCGACTTCAATTGGCAGGGCGCGCTGAGCGAAGACCAGCGCACCCGTATCGAGGAGATCGCCAACGAGGCTGTCGAAGCCGACTACCCGGTCAACACGTTCACCACCGAACTGGACAAGGCCAAGGCGATGGGCGCGATGGCACTGTTCGGAGAGCAGTACCCCGAACAGGTGCGGGTGGTGGAGATCGGCGGCCCGTTCTCCCTGGAACTGTGCGGTGGCACCCACGTGCGCAACTCTGCACAGATCGGCCCGGTCACTCTGCTCGGCGAGTCCTCGGTCGGATCCGGGGTCCGTCGTGTGGAGGCCTACGTCGGGCTGGACTCCTTCCGTCACCTGGCCCGCGAACGCGCACTGATGGCCGGGCTGGCGTCATCGCTGAAGGTGCCCTCCGAGGAGGTGCCGGGGCGGGTGGCAACTTTGGTGGAGCGGCTCCGGGCGGCCGAGAAGGAATTGGATCGGGTGCGGCTGGCCAATGCCCGCGCCGCCGCCGTCGAGACCGCCGCGGCCGCCGAGCAGGTGGGCGACGTCCGGCTGGTGGCGCGCCGGATGCCGGCGGGTATGTCCGCGGGTGATCTGCGGTCCCTGGTCGGCGACCTTCGTGGCCGGCTCGGCTCGGAGCCCGGTGTGGTGGTGTTGCTCTCCGAGAACGACGGCTCGGTGCCGTTCGTGGTGGCCACCAATCAGGCTGCCCAGGACGCCGGCGTGCGGGCCAGCGATCTGGTCTCCACCGTCGCCGCCGCGGTCGGCGGGCGTGGCGGCGGCAAAGCCGACCTGGCGCAGGGGTCGGGCAACGACCCCGCCGGAATCGACTCGGCGCTGGCGGCGGTGCGCACCGAACTGCTCCGGAACTGACCTCGGTGAGCGCCGACGACCGTCAGCCCGACCGGCCCGGTGACGACGATCCGGGGCGCGGCCGCCGGCTCGGGGTGGACGTCGGAACGGTACGCATCGGTGTCTCGGTCAGCGACCCCGACGGAATTCTGGCCACACCGGTGGAGACCGTGCGGCGGGACTCCCGCGGCGGGCACCTGCGACGGTTGGCCCGCCTGGCTGACGAGTTCCAGGTCGTCGAAGTGGTCGTCGGGCTACCGCGCACCCTGGCGAACCGCGTCGGCAGTTCAGCCCAGGACGCGGTGGGACTGGCCGAGGCGCTGGCCGGTCGGCTCGATCCGGTGCCGGTGCGGCTCACCGACGAGCGATTGACTACCGTCAGCGCAGCACGCGCGCTGCGCGAGGCGGGCGTGCGAGCGAAGAATCAGCGGGGACAGATCGACCAGGCCGCGGCCGTGGCGATCCTCCAGGGCTGGCTGGACCAACGCCGCGCTGCGGCGCCCGACCGGTGTAGGGAGTGACGTGGCGATGACGGTGACGTGGCGATGACGGTGATGTGGTGATGAGCAACTCAGACCAGACCGGCGCCGACCGCGCCAAACCCGAGTCGGTCGGTGCCCGGCCGCGTGCCCGGCAGCAGCGCCGTGGTGGGCAGGCCGCCGGCCGCTCGGCCGGTCGCCGTCGACTGTTCATCCTGGTGGGACTGGTGGCCGCGGTGCTGGTCGCAGTGCTGCTGGGCCCGTCGCTGCTGAAACTGATCAGGCCCGCCACCGACTTCACCGGCGAGGGCAAGAAAGACATCATCGTGCAGGTGCACTCCGGGGACTCCGGATCGGTGATCGCGCAGACCCTCAAAGACAGCGGTGTGATCGCCAATGTCGACAACTTCCTGTCGGCCGCTAAGGGCAACGCTCAGTTCGCCGCCATCCAGCCCGGGTTCTACAAGCTGCGCACCGAGATCTCCTCCGCCACCGCCGTAGCGGACCTGACGGAACCGCAGAACCGGGTCGGCAAGCTGGTGATCCCGGAGGGCCGCCAACTCGATGACATCGAGGCGGTCGGAAGCGGGAAGGTCACCGACGGCATCTTTACGCTGATCGCCGACGCCAGTTGCGTCGAACTCAACGGCGAACGCACATGTCTGTCCGCCCAGGACCTCAAGAACGCCGCCGGGGACGGCCCGCTGTCGTCGCTCAACGTTCCGGAGTGGGCGACGGTGGGCGCCGGTGCCATGGGCAACAGCCATCGCCGGCTGGAGGGCCTGATCGCCCCGGGAACCTGGAACATCGACCCGTCGGCGCCACCCCAGCAGGTGCTTGCCACCTTGGTCGCCGAGAGCAATGACCGATACCTCAAGGGCGGGTTGCTCGAGACCGCCCAAGCGCTCAACCTGTCGCCCTATGAGGTCCTCATCGTGGCGTCGCTGCTGCAGAAGGAAGCCCAGCCAGGCGACTTCGCCAAGGTGGCGCGGGTCATCTACAACCGGCTCAACAGCGACTACGACCGACTGGAGTTTGATTCCACGGTGAACTACCCGCTGGCGCGTCAGGAGGTGGCCACCACTGACGCCGACCGCCACACCGAAACCCCGTGGAACACCTACGCCAAGGCCGGGTTGCCGGCCACCCCGATCTGCTCGCCGAGCGATGAGGCGCTGGCCGCCGCCGAACGTCCGGAACCGGGGGACTGGCTGTATTTCGTGACCATTGACATGGACGGCACCACCCTGTTCACCAGTGACTACCAGGAGCATCTGGCGAACATCGAGAAGGCGCAGGGCAGCGGCATCCTCGACTCGCAGCGATGAGCCCGGCACCGGGCCGCAAGGCTGCCGTCCTGGGGTCCCCGGTCGCGCACTCCCGCTCCCCGCAACTTCACCTGGCCGCCTACCGCGCGCTCGGCCTCGACGACTGGACCTACGACCGGATCGAGTGCACCGCTGAGGAACTGCCTTCGCTGGTCGGCGGATTCGGGCCGGAATGGGTGGGGGTGTCGGTGACCATGCCGGGTAAGTTCGCCGCGCTGCGGTTCGCCGACGAGCGGACTGCGCGTGCCGAACTGGTCGGATCGGCCAACACCCTGGTGCGCACCGGCGCCGGTTGGAGAGCCGACAACACCGACGTCGACGGCGTCACCGGGGCGCTGGGATCGCGGACGGTCCGCCGTGCCGTCGTCGTGGGTTCCGGCGGCACTGCGCCGGCCGCCGTCGTCGCCCTGGCCGGACTCGGCGCGACCGCACTGACGGTGGTCGCGAGGAACCCGGCCAAGTCCGCGCGACTGATCGACCTGGGCGAACAACTCGGGATGTCCACCGTGCTGCGGGACTTCACCGCACCGGACCTGCCGACGACCGTCGCTGCCGCCGACGTCCTGGTCAGCACCATCCCGGCCGATGTGGCCGAGCAGTCCGCCGCGGTGTTCGCCCGGACCCCGGTGCTGCTGGATGCCATCTACGAGCCGTGGCCCACACCCTTGGCTCGGGCGGTGACGGCAGCCGGCGGGGAAGCGATCAGCGGGCTGCAGATGCTGTTACACCAGGCGTTCAGCCAGGTCGAACAATTCACAGGCAGGCCCGCTCCGCGCACCGAGATGGCCGCTGCACTGGCCTAGCCTGGCCGGCATGGGTGCGCTCGGCTGGGCGGGATGTCTGGCTGTGATCGGTTGGGCTGCGGCTTTATGCGTCAAAGACATTCGTGAACTGCGGCTGCCCAATGCGCTGACGCTGGGCGGAGCGGTGGCGATCCTGGGGGTCGCGGTGTGCTGCGGGCAGGGATTGCCCGCGCTGTGCGGTGCGCTGGCGCTGGGGCTGCTGTATCTGCTGGTGCATCTGGCCGCACCGGCCGGACTGGGCGCCGGTGATGTGAAACTCGCACTCGGGGTGGGGGCGCTGACCGGCGCGCTCGGTGCCGGCGTGTGGGCGTTGGCGGCGCTGGCCGCACCGATGGCCACGGCAGTGCTCGGACTCACCGCCGCAGCCTGCGGCCGCCGCGGCCCGATCCCGCATGGTCCTTCCATGCTGGCCGCCACTGTGGGCGCGGCCGCCCTGGCGATGTTCTGACGCCGGAATCCGGGCGGATAGGACCGGCGTTGTCAGATCTGGGATTCCGGACGTGGGAAGATGGTCGGGTGTTGCGATGGACCACCGCCGGGGAATCCCACGGCCCCGCACTGGTTGCCGTAATCGAGGGAATGGTTGCCGGTGTGCACGTCACTTCGGCCGATATCGGTGCGCAGCTCGCTCGGCGCCGCCTCGGCTACGGCCGGGGTGCCCGGATGAAGTTCGAGCAGGACCAGGTGCGGGTACTGGCCGGGGTGCGGCACGGCAGCACCCTCGGCGGCCCGATCGCCATCGAGATCGGTAACACGGAGTGGCCCAAGTGGGAGACGGTGATGGCCGCCGATCCGGTCGACCCGGCCGAACTCGACGTGGCGCGCAATGCGCCGCTGACCCGGCCCCGCCCGGGCCACGCCGACTATGCGGGCATGCTCAAATACGGATTCGACGACGCCCGGCCGGTGCTGGAACGGGCCAGCGCGCGGGAAACCGCCGCGCGGGTCGCGGCTGCGACGGTAGCCCGCGCCTTCCTGCGCCAGGCTCTCGGCGTCGAGGTGGTGTCGCACGTCGTGTCGATCGGGCTCTCCACCCCCTATGCGGGTCCGCCACCCGCCGCGGCCGACATCGACCGGATCGATGCGAGCCCGGTGCGCGCCTTCGACCCCGCCGCCGAGGAGTCGATGATCGCCGAGATCGAGGCCGCCAAGAGGGACGGTGACACCCTTGGCGGTGTGGTCGAGGTGGTGGCGCACGGACTTCCGATCGGGTTGGGTTCGTTCACCAGTGGCGAGGATCGCCTGGACGGGCAACTTGCCGGCGCGGTGATGGGCATCCAGGCCATCAAGGGGGTGGAGATCGGTGACGGTTTCCACACCGCCCGGCGTCGCGGCAGCCAGGCCCATGACGAGATGTTCCCGAGTGCCGACGGGGTGGTGCGGTCCACCAACCGGGCCGGCGGGCTCGAAGGCGGCATGACCAACGGGCAACCCTTGCGGGTGCGGGCCGCGATGAAGCCCATCTCGACGGTGCCGCGTGCGCTGGCGACCGTCGACATGGCGACCGGCGCGGAGGCGGTCGCCATTCATCAGCGGTCCGATGTCTGTGCAGTCCCCGCCGCGGCGGTGGTGGTCGAGACCATGGTCGCGCTGGTTCTGGCCCGGGCCGCGCTGCAGAAGTTCGGCGGCGACTCACTGGACGAGACCCGCCGCAACGTCGAGGGATACCTGCGGGAACTGGCCAGGAGAGCGGCGTTCGACGGTGACGTCGACGTCGCCCCGGTGCCGTCGGGATAGCGGCGATGGCGCCGAAAGCCGTGCTCGTCGGGTTGCCCGGCTCGGGGAAATCGACGATCGGGCGGCGACTGGCCAAAGCCATGGGTCTGACCATGCTCGACACCGACGCCGCCATCGAGGAGCGAACCGGCCGCAGCATCGCGGATATCTTCGCCACCGAGGGTGAGCCAGGGTTCCGCCGCATCGAAGAAGAGGTGATTCGTGAAGCGCTGGCCGACCACGACGGCATTCTTTCGCTCGGCGGCGGGGCGGTGACCACCGCCGGCGTCCGAGAGGCGCTGGCTGGGCACACGGTGGTCTACCTGGAGATCACCGCTGAGGAGGGGGTTCGGCGTACCGGCGGCAGTACCGTCCGTCCGCTGCTGGCCGGACCGGACCGGGCTGAGAAGTACCGCCAGCTGATGACCGACCGGGCCCCGCTCTATCGAAAGGTGGCCACCATCCGGGTCAACACCAGCCGGCGCAATCCCGGCGGCGTCGTGCGGTATCTCGCCTCCCGCCTGGACGATCCCCAGTCGCTCGCCGACGAACAGCCCACGTCGCCATCGTCAACGCGCCGCCGCCGCACGTCATGGCGCCGCGGCGGTGCGGCCGCACCGCCCCCGCCGGCCGCCTCGGGTGCTGCGCCGGTGCGGTCCGAGCCCGCCGGTTCCCCGGTGACGCCGGCCACGCTGGCCTCCCGTCGGACCGGAGCCGGCTCATGACCTCGGCAGCCGGGGCCGCCGGCCCGGCGACCATCGAGGTCGCCGTGGATCCGCCGTACCCGGTGCGGGTGGGCCACGGCCTGCTCGACGACGTGACCGAGGTACTCGGGTCCCGGCACAAGGTCGCGATCCTGTACCAGCCGGCACTGGCGGAGACGGCCGAGCTGATCCGGAAGCGACTGTCCGACAACGGGGTTGACGCCCACCGGGTCGAACTTCCCGATGCCGAGGCAGGTAAAGACCTGCCGGTCGTGGGGTTCATCTGGGATGTGCTGGGCAGGATCGGGCTGGGCCGCAAGGACGCCGTTGTCAGCCTCGGCGGGGGAGCGGCCACCGACGTCGCCGGCTTCGCCGCCGCCACTTGGTTGCGCGGGGTGGACGTCGTGCACGTACCGACCACTCTGCTGGCGATGGTGGATGCCGCGGTCGGCGGTAAGACCGGTATCAACACCGAGGCGGGTAAGAACCTCGTCGGCGCTTTCCACCAACCCGCCGCCGTTCTGGTCGATCTCGACATGCTGTGCACGCTGCCCGCCAACGAACTCGTCGCCGGGATGGCCGAGATCGTCAAAGCCGGTTTCATCGCCGACCCGGTGATCCTCGACCTGATTGAAGCCGACCCGCGCGCCGCCGTGGACCCGGCCGGCACCGTGCTACCCGAATTGATCCGCCGTGCCATCGCGGTCAAGGCCGAGGTGGTGGCCGCCGACGAGAAGGAGTCGGCGCTGCGCGAGATCCTCAACTACGGACACACCCTGGCCCACGCCATCGAACGTCGTGAGCGGTACCGCTGGCGGCATGGGGCGGCGGTGTCCGTCGGACTGGTGTTCGCCGCGGAGTTGGGCAGGCTGGCCGGCCGACTCGACGAGGCGACCGCCTTCCGGCACCGCGAGGTGCTGACCGCCCTGGGCCTGCCGGTGAGCTATGACGCCGACGCCCTGCCCGACCTGCTGGAATACATGATCGGCGATAAGAAGACCCGGTCAGGGGTGCTGCGTTTCGTGGTACTCGACGGACTGGCCAAACCCGGCCGACTGGAGGGTCCGGACCCGGCGCTACTAGCTGCGGCGTACGCGGAGGTGGCCCGATTGTCCGATCCGGCAGCCGAACAGCTGGAAGGAGATCCGCGATGACGACGGTGCTCGTCCTCAACGGACCCAACCTCGGCCGGCTCGGCCGCCGCGATCCCGAGGTCTACGGTTCGACCACCTACCAGGAACTGGTGGCCATGATCGAGGCTGAGGCCGCCACGCTGGGGTTGACGGCCGTGGTTCGGCAGAGTGACAGCGAGGCTCAGCTTCTGGAGTGGGTGCATGCTGCCGCCGACGCCGGGGAAGCGGTGATCCTCAACGCCGGCGCCTTCACCCACACTTCAATCGCGCTGCGGGACGCCTGCGCGGAACTGCGGGCACCGCTGATCGAGGTGCACATCTCGAACGTGCACGCGCGGGAAAGCTTCCGCCACCACTCCTACCTCAGCGCGGTGGCCACCGGCGTCATCGTGGGGTTGGGCGTGCAGGGCTATCTGCTCGCACTGCGCTACCTCGCCGGGCAGCAGGATCAGGACTTCGAGCCGCCCTCGCCCTGAATCCGGTCGATCTCCGCGTCGATGCGCTCGGTTTCGTCGTGAATCTGCCCGGTGATCTGTTCGGTCTCATCCGCCTGCACTTCGCGTTCGGCAAGAGCGACCTGCGACGGATACTCCTCGGGGTAGTCCGCGACCGCCCCGGCCGCGACGGCAGCCGGGATGGGCGGGATCGGGCCGGTCCGGTCGTCGTCGCGGACCACCTCGAACACATCGACCTCCGAACCGTCCGCCCCCCGCCGGTGCGGCTCGTCGGTACGGCTGCGGTCCACCGACCAGCGTCCGATCGCCACCGCCAGCATGGACGGAAGGAACACCACGAGCGCGGTGAACGCCGCGAAGGCGGTCACCTCCGGGCCCAGACCGTCGGCGTAGACGTTGCGGTAGATCAGCGAGATCAGCCAGACCACCGCGCCGCTGACCACGCCGGCCACCAGTCCGGCGATCAACCAGCGCATCGCCAGATCCCTGCGCCGGTCCGGGTCCGGGTTGGCCCGCGCATCGGCCATACCGTCCACAAAGCCCCAGATCAGAGCGCCGACGCAGAAGATCGCCATCAGCAGCACGCTGATGGTTCCCGAACTCGTTGGGTAGGTGTTGATGAGCGTGCCCTGCACCAGTCGCAGCAACACCATCCCGGCCGCGAACACAAGTCCGCGCGGCAACCACGTCGTCATGGGACATCAGCCTAGCGAGTACCGTCACCGACCGTGACGCATTCCCGGCGCCGGAGCAGCGTGGCGGCCCGACTGGCGGCCGACTGCCTCGACGCCATGCTGGTCACTGACCTGGTGAATATCCGCTATCTATCGGGTTTCACCGGCTCTAATGCGGCGTTGCTGGTATTCGCCGACGACACGCCGCCGGTACTGGCGACCGACTCCCGATACATCACCCAGGCCGCCCGGCAGGCGCCGGATGTCGATCTCGTCATCGACCGGTCCTGCGGGCGCCGACTGGTTGGCACCGCGCTGAACTGCCGGGCCCGGCGTATCGGGTTCGAGAGCCATGTCGTCACCGTCGCCGGTTTCGACGCCCTGGCCGCCGTGGTGGCCGACACGCCCGGGGTCGAATTGGTGCGGACCGCCGGGGAGGTGGAGGCCCTGCGGGAGGTGAAGGATGACGGTGAGGTGGCGCTGTTGCAGCGGGCCTGCGCGGCCGCTGACGCGGCACTGACCGCACTGATCGACGGCGGCGGGTTGCGGCCGGGTCGCACCGAACGCGCCGTCGCGCGCGAGCTGGAGGCGCTGATGCTCGACCATGGCGCCGACGGCCCCTCATTCGAGACGATCGTCGCCGCCGGGGCGAACTCCGCCGTTCCCCACCACCGGCCCACCGATGCAGTCCTCGAGCGGGGGGATTTCGTCAAGATTGACTTCGGTGCGCTGGTGGGCGGTTACCACTCCGACATGACCCGCACCTTTGTCCTGGGTGCCGCCGCGGCCTGGCAGCGGGAGATCTACCTGCTGGTGGCGCACGCGCAGCAGGCCGGTAGGGAGGCGCTGCGGCCAGGGGCTCAGTTATGCGAGGTGGACGCCGCCGCGCGGGGGGTGATCGCCGCTGCCGGGTACGCCGAGCAGTTCGGTCACGGGTTGGGCCACGGGGTGGGTTTGCAGATCCATGAAGCGCCGGGAATCGGCTCGGCATCCGCCGGTACACTGCGTGCTGGCTCCGTGGTGACCGTCGAACCCGGTGTTTACCTGCCGGATCGTGGCGGTGTGCGCATTGAGGACACCCTGGTCGTCGGCGAACGGGCCCCCGAGTTGCTGACCCGGTTCCCCAAGGACCTGGTCATCCTCTGAATCTAAGGAGAACGACCTACTGTGGCTACCACCGCCGATTTCAAGAACGGCCTTGTGCTCAACATCGACGGCCAGCTGTGGACCATCACCGAGTTCCAGCACGTCAAGCCCGGCAAGGGCCCTGCCTTCGTGCGCACCAAACTCAAGAACGTGCTGTCCGGCAAGGTCGTGGACAAGACCTACAACGCCGGGGTGAAGGTGGAGACCGCGACGGTGGACCGTCGAGACGCCACTTACCTCTACCGCGACGGTTCGGACTTCGTGTTCATGGACAGCGAGGACTACGAGCAGCACCCGCTGCCGGAGTCGCTGGTGGGTGACGCCGCGCGGTTCCTGCTGGAGAGCATGCCGGTGCAGATCGCGTTCAACGAGGGGGCCCCGCTGTACCTCGAACTCCCGGTGACCGTCGAGGTGCTCGTCGCCTCCACCGAACCCGGACTGCAGGGGGATCGCTCCAATGCCGGCACCAAGCCGGCGACGCTGGAGACCGGTGCCGAGATCCAGGTGCCGCTGTTCATCAACACCGGCGACAAGCTCAAGGTCGACACCCGTGACGGCAGCTACGTGAGCCGAGTCAACTAGGAATGGCAGACCGCAAGGGACAGTCCGGTCGGCATCAGGCCCGGAAACGAGCGGTGGAGCTGCTCTTCGAGGCCGAGGCCCGGGGCATGTCGCCGGCTGAGGCGGCGGAGAGCAGAATGTCGCTCGCCGCGGACAACGCCGATGTCTCCTCGCTCAACACGTACACGGTGACCGTGGTGCGCGGGGTAACGGAGCACGCTGCCCACATCGACGAGTTGATCGCCTCGCACCTTCAGGGCTGGACCATTGAGCGGCTGCCGGCGGTCGACCGGGCAGTGCTGCGGGTCGCGGTGTGGGAACTGCTGCATGCCGACGACGTACCCGAACCGGTGGCGGTGGATGAGGCGGTGGAACTGGCCAAGGCGCTTTCCACCGATGAGTCGCCGGGATTCGTCAACGGTGTCCTCGGCCAGATCATGTTGGTCACGCCGCAGATCCGCGCGGCCGCCGCCGCGGTGAGTCAGCAAACTCCGGAACCGAATACGGCCTGAATCGGCTCGACGAAATCGTCACACAGCGATCGAAACCGGGCACTATGGCCCAATGCAACTAGGGGCCGACAGGCAACGAGGCAACCGACGGCGTCGACTCTCCGTATCCGCGCTGGCCGCGGTGGCGAATCCCTCCTACACCCGGATCGACACCTGGAATCTGCTCGACGACGCGTGTCGCGAACTCGCCGAGGTCGACCGCGCCGGGTTGGACACCACCCACAAAGCGGCCCAGGTGCAGCGCATGCTGGACCGCCTCGGCGCCTACGAGCGGTACTGGCTCTACCCCGGCCCAGTGAATCTGGCCGCCTTCCGCGAGTACCTCGCCGACGGGGAAACCGGACGGCTCGCGGAGCAGGTGTCCCTGGCGGTCCGCCTGCTGTGCGAATACGGCGACAGGACGGCGCTGTTCGACACCTCGGCACCGCTGGCTGAGCAGGAACTCGTGGCCCGGGCCAAGCAGCAGCAGTTCTACACCGTGCTGTTGGCCGATGATTCCGCGCCGCACGCACCGGAGAGCCTCGCCGAGGCGTTGCGGGCGCTGCGCGACCCGTCGGATCACGTACAGATCGAATTCCTGGTGGTCTCCAGCTTTGAGGACGCGGTCACCGCGGTTGCGCTCAACGGGGAGATTCAGGCGGCCATCATCAGGGACGACCTGCCGTTGCGGTCCGACGACCGGGTGCCGGTGATCACCACCCTGCTGGGAGCCAATGAGTACGCGGTCGGTGTCGATCGCTCCCACGACTGGGTGGAATGCGGTGAGGCCATCCGGGAGTTGCGCCCGCGGATCGACCTGTACCTGATCACCGACGAGTCGATCGCCGCAGAGACCGGGGAGGAACCGGACCTCTACAACCGTTCCTTCTACCGGCTCAATGACGTCACCGACCTCTACAGCACCGTGCTGGCCGGTATCCGGAATCGCTACGCCACACCGTTTTTCGACGCCTTGCGGGCCTACGCCGCCGCCCCGGTCGGTCAGTTCCACGCGCTGCCGGTCGCCCGTGGCGCCAGCATCTTCAACTCGAAGTCGTTGCAGGACATGGGCGAGTTCTACGGCCGCAACATCTTCATGGCAGAGACGTCGTCGACCTCCGGCGGGCTGGACTCCCTACTGGATCCGCACGGCAACATCAAGGCAGCCATGGACAAGGCTGCGGTCACCTGGCGGTCCGACCGGACGTTCTTCGTGACGAACGGCACCTCGACGGCAAACAAGATCGTCGTCCAGGCGCTCGTCAGACCGGGCGACATCGTCCTGATCGACCGCAACTGCCACAAGTCGCACCACTACGGGTTGGTGCTGGCCGGAGCCTATCCGCTGTACCTGGATGCCTACCCGCTCGAGGACTACGCGATCTACGGCGCCGTGCCGCTTCGGACGATCAAACAGACGCTGCTCGATCTGGAGGCGGCGGGGCAGTTGCACCGGGTGCGGATGCTGCTGCTGACCAACTGCACCTTCGACGGCGTCGTCTACAACCCTCGCCGGGTGATGGAGGAAGTACTGGCGATCAAGCCGGACATCTGCTTCCTGTGGGATGAGGCGTGGTACGCCTTCGCCACCGCGGTGCCGTGGGCCCGCCAGCGCACCGCGATGATCTCCGCCGAGCGACTCGAAGCGATGTTGGCCGACCCCGACTACGCCGAGGAGTACCGGCAGTGGCAGGAGTCCATGGCCGGGGTCGACCGCGCGGACTGGGCCGAGCACCGGTTGTTGCCGGATCCGGACCGGGCGCGGGTGCGGGTCTACGCCACCCATTCGACGCACAAGTCGCTGTCGGCGCTTCGACAGGCCTCGATGATCCACGTCCGGGACCAGGATTTCCAGGCACTGAGCTGCGATGCCTTCAGCGAGGCGTTCTTGACGCACACCTCGACGTCGCCCAACCAGCAACTCCTGGCATCCCTGGACCTCGCCCGCCGGCAGGTCGATATCGAAGGCTTCGACATGGTCCGGGGCGTTTACAACATGGCTCTGGTGTTCCGGCACCGGGTGCGCAAGGACCGGCTGATCAGCAAGTGGTTCCGCATCCTCGACGAGGCGGACCTGGTGCCCGACGAGTTCAGGTCCGGCGCGGTGCGGTCCTACCGGCAGGTGCGGTTGGGCGCGCTGGCGGAGTGGAACGAAGCCTGGCGGTCGGACCAGTTCGTGCTCGACCCGACCCGGCTCACCCTGTTCATCGGTAAGACCGGGATGAACGGCTTCGATTTCCGCGAGAAGATCCTGATGGAGCGCTACGGCATCCAGATCAACAAGACCTCGATCAACAGCGTGCTGCTGATCTTCACCATCGGGGTGACCTGGTCGAGCGTGCACTACCTGCTCGATGTGCTGCGCCGCATCGCCATCGACTTCGACCGTGAAGAGAAGGCCCGCGGCAAGGATGACCGCGCACTGCACCAACGGCGGGTCGTGGAGATCACCGAGGATCTGCCGGCGCTGCCCGACTTCAGTGCGTTCGACGATGCCTTCCGTCCCCCGGGCGCAACCTTCTATGGCGATATGCGGTCGGCGTTCTACGCCGGTTACGAGGATTCCGACCGGGAACATGTGCTGCTGGGTGCTGCGGGCCGACGGCTGGCGGCCGGCAAGACGTTGGTGTCGACGACGTTCGTCGTGCCCTACCCCCCGGGGTTCCCGGTACTGGTGCCTGGGCAGATCGTCTCGAAGGAGATTCTCTACTTCCTTGCCGAACTGGACGTCAAGGAGATCCACGGCTACAACCCCGACTTGGGGCTGTCGGTGTTCACCGAGGATGCCGTGGCGCGGATGACCGCGGCCCGGCACGCCACCTGACCCGATCCGCTGCCGGCGCTACAGGTTCAGCGCGGCATAGGTCCGGCGAAGGAACTTCGGCTGGACCGACTGCAGTCGGGCCAGTGAGGTGTTGCCGGCGACCGCCGCGGCCATCGAGGCCGACAGGTCCGGGTAGTTCTGGATCAGATAGATCACGACGAGGTCGTTGGCCGGGTCCGCCTGCCACCAGGTTCCGTAGGCGCCGGGCCAGCTGAAGGTGCCCAGTCCGCCGGGTCCGAACAACGGCGCCGAGCGGGCCGGGTCGGTGATCACCGACAGGTTCAGTCCGAAGCTGCGGCCGATCCAGAACGGCGCGCCCAGGAACGGCTGACGCTTCTGCTCGTCGGCCAGTCGATCGCTGCGCATGGCCGCCACCGATTCCTCCGAGAGCACGCGTACGCCGTTCACGGCGCCGCCGTTCAACAGCATCCGGGCGAAGGTGAGGTAGTCGTCGACGGTGGACACCAGGCTCGCTCCACCCTGGCAGAACCGGGGCTCCCGAACCGGGATGGGACCCATCGCGTCATTGCGCAGTCCGGTGTCGGCGTCGAGCCGATACATGGTTGCGGCACGGGGCCGCTGCTCCGGGGAAATGAAGAATCCCGTGTCGGTCATACCCAGCGGTGCGAAGATCCGCTCGTCCAGAACCGTGTGCAACGGCTTGCCCTCGATTCGCGACACCACGATCCCGAGCACCTCGGTGGAGTGGCTGTAGGTCAGCCGTTCGCCGGGCTGGTGCACCAACGGAAGCTCGGCCACCTCGGCGAGCCAGTGGTCCTGATCCTGCCGAAGCGACACGTGGGCGTAAGCCTTGCTGATCGGACCGGCCACCGAGAAGGCGTAGGCCAGGCCGCTGCGGTGGGTCATCAGATCCTCGACGGTGATCGGTCGGTCGGCCGGCGTCGTGTCCGTCAGCGGCCCGGTCGGGTCGGCGAGTACCCGCATACCTTCCAGCTCCGGTACCCAACGGCTGATCGGGTCAGCCAGGCGCAGCTTGCCCTCGTCGGCCAGTGCCAGGGCCGCCGCGACGGTCACCGGTTTCGTCATCGAGGCGATCCGGAAAATGGTGTCCCGAGTCATCGGCAGTCCCGCCTCGATGTCGCGGTGGCCGATCGCGTTGACCTGCAGAACTTCTCCGTGATGCCACACCATCGTCACGGCCCCGGAAAGCAGGCCGGTGTCGACGGCCTGAGTGATCGAGGAACGATTCTCGGCGAGGTTCACCGAGGCGAGTGTAGGTGACCTGCGGGGGCCCGGGGCCGGGTGTTAAGGTGGCGCTCGTCGACATCCTTTAACGATCCGTCCGGCGAGGCGGAGAAGGAGGTCTGGTCACTCCGTGGGAACCGCTGACGGCGCCACCGACCGGGAACTGATGTCCGCCGCGGACGTCGGTCGAACCATTTCCCGCATCGCTCATCAGATCATCGAGAAGACCGCCTTGGACGGCGCCGACGCGCCCCGGGTGATCCTGCTGGGAATCCCGACCCGAGGCGTGACGCTGGTGAAGCGACTGGCCGCCAAGATCGCCGAGTTCTCCGGGGTCACCGTCGAGAGGGGTGGTCTCGACATCACCCTGTACCGCGACGACCTCGACTTCAAGCCGCCCCGCGCGTTGGAGGAGACCTCCATCCCGGCGGGCGGTATCGACGGCGCCTTGGTCGTCCTCGTCGACGACGTGCTGTACACCGGGCGTTCGGTCCGCTCGGCGCTGGACGCGTTGCGCGATATCGGCCGGCCCAAGACGGTGCAACTCGCGGTGCTCGTCGACCGCGGGCATCGGGAGTTGCCGCTGCGCGCCGATTACGTCGGCAAGAACGTACCCACCTCCCGCAGCGAGAACGTCAAGGTACGACTCGTCGAGGATGACGGCGTGGAGGGTATCTGGATCGCGCCCTACGGGGGTCCGCCGCGGTGATGAGCGCTTGCGCGAAGAACGGACGCTCGTGATGAGCGCTTGCGCGAAGAACGGACGCTTGTGATGAGCGCTTGCGCGAAGAACGGACGCTCGTGATCAGGCATCTGCTTTCCGCCGCCGACCTGACCCGCGATGCGGCGACCGCGATCCTCGACGACGCCGACAGGTTCCGGCAGGCGCTGCTCGGACGCGAAATCAAGAAGCTGCCGACGCTGCGTGGCCGGACCATCATCACGATGTTCTACGAGAACTCCACCCGCACCCGGGTCTCTTTCGAGGTGGCCGGCAAGTGGATGAGCGCCGACGTCATCAATGTCAGCGCCTCGGGTTCATCGGTCTCCAAGGGGGAGTCGCTGCGCGACACCGCGCTTACCCTGCGGGCCGCCGGCGCCGACGCGTTGATCATCCGGCACCCCGCGTCGGGGGCGGCGCAGCAGCTGGCGGAGTGGACGGTGGAGGACGGTGGCATCGGACCGTGCGTGATCAACGCCGGGGACGGCACCCACGAGCACCCCACCCAGGCGTTGCTTGACGCGCTGACGGTGCGTCAGCGACTGGGCGGCATCGAGGGCCGCCGGGTGGTCATCGTCGGCGACGTCCTGCACAGCCGGGTGGCCCGCTCCAACGTCGCTCTGCTCAACACGTTGGGTGCCGAGGTGGTGCTGGTGGCGCCGCCCACGTTGCTGCCGGTTGGTGTCGCGGACTGGGGCGGGGTGACGATCTCCCACAACCTGGACGCCGAACTGCCCGCCGCCGATGCCGTGATGATGTTGCGGGTGCAGGCCGAGCGGATGAATGGGGGCTTCTTCCCCTCCGAGCGTGAATACTCGGTCCGCTACGGGCTCTCCGACCGCCGCCGGGCGTTACTGCCCGAACACGCGGTCATTCTGCACCCGGGGCCGATGCTGCGCGGGATGGAGATCGCATTCTCGGTGCCTGACTCGTCGCAATCGGCTGTGCTGCAACAGGTTTCCAATGGCGTGCACGTGCGGATGGCGGTGCTGTTCCATCTGCTGGTCGGCACCGACGAGGCGGTGGGTCTATGAGCGAGCCGAATACCAAGGATGCGCCGACCAACGATGCGCCGCCCGGGTCGCTGGGCCCTGACTCGCCGGGCCCGGTGCTGATACGTGGCGTCCGGATCTACGGCCAGGGCGACCCGGTGGACGTGCTGGTGGACGACGGTCAGATCGCCGGCATCGGCACCGGGTTGACGGTGCCCGGCAGCGCTGCGGTGATCGAGGCATCCGGACAGGTGCTGCTGCCGGGGCTGGTGGACCTGCACACCCATCTGCGGGAGCCCGGACGGGAGTACGCCGAGGACATCGAGACCGGCTCGGCCGCAGCCGCTCTCGGCGGTTTCACCGCTGTCTTCGCGATGGCCAACACCGACCCGGTTGCCGACAGCCCGGTGGTCACCGACCACGTCTGGCGGCGTGGTCAGCAGGTCGGGTTGGTCGATGTGCACCCGGTCGGTGCGGTCACGGTGGGATTGCGCGGGGAACAGCTCACCGAGATGGGCCTGATGGCCGCCGGCGAGGCTCGGGTGCGCCTGTTCTCCGACGACGGCGTCTGTGTGGCCGACCCCCTCGTCATGCGCCGCGCACTGGAGTACGCGGCCGGACTGGGTGTCCTGGTCGCCCAGCACGCCGAGGACCCCCGGCTGACCATCGGTGCGGTTGCGCACGAGGGGCCGACCGCTGCCCGGTTGGGTCTGGCCGGCTGGCCGCGGGCCGCCGAGGAGTCGATCGTGGTCCGCGACGCGCTGCTGGCCCGCGATGCCGGAGCCCGGGTGCACATCTGCCACGCGTCGACCGCGGGCACCGTGGAACTCCTGGCCTGGGCCAAGCAGCAGGGGATTGCGATCACCGCCGAGGTCACGCCACACCATCTGATGCTTGATGACAGCCGGCTGTCCAGCTATGACGGCCGCAACCGGGTCAACCCGCCGCTGCGGGAAGCCTCCGACGTGCAGGCCCTGCGGCGTGCGCTGGCCGACGGGGTGGTCGACTGCGTGGCCACTGACCACGCCCCGCATGCCGAGCAGGAGAAGTGCTGCGAGTTCGCCGTCGCCCGCCCCGGCATGCTCGGACTCCAGACCGCCCTGTCGGTGGTCGCCGAGACGATGGTGGAGTCCGGTCTGCTGGACTGGCGCGGCGTAGCCAGGGTGATGAGTGAGAACCCGGCCCGGATTGCCGGTCTCGATGACCAGGGCCGGCCGTTGGAGGTCGGCGAGCCCGCCAATCTCGTCGTCGTCGACCCCGAGGCGCGCTGGACGGTCGAGGGGACTGCGCTGGCCAGTAGGTCGGACAACACCCCGTACGAGTCCATGACCTTGCCGGCGACCGTGACCGCGACCCTGTTGCGGGGCAGGATCACCGCGCGGGACGGAAAGGTCGTCGCGAAGGCGGACCGCCGGTGAACACCCCCACCGCCGTCGCCACCTACATATTCGGCTTCATCGTCGTGGTGCTGATCGGCCTGGTGATCCGGCGGATGCTGCGCGGGTGGAAGCACCGATCGGAGCGGCAGGCCGCGTTGATCGGCGACCTGCCGGATCTCCCGGATTCCCTCGGCGCCGTGCTGGTGGCCCCCACCCGCGGCCTCTACGTCGGAAGCACGGTCGCCCCAGACTGGCTGGAGCGGATCTCGGTGGGTGATTTGGGCTACCGCTGCAAGGCGGTACTCACCCGGTATCCGGAAGGGATCCTGCTCGAGCGTTCCGGTGCGGGCCCGCTGTGGATGGCGGCGGAGTCGCTGATCGGGGTGCGCACCGAGCGGGCCCTGGCGGGCAAAGTGATTCCCGGTCGCCCGGGAGCGGAGGATCCCGGCGGGCTGCTGGTGATCCGCTGGCGACTGCCGTCCGGCATCGAGATCGACACCGGTTTCCGCGGCGACGACCGCCGCGACTATGCGCGATGGACGACAGGAGCAGCAGCGTGAGCCAACCGAAAGCAGTCCTGGTGCTGGAGGACGGGCGCGTCTACACCGGCACCTCCTTCGGAGCGATCGGGCAGACCCTCGGCGAGGCGGTCTTCTCCACCGGAATGTCGGGTTACCAGGAGACATTGACCGATCCCAGCTACCACCGGCAGATCGTGATCGCGACCGCCCCGCAGATCGGCAACACCGGCTGGAACGCCGAGGACGGTGAAAGCCGGTCCGACCGGATCTGGGTGGCCGGGTACGTGGTGCGCGACCCGTCCCCGCGGGCGTCGAACTGGCGGGCCACCGGGACTCTGCAGGACGAACTGGTCCGACAGCACATCGTCGGCATCGCGGGTATCGACACCCGGGCGGTGGTCCGCCATCTCCGGACCCGCGGTTCGATGCGGGCCGGGATCTTCTCCGGCGACGCCTTGGCCGATGCTGCCGAACTGCTCGACCGGGTCCGCAATCAACCCGGCATGCTCGGTGCCGACCTCTGCGGCGAGGTCAGCACCACCTCCGCCTACATCGTGGAA
>JAUPLT010000077.1 GCA_030836785.1 Actinomycetota bacterium
CCCGCGGCCACCGCACCTGCCTGCAGCCACCGCACGACGGGAAGGTGGCGCCGCCGGTGTGAATCTCTCGACAGTTGACCAGCCACGGAAACCTCCTCGCCATGGGCTGCGCTCTGGCAGTCCGGTGCGGCGACCCTAACCCAGCAGCATGGCTGGTTCAACCAGTTGAGTTGTATTGACCCTCCTCGATACTTCTTGGCCGGATGCCTGGGCCTGACCGTCGCTGTGTCCACTGACCGTTCGCGCGACCTAGCGGTGGGATGATGACTGCGTGGAACCGAGTCCCATACCGCGCAATGGAACCGTTTCGGACGCCGTTTTCACCCGCCTCGTCGATGAGATTCTCAGTGGCCGGTGGCCGCCCGAGCGGCCTGCGCCCTCCGAACGTGACCTCGCACTGGCTTGGCAGGTCAACCGACATTCCGTGCGCGAGGCACTGAAGCGACTCCAGCAGGCCGGGCTGGTGAAGATTGGTCAGGGCGGCAAAACCCAGGTGCTGGACTGGCGCAGTCACGCCGGACTCGACATGGGATTCGCCCTCGTCGCCGCCGGGGTGGTGCCGCTGGGCAGCATCTTCACCGATACTGCGGTGCTGCGGCGAACCGTCGGCGTGGATGCCGCGAGGTTGTGCGCGTTGAAGGCGTCCGAAGATGAGATGGCCGCGGTCACTGCCGCCGCCGCGGCCTACCCCCGAACCGGGACGCTCGAAGTCTTTCAGGCCGCCGATATCGCATTCTGGACCGCGATCGTCATCGGGTCGGGCAACATCGCCTACCGATTGGCATTGAACACTTTGATGCGGTCGATTGAGGATGTCGGCGCCGAGCTGGTCATGGGCCTCAACGCCGAGGTGTTGACCGATCGCGGTGGCCATGTCGAGTTGGCCGCCGCAATCGTCGATCGCGACGCGGACACTGCCGCCCGACTTGCCTACACCCAGCTTTCGGAGCTGGTGGACCTGTTTCAGTCGGAGGCTTAGGTGGACCCTGTCGAGACGAGTATCTGGATGCAGAAGGTCGCGGCCGATCCGGGACATTCGCGTTGGTACGTCGAACGTTTCCGGGCGATGGCCCGTGCCGGTGACGACCTGTCCGGCGAGGCCCGGTTCGTCGATGCCATGGCGCCGCGCGGAGCGCACATCCTCGACGCCGGTTGCGGCCCGGGCCGGGTGGGCGGATATCTGTCGGGAGCCGGCCACCGGGTGGTGGGCGTCGACGTCGACCCGGAACTCATCGAGGCGGCCGAGCAGGACCATCCCGGGCCACGCTGGCTGGTCGGTGACCTCGCCGAACTCGACCTGCCCGCCCGCGGGATCCCCGAGTCGTTCGACGTCATCGTCTCGGCCGGCAACGTGGTGACCTTCCTCGCGCCGAGCACCCGCGTGCAGGTGCTGTCCCGGCTGCGTGCCCACCTCAAGGACGACGGGCGCGCGGTGATCGGCTTCGGCGCGGGCCGCGACTACGAGTACGGCGAGTTCTTCGCCGACGCTGAGGCCGCCGGCCTCGCGCGGGATCTGCTGCTGTCCAGCTGGGATCTGCGGCCGTTCAGTGCTGATGCGGAGTTTCTGGTCGCGGTCCTGCGGCCTGCCTAGTGTCTGGGGGGTGGCGCCTGACGCTCCACGGCGTGGGTTCGCGCATGGGCGATCGCATCGTCGAGCGAGTTGTCGGCGATGATCGAGGTATGCAGCACTGGACTGATCTCGACGTCGACGGGAGTCTCGACTGCGACGGGGGCGACTTCCGCGACGATGACCTGTCCGGCCTGCGGACCGAACGCTGCGTGTTCACCGGATGCGACTTCAGCGGCGCCAACCTCGCCGAGTCGGTGCATCTCGGGTCGGCCTTCCGTAACTGCCGATTCGTGCGGACCACGATGTGGCACAGCACCTTCCGCAACTGCAGCCTGCTCGGCTCGACCTTCGAGGACTGCCGACTGCGCCCCATCGCGGTCGAGGAGGTGGATTTCACCCTGGCGGTGCTGGCCGGGGCCGACCTGCGCGGTGTCGACCTGAGCGGCTGCCGGTTTCGGGAGACCTCCCTGGTCGGTGCGGACCTGCGCACGGCGGTGTTGCGCACCGCCGACCTGTCCGGCGCCCGCACGCAGGGCCTGAAACTGGGGGAGGCGGATCTGCGAGGCGCGCGGATCGACCCGACCCTGTGGACCACCGCGGCCTGCCGGGGCGCCCGCATCGACGTCGAGCAGGCGTTGGCCTTAGCCGCCGCGCACGGACTCGACGTCAGTGGCTGATGGCAAGCGATACCGCTACTTCGCGGCTTTGAGCCTGATCTTCCAGCGCACCAACAGCAGATAGCCGACGCTCAGCGCGGCCAGCATCCCGATGTCGAACCACCACACCGACGCGCTGTGCTCCCACCAATGGTCCTTGGGCGTCAGCGGCCCGGGGACCAGGTTGATCAGGTCCACCGTTGACGCCGAGGACGCGAAGCCCCAACGGGCCGGGGTCAGCCAGGACAGCTGATCGAGCACGAGGCGATCCGTCACCGGGATCATCCCGCCGGAGAACACCAGCTGCGACATGATGGCCACCACCAGCAGTGGCATGATCTGCTCGTTCGATTTGGCCACCGCCGACAGCAGCAGGCCCAGCATCGCCGAGGCGACGGTGGTGGCGGCCATGCCGACGAACAGTTCCAGCGTGGGGTTGCCCAGCGCTGTCGCGCCCTGCGTCGGGGCGCCCTTGCCGGCGACGGTGATGGCGGTGGCGATGGTGGACTGCGCGATGGCGAAGGTCGAGTACACGCACACCTTGGCCAGCAGGTACGCCGTGGTGGACAACCCGACCGCCTGCTCGCGGCGGAAAATCGGCCGCTCACCGATGAGATCCCGGATGGTCAGGGCGGTACCCATGAAGATCGCCCCGACGTTGAGCAGCACCAGGATCTGGCCCGGCTCATTGGGGGCGTTGCCCATCGGATCGGGCACACCGAACCCCACCGTTCCGGGCACCGCCAGGGACAGCACACCCATGATGAACGGCAGCAACGCCAAGAAGGTGAAGTACCCGCGGTCGGAGACGATCAGCCGGGTCTGCCGCCGCACGATCGTCGAGAACTGGCGCAGCAGGCTGGTGTGCACCGGTTCGCCGATCTCGGAGGGCCGTGCGACCGGTGGGGCAGGTGGCGGCGGGCCGCTCAGCGTGCGGTAGCGGTCGCTGGCGGCCTGCGGGTCACTGGCCACGGTGCTGAAGATGTCGGCCCAGTTGGTGGTGCCCATCGCCGGACCGATCTCGCTCGGCGGCCCCAGGAACGCGGTCTTGCCGCCCGGCGCCAGCAGCAGCACCTGATCGCAGACGTCCAGGTAGGTCAGCGAGTGGGTGACCACCAGAACCACCCGGCCGGCGTCGGCAAGTTGGCGGAGCATCGTCATCACCTGACGGTCCAGCGCGGGGTCCAGCCCCGAGGTGGGCTCGTCGAGGATCAGCAGCGAGGGCCCGGTGAGCAGTTCCAGGGCCACCGAAGCCCGCTTGCGCTGCCCGCCGGAGAGCTTGTCCACCCGGGTGTCGGCGTGCTGGGTCATCTCCAGTTCGCCGAGCACCTCGTCGACCACCGCCTGGCGGTCGGCCTTGGTGGTGTCCGGCGGTAGCCGCAGTTCGGCGGCGTACATCAGGGCCTGGTTCACGGTGAGCTGACCGTGCACGACATCGTCCTGGGGCACCATCCCGATCCTGGACCGCAGCGAGGCGTACTCGGCGTGGATGTTGTGGCCCTCGAAGCTGACCGTGCCGCTGGTCGGGTGGGTGTAGCCGGCGATCAGCCGCGCCAGGGTGGACTTCCCGGCTCCGGACGGGCCGATCATCGCCGTCAATGTGCCCGGCCGCGCGGTCAGCGAAATGTTGTCCAGCAGGGTCTTGTTGCCCTCGATGGTCCAGGTCACTCCTCGCACGTCCAGGCCGCCGGTCCCGGCGGCCGTGGCGGCTTCGGTGCGCCGTAGCAGCGTTCCGCCGGCGAACACCAGGTCGACGTTGCCGATGGTGACGACGTCGCCGTCGTCCATCAGGGCGGCGTCCACCCGGGTGCCGTTGACGACGGTACCGTTGATACTGCGGTTGTCGACGATCTCGATGCCGCCGGGCGTCGGGATCAGGGTGGCGTGGTGCCGGGAGGCCAGCACATCGGGGATGACGATGTCGTTGTCGGTGGCCCGGCCGATGGTCAGCGACCCCGGCGGCGGCGGTGCCGAGGAGGCCCCCGGCCGCAGGATCTTGAGCATCGAGGTGGCCAGGTTCGAGGTGCCCGGCGATCCGCCCCGGGACTGGGCCGGTCCCATCTGGGTCGGCGCCGCGTCGCTGGTCTGGGCGGGGGCGGCCTGGGCGGGGGCGGTCGGCCTGCTCGGCGGGGCGTACGGCGGGAACGAGGGCGTCTGGTACGACGGCGGCTGAGTCGGCTGAAGCGGCTGGGGTGGATAGGGCGGCGGGGGTGGATAGGTCTGCTGGGGCGGATAGGTCTGCCCGGGTGGATAGGGCGGCTGGGGCGGCCGGGTGTCGGGCCGGTTCGGCGGGATCAGCACGGTCGAGGTCTGCGGCGGGCGGCCAACCGCACCCTGATGACGGCCAGTCTCGAACTGCAGCACCGGACCGTCGGGGTTGCCCAGGGCGATGACGCTGCCGTCGGCGATATCGACTTCGGGCACCCGGCGGCCGTTGACGTACATCCCGTTCAGCGAGCCGTTGTCGATCGCCGTCCACCTGCCCCGGTCGAAGCGCAACACCACGTGGGCCCGGGAGATCAGCGGGTGCGGGATGCGGATGTCGGCGCGCAGGTCGCGACCGACCACCACATCGTGGCCGGGGGCGAAAGAGCTTGGGGCGCCGTTGTGGCGGACGGTCAGAACGGGCGCACTCATCGCGCTCAACTGTATTTGATTGCTAGCCCGGAGCCCCGGTCACCACGCAGTGGGTCTTCGTGTAGATCGTCGGCATGCACTTGTTGCAGTGATCGCAGATCGACCGGACCGACCCGTCGGCCTTGATCCGATCGATCAGGTCCGGTTCGGCCAGCAGTGCGCGCCCGAGCGCGACGTAGTCGAATCCCGCCGCCATCGCCGCGTCCATGGTCTCGCGGTTGGTGATCCCGCCGAGCAGGATCAGCGGCATCGTCAGTTCCTGACGGAACCGCTCCGCATCGCGCATCAGGTACCCGTCGCGGTAGGGGTAACGGCGCAGGAATCTCGTGCCGGACATCCGCATGCCCCAGCGCAACGGCGGCGCGAACGCGGCGGCGAACTCCTTGATCGGGGAATCGCCGCGGAACAGGTACATCGGGTTGACCAGCGAGCTGCCGGCGGTGAGTTCGATCGCGTCCAGGCCGCCGTCGTCCTGCAACCAGCGCGCGGTCTGCAGCGCCTCATCGATGTCGATTCCGCCGCGCACCCCGTCGGACATGTTCAGCTTGGCCGTCACGGCGATCGCCGGGGTGCCGTCGCGGCGCACCTCGTCCCGCACCGCGCGCACGATTCCGCGGGCCACCTTGGCCCGGTTCTCCAGCGATCCGCCGAACTCGTCGCCGCGCCGGTTGAGCAGGGGCGACAGGAAGGCGCTGGCCAGATAGTTGTGCCCGAGGTGGATCTCGACGGCGTCGAACCCGGCGTCGATCGCGTACCGGGTGGCGCGGGCGTGCGCGCTGATCACCTCGGCGATATCGGCCGGGCTGGCGTGCCGGGCGAAACGCATGGACAGCGGGTTGAAGAATCGCCCCGGCGCCAGTGCGGTGGCCCCGTTCGACCGGGCGTTGGCAACCGGCCCGGCGTGCCCGATCTGGGCGCTGACGGCCGCACCCTCGGCATGCACGGCCTCGGTCAGCCGGCGCAGCCCGGGCACGGCCTCCGGGCGCATCCACAGCGCCGAGTCATCGGTGCGGCCGCCCCGGCTGACCGCGCAGTAGGCGACGGTGGTCATGCCCACTCCGCCGGCGGCCATCGCCCGGTGGAATGCGATCAGGTCATCGCTGACCAGCGCGCCGGGCGTGCGGGCTTCGAAGGTCGCCGCCTTGATGGTCCGGTTGCGCAGCGTGATCGGTCCGAGCTTGGCCGGGCTGAACACATCCGGAGCCCCATTCATATGCAGAATGTAGCGGTGCCCGCGCAGACCTTGGACGGCAAGCTGACCCGCGACGAGATCTTCGTCGACCTCACCGAACGGGTGGCTGCGCTCACCGCGGCCGGCCGGACACCCGGCTTGGGGACGGTGCTGGTCGGCGACGA
>JAUPLT010000078.1 GCA_030836785.1 Actinomycetota bacterium
CCTGGATTAGAGGTGTAGGAGCTTTCGAACCTATGGGCTGCCCGTGCGCTCAGACCGCTACGCCACGCCAGACATAGCACACCCCACCCGACCCACATCCATGTCAATAGAGCCAGATTTTGATGATCACCACCGAGGTTGAGACCCAAGGGGTGATCACGGCGTTGGAAGCCGGGGTGGACGAATACCTCATGAAGCCCTTCAGTCGTGCCGCGGTTCTGGAGAAGTTGGCTTTGCTCGGCCTACCCTGCGATGAGTTCGGCACGACTTCCGTTGATTGACAACAAGAAATGTCGCATCGTACTGATCGATGACAGCAAGCTGACCCTCCGTAGCCTCCAGCGATTCATCGATGCGCAGCCGGATATGGCCGTCGCCGGCGTGAGCACCGACGGTGCGGCGGGCCTGGAGCTCGTGCGCCGAACCGAGCCCGACCTTCTGGTCCTCGACCTCGAGATGAACGGTATGAACGGGATCGAGGTGCTGCGGGCGTTGAGGGATGAGCGCCCGGGGTTGCCCGTGCTCGTTTTCAGCGCGGTATCGCAGCGGGGAGCAGCGATCACTGTCGAGGCCCTCATGGAAGGCGCGAGGGACTACCTGACGAAGCCGTCATCGCTGAGTCCGGGGTCGACCCCCGACATGGTGCTGACGCACCTGGCTACCAAAATTCGGGCGCTCACCCGGGATTGCCGGACAACCGCCGTCCGGCCGGTGCGGACCCGGCCCACCGGTGGCCGAGCGAACCGTATGGCTCACCGTCCAGATGTCGTCGTCATAGGTGGTTCGACGGGCGCCCCGGAAGCCCTCGCCACGCTCCTTCCCAGGCTGCCGAGTTCGCTGCCTGTTCCGATCGTCATAGCGGTGCACATGCCGGCAGGCTTCACCGCCACGATGGCGAAGTCCCTCGACCGACGGTGCGCGCTGAGGGTGCGAGAAAGCGTCGACGGGGAATCCGTTACGGCAGGAACCGTGTGGCTGGCTGCCGGCGGCCATCATCTGGAGCTCGCGAAGGCGCCGGGGACATCCACGGCGGTGCTGAAGATGAACGATCGACCCCCGGTGAACTTCTGCCGTCCGTCAGTCGACGTCCTGTACGAGTCCGCTGCCGCCGTCTTCGCGAATCGGGTTCTGGCGCTGCAGCTCACCGGAATGGGCAAGGACGGTCTGGCGGGAGCGGCCCGAATTTCGGAGTGCGGAGGTACGGTCTTCGTTCAGGATCGGGCGTCGTCTGTGGTCTGGGGTATGCCCGGAGCCGTGACCGAGGCGGGGCTGGCCGACGAAGTGCTGCACATAGACACCCTCGCTGCACGCGTACAAGATCTCTGCACCCGTCCCCGGCTTCATGATTAGCGACACGCTCTCGGACTCCGAGTTCGCCGTTGTTCAGGAGCTGATGCGGCGCCACTCCGGCCAGCTCCTCGAGCCCCATCGGCGGAGACTGTGTGTGCTGAAGCTGCAACAGCTTGCGCAGGCGGTCGACCTCGGCAGCACTTCGGAACTCGTCTGCCGCCTCCAGTCGGATGCCGACCTTCAAAGCCAGGTGGTCGAATCGTTGTTGAACGGTGAGACGTCGTTCTTCCGCGACCCGAAAGCGTTCGGCGCGCTTCAGCACCATGCCATCCCGGCACTCCTGGCAGCCAATCCCGGCACTACTTCCCTCAAGATCTGGTGCGCAGGGTGCGGCTCCGGTCAGGAGCCTTACAGCGTGGCGATGCTGTTGAGTGACATGCCGGCCGTTCAGCGTCTGAACGTCCAGATCCTCGCCACCGACTACTCCGTGAGGTCGCTCGATAAGGCCCGGGCGGGCCGGTACTCGCAACTCGAGGTCAACCGCGGCCTGCCATCGACGATGCTGATCCGGCACTTTGAACAAGCAGTCCGCGAATGGACTGTCAGACCGGCACTCCGAGCACGCGTCCACTTCGACCGCATCGACGTGTCGCGTGATGAACTACCTGTCGGGACATGGGATTTGATTCTCCTTCGCAATGTGCTCATCTACTTTTCCCTGGAGCAGAAACAACAGATTCTCCGGCGGGTTGTCACCAGGCTTGCCCCGCATGGGCTGATCATGATGGGCGGATCGGAATCGACGATCGGGATCAACGACGAACTGATTCCGGCCGGGTTCGGGCACGGATTCTTCCGGAAGCGCGGGCCTCAATGAGGGAACCAAATGAGATGGATCCGATGGGCGACACGACCGGTATCACCGACTGGATCGACTCGTTGACCCTCCACGTCGTCGTCGCCGACACATGGGACACCTACCTCGGCGCAACCGCCACTCCGATGGACGCCGAGAACTTCCCATCAGATGTTTCGGACGGCGGTCAGATCGAAGCCCGCATCCGGATCAGCGGGAACGTCGTCTGGGAGATGACACTGCTCGGTTCATGGAGCTCAGCGGAAGAAGCCACCCGACGGATGCTCGGAACGGCCGGGCCCGATGCACCGGAGGCCGTCCTGGACGCCTGGGGAGAGTTGGTGAACACTCTCGCCGGCAATGTCAAGGCGTCGCTGCGGCCCGGAAGCTACACCTTGTCGATGCCGCAAATCTCTCCGCAGCGGGACTCTGCGGCGGAATCCCCAGGAGCGGTGGAACATTCGTTTGAGTGGGACGGCCACCTCGCCATGATCCGCGTCGCGCGGATCACATCTGCTTGAGCCTGGCGATCGTGTCGCCGAGCTTACTGGCCAGTTCGCCTAGTCCCTTCGCCGAAGCCTCCGTATCCCTGCCGGCTGCAAGGGTTTGGACGGCCATGCCGTTGACATCGGTGATGTTCTCCGACACGCCGTAGACCGCTGTCGCCGAGTCGGCGACGATACGGGCCAACTCGTTGGTGGTTCCCGCCTGCTCCTCGACTGCGGTGGCAATCGCGAGGGATATCTCGCTCAGCCCGTCGATCACTTCCGAGATCGCCTTGATGGAGCCGACGGCGGTATCGCTGGCTGCCTGGATCGCCTCGACCCGGTTGGTGATGTCATCCGTCGCCATCGACGTCTGCTTGGCCAGTTCCTTGACCTCGTTGGCGACGACGGCGAACCCCTTGCCGGCCTCGCCGGCGCGCGCCGCTTCGATCGTGGCGTTGAGTGCCAACAGGTTGGTCTGTTGCGCGATCGACGAGATGGTCTTGATGATCTTGCCAATCGCGTTCGAGCTGTCGTTGAGTTGCTCGATCATCTGGTTGGCCTTGTCGGACTCATCCTTGGCGTGCGTCGCCTTGGCTGAGCCGTCAGCGGTTTGCCGGCTGATCTCCCGGACCGTGATCGTCAACTCCTCGGCGCTCCCAGCGACGGTCTGCATCGCACTGGCAACTTCTTCGGTACGTCCCGCCGCGATCGTCGCGGACTCGCTGGTGTTGCGAGCGTGATCCGTCAGGGCGCCGGAGATTCCCAGAAGCTGCTCGGAGGAACTCGCCAGTGCCGCAATGGGCTGAGCAAGATCGTCCAGCATCGTGTCGCGCAGCTTTCGTTCCGCGGTCAGGTCTGTCGCGTACTTGACGACTTTGTGGAAGCCACCGTCCAGATCGGGGATCGGCGTGTAAGACGCCTGCAGCCAACGTCTCGTTCCGTCCTTCGCCAAGCGGATGTACTGGCCGGTCTGGGCATGACCGCTCCTGAGCGCCCGCCAGAGTTCGGCGTATTCCGCACTCTGCGCTTCTTCAGGGGCGACAAACATGCGGTGGTGCCGTCCGCGCACCTCCTCGAGGCTGTATCCCATCGCGCTGAGAAATACCGCGTTTGCGGTGAGGATCTCACCGTCGAGGTCGAACTCCACAACCGCCTGGGTCGTGGTGATCGCTTCGATCTGCGATTGGAAGTTCAGGTTCCGCCGCTTCTGATCGGTGATGTCCGTCGCGTACTTCACCACTTTGAACGGGCGATCGTCTGCGTCCAGGATCGGCGTGTAGGACGCTTGAATCCACACCTCACGGCCGTCCTTGCCGATGCGTTTGAATTCAGCCTGCTGAAATATGCCGCTTTTGAGGCTTTCCCAGAAGTCTTGATAGGCCTGACTTCGGCCGTATTCGGAATCCACGAAAATACTGTGATGCTTGCCGACAATCTCCTCGAGCGAATATCCCATTAGTTCCAGGAAGTTCCGATTCGCGGTGAGCACCGTTCCGTCCAGCCCGAACTCGATGGTCGCCTGCGAGCGGCCGATGGCTTGCATCTGGCCCTCGGCATCGATGGCGCGCAACTTCTCCGGCGTGAAATCCCACGCGGCCGCGAACACCCGCTCGACCCGACCGTCGGCGCTTCGTACCGGCAAGTACGCGGCCTTCATGAACACCGGCGCGCCATCCTTTCGGAGGCACTTGAACTCACCTGCCCGAGGCGAGCCGGACCCGAGGCCTGTCCAGAAATCCGCATACTCAGGCGATCGGGCGTAATCCGAGTCCACCAATATGCGGTGTGGGCCTCCGGCGATCTCGTCCAGTGCATAGCCCAGGAGGTCGAGGAATTCCTGATTCGCCGAGATGAGCCGGCCCTTCGGTGAGAACTCAGCCACTGCCAACGCGGACCTGAGTGCAACCGCTAAGCCCGCGTCTCGCGCTATCGCCGCGTCGGCGTGCCTGTCCTTCTTTTTGGACATAACGCTCCTCTCGCCCTACGGCGCCGACGTCTTGTCGTCACGTCCCCCACAAGGATGGTTCGCACTGTAGCGATATCCCCAGTGCTAGAACAGTGTCAGAAAACTAAGGTCGCAGGACCGTTATACCCACTATCCCCGCTCGCGATCCTGGGCCGAATCATTCAGGGCCGAATCATTCAGTGTGCTTGGGATTTCTCGACTGGTCGAGGATCGCGGTGATCTCCCCCGGCAGCGTCATCGGGTCGAACGGCTTCTTGACGACGCCGATTGCGCCGCATTCCAGGTAGAACGCAATCTCAGCGTGCTGCGCCTTGGCCGTCATGAAAATCACCGGGATGTCGTTGAGCTCCGGGCTGGACCTGAGTTCGGCGAGTGCCGCGAGTCCGTCGACCACCGGCATCATCATGTCCATCACGATGACGTCAGGGCGACTGGATCTGGCCAGATCGAAGCCCTCCCTGGCGGACGCTGCGACCGCGGTATCGAATTGGCCGACCGCCTCAAGGCTGAGCCGGCCCACCTTTCGGATGTCCTCCTCGTCGTCGATCAAGAGCACCCTCACGTCAGCCCCTTCCTGGTGTCGGTTGCGCATTCCCGCGCGGTCCAGTCGGGCGGTCCAACGACTTGATTGCGTCCCTGCTGCTTGCCCGCGTAGAGCCTTTCGTCGGCCCGGCGCACAAGATCCGCCGTCGAAGAGCCGTCCTCCGGAAGCGCGGCCACTCCCGCCGTGAACGTTGCACTGAACTCCCTGCCGTCCTCGCACTCGAAACACAGCTTTGAGAATTCGTCAAGAAGCGTTCGGGCCGCCCGTTCGGCGAAGGCGCCGTTCTGACCGGGAAACACCACGAGGAACTCCTCACCGCCCCAGCGGCCGCGGATGTCCTCCACCCGAAAGCGCCTCCGCAGAAGATCTCCGAGGCCTGCAATCACCTGATCTCCGGCCGGGTGGCCAAAGGTGTCGTTGATCGCCTTGAACCGGTCAATGTCGAGCAGGACGATCGACAGTGGGCTCCCGGCACGCATGGCTGCCGCCTGAGCCCTTTCGAAGCTCGTGACGAGTGCTCTCCGGGTGAGCAGTCCGGACAGCGGATCCTTGTCGGCGCGGTCGCGCTGAAACCGCACCCGCTCAAGCTGCACCCCGACCCGCGCCATGAACTCTTCCGGGATCACCGGCTTGGTCACCACATCACACGCCCCGGCGCGGAAGGCCGAGAGCCGAGTGTGATCGTCGGTCTGCGCCGTGATGATGAGGATGGGGATGGGCTCGAAGCGTTCAGACATCCGAAGCGCCCGACATACGTCGAGTCCCGAAATTCCAGGAAGGTTGATATCGAGCAACAGCACGTCCGGGACGATCTGATCCAGCTTCTCAGTGATCCCGTCTGCGGATCCGAGGGTCTCCACCTTGATTCCGGCGGTTCGCAACTGGATCGAATAGTGCTCCAAGATGTCCGGGTCGTCGTCGACGATGAGAACCTTGCCCTTGGCGGCCTCCGACAGCGTCACGAACTGCTGGGCCAACTCGGCGAAGTTCTCCGCCGACATCGGCTTCTCGAAGAACCGAGTTCCGCCGGCTTCGATCGCGGCGACACGGGTCTCGATGCGGCTGTCCACAGAGGCGAACGCGATCGGAATCTCAGCGTTCGCGTCGGTGTCGCGAATCTGCCGCGCCAACGAGAAGGACGTCTGGTTTTCCAGATGGACGTCGAGGACCGCGCCCAGAAGTGGCCTGGAGCGCGCCTGCCGCATGGCCTCTCCCGCGCTCTGGGCGGTGACCACATCGAGCATCAGCTTCTTCCCGACGGTTCTGGCGAACCGCAGAAAGTCGGCGTCATCGTCGACAACAAGAATGACCTTCTGCGGTTCGGCGGTAGCCTCGACACCGAACTGGTCGACCTCTGGTCCGCGGTCAAGGCAAGTGCGCGCATCGCGCAGCACCGTGTCGATCTGCCCCCAGAGGTCCGGGCCGACCAAGGTCGGATTCTCCTGCACCTCTGCCAGCAGATCCTCGACTCGCCCGGCAGCTTCACCGAGGTCTGCGTGTCCGTAGGAGCCGGCTGAGCCACGCAGTCGATGCGCCAACCCACGTGCAGTGGGGATACATTCCCGGTCGCACTTCGCAAGGGCTAAAGCCACCTCGAGGTCACGCAGTTTCCCGGGAAGCTTCGAAGTGAATTCCGAGCGGAGCGCGGCGAACTCGGCCGTCAATGTCGAGGAGCTGATGGCCGCGGCCGGAGTGCCGGGCTGGTCGAGGAGCCGGCCGATGCGGTGGATGACATCGTCGACATCCAACGGCTTCTCGAGGACCTCGCAGACATCCATTTCCCCGTTCAGGCGATCGAGTGCCTGCTGGTCGTGCAACGCAACCACGGTGAGAATCACGGGAACTGTGCGGTTGTGCTCACGCATTTTTTCGATGAGCTCCGCGGCAGTGCCGTCCGGTAACTCACCGGCGACGATGAGGAGATCGATGACCGCGCGCAAGGCGGCCACTTCGGCGGCGGCAACCGTACCGACAGCGACGACCTCATAGTGGGCTGCACGCAGTCCCGCGGTCAGCAGACCACGAAACTCCGAGTCGCCGTCGACGAGAAGGACGCTGGTCATTGGGCGGTCATTGGGTGGTCATTCGGTGGCCCCGCGGGCGTCACGCATGGACATCAGTGCCAGGACGTGGTCGCGCAACTCGAATTCCTTGGTGCGGCTCTTCACGAGCGCGCTCGTGACCCGCCCCACGAGAGCGGGTGCCGCTTCACTGGCGGAGAAGAGTACGACCTGCGCTGCACCCGCGTGATCGAGAAGGGTCTCACCGTCGCCATCGGGAAGCGCAAGATCCAAGAGGACCAGGTCGAAAACGTGTGCGTCGAGAAGCGCACGCCCCTCAGCGAGGTTCGTCGCAGTGGTGAACGCCCATTCCATCGGCAAGAGGCGCCTCACGATCTGCTGTAGATCTCGGTCATCCTCAACGTACAACACTCGTACGGGCGTGGCCTGCTGGCTCGCACCGCTCTCGTGCACATCGGATTCGCCGGTCGGAACCAATGCGCTGCGTTGATGCATCACCGGAAGGTCGAAATAGAAGGTCGTCCCGCCCCCTGGCGTCGGCTCGAATGCCATCGTGCCGTTCATACCCTCGATAAGGACCTTGGCGATGTGGAGGCTGAGGCCGCTGCCGTCCTTCTCGCGGTTGGCGGAGGAATCTTCCTGCCTGAAGCGCTCGAACACGCACGGTCGGAAGTCCGGTGATATTCCGCGGCCGTGATCACGCACCGTGACGCGGACCGAGGTCTCGTCTGCCACCATCGAGAGTTCGACGGACTGACCCGGTTCGGAGAACTTGGCGGCATTGCAGATCAGCTTCTCGAGAACCTGTCGCAGGCGATCCTCGTCCACCATCACCTCGACATCAGGCGTCCGGTCCGCGAACGCAAGCGTGATAGCGAGGGAGTCGGCGTAGGCCTTGCTCTGCTGCACCGCCTCACCGATGAGCACCGCCAGGCTGGTGACTCGCATTTTCAGTTCCACAGTTCCGGACCGGATCGTCTCGGCATCGAGGATGTCATTGATCAGACGGGCCAACCGCTCACTGTTGACCAGTGCGATGTCGACGTACTCCTGGGCCTGCTCAGGCAGGGTGCCGGTGACTCCTTTGGCCACCAACCCGAGCGCACCGCGAATCGTGGTCAGCGGAGTTCTGAGTTCATGGCTCACCATCGACACAAACTCTGCCTTCAGGTCCTCCGCGTCCTGACCGATGCCCATTGCGGCCTGGCTGCGGTGCAGTTCCAGAATCTCGATGACCTGGCCGGCCAGGAGCGCGAGCGTCTCTGTCGCCTTCGGGGTCACCGGCCGGGATGCATGATCACCGACCCAGAACGCGCCGAGCACCACCCCGTCGGGGGTGCGGAGCGGTACTCCGGCATAGCAATGTGCCGGTCGGTCACCGATCATCGGACGGTCGCCGGCAAAGCGGTCGTCCGCGGAGATGTCGGGCACCACCAAGGGTTCCCCCGAAGCCACCACCTCAGCACACAGGCGGGCGGCATCACCCGTGGCCGCAGGAGCGTCGACCCCGTAGCGCGCGCGGAACCAGGGCCGGTCGAATCCGGCGAAAGAGACCTGCGCGAACGGGACATTCAAGGTTGTCACCGCTAGCTTGGTCAACCCGTCGAAGCGGAGATCCTGTGAGTGCCGAACCGGCGGCTGCGGATTCCCAGCGGTTCCAACCGCGGGTGGCTTCACAACGCCTCCTCGCTGTTCATCGAGGCTGCCCACGATACCGGCCCACCGGGTCGCAAGACCCGTCACACTGGCCGACCTCCCCGGGTCTAGTACCGGATCAGCCCACGGATGTTCACCCCGGCGTGCATATCGGCGTAGCCCTGGTTCACATCGTCGAGGGTGTACTCACGGGTGATGAGTTCGTTGAGTTTGAGTTGGCCCGACTTGTGCAGATCCAGCAGAAGGGGAATGTCGCTGCGCGGGTTCGATGATCCGAACAGCGATCCGCGAACCTGTTTCTCGTACAACGTCAGATCGAACAGCGACATGTCGACGGTGACGTCCATCGGATGCGGGATCGCCGTCATGACGACCCGTCCGCGCTTGCCCACCAGGCTCAGTCCGTGCGCGACGTAAGCCCCCTCGGCCGAGTCGGTCGTGACGATGCAGGCGTCGGCCATCGCCCCACGGGTCAGGTCGGCGACCAACACCTGTGCTTCCGCCAGTGTGGCCGCGGTGTGGGTGGCGCCGAACTCCAGGGATCGGTCCCGCTTGTACTGAATCGGGTCGAGGGCGACGATCACCCGAGCACCCGCGATCCGGGCACCCTGGATGGCATTCATGCCGATGCCGCCCACGCCCATCACCACCACAGCGTCGCCGGCGCGCACCTCGCCGGTGCGCACCGCGCTGCCGAATCCGGTGGTGACCCCACAGCCGACCAGAGCCGCGACATCCAAGGGGATGTCCTTGTCGATCTTCACGATGGAGGCCTCCGGCACCACCGTGTACTCGGAAAACGTTCCCAGCACGCACATCTGGCCCAGTCCCTGGCCTCGGGCGTGGAACCGGAACGTTCCGTCCAGTTGCGGGCCGGCGATGATCGCGGCACCCAGCACACACAGGTTGCTCACGCCCCGGGTACACGGGTCGCAACGGCCGCAAGCGGGGATGAAGCTGAGCACGACGTGGTCCCCCTCCGCGACATCGGTGACCCCGGGGCCCACCTCGACGACGACCCCGGCACCTTCGTGGCCGCCCACCACCGGCAATTGCATCGGCATGTCGCCGGTGATCAGGTGGTCATCGGAGTGACACAGTCCGCTTGCGGTGAGCCTGACCATCACCTCCCGTTCCCTGGGCCCGTCGAGTTCGACCTCCTCGACCTCCCACTTCTGGTTCAGTCCCCACAGCACTCCGGCTTTGGTCTTCATGCGCATCAGTCCTTCCTCGCGGCAGGCCCTGATTTCTCCGGGGTCCAGGTAGCGGGCAGGCTGTTGATCCCGTTGATGAAGTTGGCGATCTGGAAGTCCGGCTCCGGCGCCGAGATGTCCGGGATCCGCGTGTAGACCTCGGTCAACAGGGAGCGCAACATGGTGCGCGCCAGCGCCGCACCCAGGCAGAAATGCGGTCCGCCACCGCCGAATGCGATGTGCGGGTTGGGGTTACGCAGGATGTCGAAGGTGAACGGGTCATCGAACACCGCCTCGTCGCGGTTGCCTGAGATGTACCAGAGAACCACCTTGTCGCCGGCTTTGATGTCCGAGCCGTTCACGGTGACGTCCCGAGTAGCGGTGCGGCGCATGTGCAGCAGCGGCGAGGACCAGCGCAGCACCTCCTCCACGGCGGTGTCGATCCGTCCCGGGACGTCCTCGATCAGCAACTGCTTCTGATCCGGGAACTTGGAGAAGGTGTAGATCGCGTGCGCCGAGGCGTGCCGGGTGGTGTCGTTGGCGGCGACCGCCAGCAGCACGAAGAACGCCCGCAGTTCGTCGTCGGTCATCTTCTTGCCGTCGAACTCTGCCTGCACCATCCAGGTCAGCAGATCCTCGCCGGGGTTGGCGCGGCGCTCGGGGATCAGTTCGCTGGCCACCGCATGCAGGTCCATGACGGCCCCCATGAACAGTTCCAGTTCACCCTGGTCGCCGCGGACCCGCGGGTCGGTCCAGCCCAGCAGCCGTTGGGCCGCATTGGTGGCCTTGTCCCGGATCTCACCTTCGGGTAACCCGAAAAAGCTGCCGAAGATCCGGGCGGGAAGCTTCACCGACACCAGTTCGACGAAATCGCCCTCGCCCAGGTGGGCCATCTCGCTGACCAGATCGCGGGCGTGCCCCTGAATCCAGTCCTGCAGACGGCGCATGTTCTTCGGCTTGAAGGCATCCATCGTGATCCCGCGCAGTTGGGCGTGCCGCGGTGCATCCATCGCGATGAAGGACTGCGCCACCTCCCGGGCCTCGGGGGCGAAGTCCTCCATGGTGATGCCTTCGGCCGACGAGAAGATCTCCGGATGCCGACTGGCGTAGCGGATGTCCTCCTGCGTGGTCAGCGACCAGAATCCCCTGACGTTCAGCTCGGGAGGCAGCAGGTCGGACTCAGCCGGGCGACTCCAGGGCACCGGGTTCTCCCTGCGGAGAATCGCGAAGGCCGCGTCACGGTCCTCAAGGGACTTGGCCCAGAACGCCCGGGCAGACAAGTCGATGTCTCCGTGGGTGGTCTCGGGTAGTGCGGTGGTCATGGTGGTCCCTTCCCTTCACCGGACTGTGGCTCGCGTCACTGTCACCTGCCCCTCATCGTGGGGATCGCGCAGACCGCACGCCACCGGCATGCGTGCCAACTGCTGGCCTGCGCGGGCCATTTCAGGCCAAGCGGTCAGCTGGCAGGGCAGCGGAACGCTGCCACCAGTCCCCCGCCCTCCCGGGCGGCGAAGTCGACTCGCCCACCCATCCCCTCAGCGATCTGCTGCACGATCCACAGGCCGAGTCCGGCCGTGCCACGTTGGCCGCCGACACTGACGTACTTGGCGGTGAGTTCCCCGAGGCTGTCGGCGGGGATTCCGGGACCGCGATCTGCCACGGCGACAACCAGGTTGCCGCCCTCGCGCGCGCACGTCACCTCGACGGGCGCGTTATGACCGTGGCGAGCGGCGTTCTCCAGCAGATTGGTCAGTACCCGCCGCAAGCCCTGCGCATTGATCTCCACATCGGCCGTGCCGGGACCGGCGGTGAGCCGCAGCCTCGGCGCGGCCAGACCGGCTGAGTCTGCGGCGGCGATCACGACCTCGCCGACGTCGACGTGGTGAAACCGGCCCGTGGCGAAGGTGGGCCGGCGACTGAGCGCCACGTCGGACAGCGCCTCGATCATGTCCGCGAGGTGATGCACGTGCCTGGCCGCCAAGGCCAGGCTGGTGGCGCGGTCCGCCTCGGCCATCTGGTTGGCGCTCAGTGCTTCCATCAAGGCTTCCAACGATGCGATGGGGGTCCGGAACTCGTGGACCATCACCTGCAGTCCGTCCTGCTGGGACTGGTAGGACTGCAGAAGTCGGGCCCGCAGATCCCGCTCCTCCTCAGCGGCGGCGTGTTCGGCCTCGGCCTCCACCAGAGCGGTCACCCGGGAGCGCTGCTCCCGTTCGGCCAACGCGGAAAGCCCCGCGGTCATGATCGCCACGAAAAGGAGGTACAACGCCACCCAACCGGCCTGCAGCCACGGCGGCAGTTCTCCGGACGCGGCCGGGGTCGGTACCACCAGCGCGACCGCGACGTAGCAGGTCCCCAGAAGCACGGCGAGAACCAGTGTCTGGATCAGCGTCAGCCGCGCCGCAGCGGCGATGACGGCCAGGAACAGCACCCACGCCACCGGACTGTGGGCGCCGCCGGTCAGCGCGATCAGGGTCAGCGTGAAGAAGCTGTCGACAACGCCCACCAGCCAGGCGAAGCGGGTGCGGCGGACCTCCGGCCGGGGATTGAACAGCAGAGCCACCGAGTAAGTCATCGCGGCCGCCAGCACCGCCAGCGTGACTCCCACATACTGGCGCACCCAGTCCGGGCCGACCAGCAGGAGCACCCCGATGGAGACCACCACCGCAGCCCGAACGGCGACCACGGTGCGGGCCAATCCGAGTTCGTCGCCGGAATGGGCGACCTTCCGCAACCGGCTCACGGGTACACCCCCTCAACGGCAGATAACATCGCGGCAATGAGTCCCAGCGGCAAGCCGCTCGTGATCGTGATCATCGACGACCATGAGCTTTTTGCCCAGGGCCTGGCGCTCCTGCTGAGCCGGGAGTGGGACGGCGCCTTCACCATCGGTGGGCAGACGACGCACGTCGAAGAGGCGGCCGAACTCGTGGCCCGCTGCAACGCGGACGTGGCCATCGTGGATCTCTCCATGCCGCCGCTGGGCGGGATCGCGGCGATCCGACATATCAAGTCCCGCCATCCCGCGACCCGGATCCTGGCGCTATCGGGCACCGACGACCTCAGCCTCGCTGAAGAGGCGTTGCGCTCCGGGGCTGACGGTTTCCTGCCTAAGACTGCACGACCGGAGGCTCTGGCCGGTCCGCTGTGGACGATCGCCGAAGGCCTGCGTGTCATCGATCCCGCAGTATTCGACGCGCTCCTGAGGAACACCCGTCGGCCACCACCGGCGCTTATGGAACGGCTCACAGCGCAGGATCTCAAACTGTGGGCGCTGCTGGCCGCCGGAATGGAGACCAACGACATCGCCGGCCGGATGCTCGTCTCCGAGCGCACCGCCAAACGCATGGTCGCCGCCTTGTTGAACAAACTCGGTGTGACCAACAGGATCGCAGCGGCCACACTGGCCGGCCGGGTTGGTCTCATCGAGGATGCAGCCGAGACCTGACCACGTCAGCCGGAGATGGAGATCGCCTGCGCCGGGCACATGGCCGCCGCCCGAACCGCACGGTCCCGCTCTGCCTCCGGCGGGTCAGCATCGAGCACAACGACCTGGTCGGAGTCATCGGGCACATCGAACAACTCCGGAGCGGCAAGCAGGCATTGCCCATGCCCCGCGCAGACGCGGTAATCCACCGAAATGTGCATGGTCTGCCTTCCGATCATGTTGTCGGGCCCCCAAGTGTCGGACCAGCCACTCCCGTGTGGACGGCCCGCGCGCGCCAATCCTGGCCTCGCTGGGCCAATTTCACCGGCACCTGGCTGCACGTGAAGAACTGGTAGCGGGCCGGGCACGGCACGATGAAGGGATGGATCCGTTACCCGGCACCGCCGAGGGTGTCGATGACATGGGCTTTCGGGCACTGGTGGTCGATGACGAAGCCGCCCTGGCCGACGTGGTCGCCAGCTACCTGCGTCGTGAGCACTTCGAGGTGACGGTGTGTCACAGCGGGGCCGAGGCGCTGGCGGTGGCCCGCCAGGTCGATCCCGATGTGGTGGTGCTCGATCTGGGGCTGCCGGGTATCGACGGACTTGAGGTGTGCCGGCAGATGCGGACATTCTCCGACGCCTACGTGGTGATGCTCACCGCCCGCGACACCGAATTGGACACCATCGTCGGACTCTCGGTCGGGGCGGATGATTACATCACCAAACCGTTCAGCCCTCGAGAGTTGGTCGCCCGAATCCGCGCCATGCTGCGCAGACCCCGCACCCCCGCCCCGGCGGGCGCTTCGACCGACACCGAAGCACAGGTGCCGGCGGCCCGCCATTTCGGGCCGCTGTCGATCGACACCGCCGGCCGCCAGGTGTTTCTCGACAACGATCTGATCCCGTTGACCCGCACCGAGTTCGACATCCTGGCTGCGCTGTGTTCGCGACCCGGAGTGGTGTGGACCCGCCGCCAACTGATCGACGCGGTGTGGGGCGAACCGTGGGTGGGTAACGACCATCTGGTCGACGTCCATGTTGGACACCTGCGCCGAAAGCTGGCCGACGACCCGGCACAGCCGCGGTACGTCTTCACCGTCCGCGGGGTGGGCTACCGGATGGGAGGCGGGAGGTGACCTCCCAGGCAGGGGTCGGGTTGCGTCGGCGGCTACTGCTCGCACAAGCGTTGGTGCTGCTCGTCGTCGGCGTCACCACCGCTGTAGTGGCGGCGGTGGTGGGGCCGCCATTGTTCCGCGATCACCTGAATCAAGCCGGCGTGGCCCACAACTCCAACGAGCAGTTCCACGCCGAGCAGGCCTACCGCCATGCCACCGCGCTGTCGATCGCGGTCTCGATCTTGGTGGCCGCACTGACCGCGTTCGTGGTCGCCGTGTACCTGAGCCGCCGCCTGCAACGCTCGATCGCCGACGTGTCGGCGGCCGCGTCCGCGGTCGCCGAGGGGCACTACGACATCCGGGTCGCCTCACCGCAACTCGGTGACGAGTTCGATGATCTGGCAATGGCATTCAACCGGATGGCTGAGCGCCTCCAATCGGTGGAGTCGACTCGACGGCGCATGTTCGGAGACCTGGCCCATGAGATCCGGACCCCGGTGTCCGTGCTGGAGGCCTACCTCGAAGCAGTCGAGGACGGCGTGAAGACTCTTGACCCGCAGACGATCGCGATGTTGCGCGAGCAGACCGCCAGGCTGGTGCGGTTCGCCACCGACGCGGCGGCGCTCGCGCAGGCCGAAGAGGCCCATACCGCCTTTACCCCGGACTGGGTCGACGCCGCCGAAGTCGTCGGTACGGTGGGTGCTGCGTTCGCCGACCGCTACACAGCTAAGGGCGTCGTGCTGGAAACCCGCACCACTGACGCGGGTCGGATTTGGGCCGACCGGCAACGACTCATGCAGATGCTGAGCAATCTGCTCGACAACGCCCTGCGGCATACCCCCACCGGGGGGCATGTGACCGTCGGCGCCACCCGGCGCGGAGCTGACATGGTCTTCAGTGTCGCTGACAATGGCGAGGGCATCGCGACCGAACACCTGCCCTACCTGTTCGAGCGGTTCTATCGCGCCGACTCCGCGCGGGACCGCGATCACGGCGGTTCGGGCATCGGATTGGCGATCGTCAAGGCGTTGACGGAAGCCCACGGCGGGCACCTCGGTGTAGCCAGCCGCGGACACGGTCACGGCAGCACCTTCACCGTCGAGGTGCCCATCAACCCCACTACAGCGAGCTGAGAATGCCGTTCATCTCGTCGATCTCCTGCTGCTGGCTCTCGACGATCGACTTGGCCATCGACACGGCGTCAGGGAACTGCCCGTTCTTGATCTCGTTCTGAGCCATGGTGATTGCCCCTTGGTGATGGGCGATCATGCCGGTCAAGAACAGCTTGCTGGCCTCCACGCCTTGGGCGCTCTTCAGTGCATCCATCTCGGCCGGCGACAACATTCCATCCATACCAGACATGCCGCCGTCACCCATGCCGGGCATCTCACCCATGCCACCGTGACCCATGCCGGGCATCTCACCCATGCCACCGTGACCCATCCCCGGCATTCCCCACTGCTTCATCCAGTCCTGCAACTGCGCGATCTCCGGACCCTGAGCGGCCTTGATCTGCCGGGCCAATTCGACCACCCGGGGATCGATGCCCGGTTTGGCCAGAATGATGTCGCTCATCTCGATCGCCTGCTGGTGGTGCGGGACCATCATGTGGGCGAACATCATGTCGGCATGATTGGGCGCGGCGGCCTGCGCGGTGGTCGGGGTCTGGGTCGAACTGGAAGCCACCGGTGATGTGGCCTCCGTGGTCGCCGAGTTACCGCACGCCCCGATGACCGCCACTGCGGCCAGCGCAGCCGCTCCGGTCGCGGCCATCCTCATTCGCTTCACAAGAATCCCTTTCGTCATCCACATCGGCTTCGTCACCCCCATCGGTTCGACCTCCAGCCTCCCGATACCGGATGCGGGTCTCTTAGTCGTTCTGTAAAGATTCAACGAAGATTCCTTGACGCGGGGACCGGCC
>JAUPLT010000079.1 GCA_030836785.1 Actinomycetota bacterium
CATCGTTGACACCATCACAAAGCTCGCCGAAAACTACAATGCCGAGGCGTCACCGGTCGGCGACACATGCGTGAATGTCGTTGTCACCGAAGCAGATTCGGATTCGGTGTTGGCCGGCCTCAGCGGTGGGTGGTCGGCCGAACTGGGGCAGCGTCCGGCGCTGTGGATCCCGGCGAGTTCTATCCCGGCGGCGCGGTTGCAGGCGGCGATCGGCCCCGCGGTTGTCAGTGACGCCCGCTCACTGGTCACCTCACCGGTCCTACTCGCCATGCGGCCCGAACTCAAGGACGCGCTGGGACAGCAGAACTGGGCAGCCCTGCCCGCCTTGCAGAGCAACCCCTCCGCTTTGGATGCGGTGAATCTGCCCGGCTGGGGCGGACTGCGGCTGGCATTGCCATCCTCAGGCGCCGCCGACGCCGGCTACCTGGCCGCCGAAGCAGTGGCGGCCACCTTAGCTCCACCCGGAGCCCCGGCCACCGCGGGCCTGCCGTCCGCAACCGCCCTGCTCGCCGATCGACCCCGGCTGGCCGATGACTCCGCAGATACGGCATGGCAGGCACTGGTCGACACCACTGATCCGGCCGGCGCGCCCGTGCACGCCGTTGCGATCACCGAACAGCAGCTGTACCAACGGACGAAGGATCTGCCTGAGGCGGGCCAGTCCGTCGCCGGCTGGAGGCCCGCGGGGCCGGTGGCCGTCGCCGACTATCCGACCGTGTTGCTGGCCGGCGACTGGCTGAACGAGGAGCAGGTCGCCGCCGCAAGCGAGTTCGCCCGGTTCATGGGAAAGCCCGAGCAGCTTCGCACACTGGCCGAGACCGGCTTCCGTACCGAGGGCGCCGAGAACTCAGCTGCCGAACGCAACGATGTGGTCAGCTTCGGCTCCCTCACCGAGCGGCTGCAGACCGGCGACGATCAGGTGCGGGCGACGGTGGCGGGTGCGATCGCACCGGGCGCGGTGGCCTCGGCCACCGTCATGTTGGACCAGTCGGCAGCCGGCGGGGCTGCCGCCGCCCTGCGGGACCGGATCGCCACGCTGCCCCCGGGGGCGGCCGTCGGGCTGTGGACCTTCGACGGCACCGAGGCCGCCACCGCCATTCCCTTCGGCCCGCTGTCCGATCCGATCGGCGATCAGCCGCGGCAGACCGCCCTCAACGACGCTCTCGGCGCCGTGACGCCGGGCAGCGGCGGGGCGGTGTCGTTCACCACTCTGCGATTGGTGTTCACCGACGCCCTCGCGACATTCCGTCCCGGCCAGCCGAACTCGGTGCTCGTCATCACCGAGGGCCCGCACACCGACCGGTCCCTGGACGGTGACGGCCTGCAGGAGTTCATCAAGTCGGCGCTCGACCCGGACCGGCCGGTGGCGATCAACGTGATCGACATCGGCGGCGATCCGGATCGTCCGGTGTGGGAAGCGGTGGCGCAGCTGACCGGTGGCAGCTACAGCGATGTTCCGGCGGCCGACTCCCCCGAACTTGTCGCGGCACTGTCGCGAACCCTGTCCTGACCCCGGGCCAATCGTGCCGCCGGGCAACCCGGCCCACCCAGATCGCTACTCGGAGTCGAGAAGCCGCAGGGCGGCCGCGGTGAAACCCCCGGGGACCTCGATCTGTGGGTAGTGCCCAACCCCGGGCAGCTCGATCACCTCGGCCCCCGGACGCAGTTGCCTAAGGCCCGCAAGGACATTGATGGTGGCGACCGGGTCGGCGGTGGCCCAGAGAAAGCTCAACGGCTTGGGCCAGTCCCGCACCGCGCCGTGCCAGCGGGGTGCGAACTCGACCCGTTCATGGAGGTAGGCGCAGAGCAGATGCAGAATCCGGTCACCATCGCAGCGGGCCAGCAGTGCCCACTGATCATGCGCTTCCTGCTCGGTCAACGGGGTTGCGACACTGAACAACTCGGCGAAGCCGCGGACGAATCCGCGCTCGGTGATCAGCCGGGCGGCCAGCGGCCCCAGCGGCCCGCGCAGGACCTTCTGGCTCAGCCGCAGGCTGGCCCGCTCGATGATGACGCTGCCGTTGCTGAGCACCGCCCGCTGCAGATCGAAGGGCAGCACGCCGGCGATATCGCGGGCGAGCAGCTCCGTGGCGACTGACGTGCCCATATCGTGGGCGATCAGCGCAACCTGCTTCACCCCGGCCTGAATCAGGACGAACTGCACGATGTCGGCCTGCTCGAACAAGCTGTAGCGGTGCGGCCTGGGCTTGTCGGAGAGCCCGAAGCCGAGGAAATCCAGCGTGATCCAGGGGCGGTCGGCGAGTCGATCGGTGACTTCGCGATAGTCGTAGGAGCTTGAGGGAAACCCGTGCAGCAGAACGATGGTCGGCGAATCGCCGAGGTCCGGCGAGGACCGGACAAAAACCCGGCCGAACGGGGTCGCGACCATCCGCCCGCCGGCCTGCCATTGCCGCACCGCCGCGGGCAGGGTGTCCGCCACCGTCACGCGAACGACTCCACGGGTGGGCATGAGCAGACCAGGTTTCGGTCGCCGTACGCACCATCGATCCGACGCACTGACGGCCACACCTTCGGCCGGGAGCCCTTGCCCATCGGATACGCCGCCTGTTCGCGGGTATACGGGTGATCCCACTGCTCGACAACCAGGCACTCGGCGGTGTGAGGGGCGTTGCGCAGTGGATTGTCATCGGCCGGCCAGACTCCGGCGCCGACCTTGTCGATCTCGGCACGGATGGCGATCATCGCGTCGCAGAACGCATCCACCTCGGTGAGGCTCTCGCTCTCTGTCGGCTCCACCATCAAGGTTCCGGCCACCGGGAAACTCATCGTGGGAGCATGGAAACCGTAGTCCGCCAACCGTTTCGCCACGTCATCGACGGTGACCCCGGTGGCCTTGGTGATCGGACGCAGATCCAGGATGCATTCGTGAGCGACCATCCCGTTCTCACCGGTATAGAGCACCGGGTAGTACTCATCGAGGCGGCGGGCGATGTAGTTGGCGGAGGCGATCGCCGCCAGAGAGGCCCGGCGGAGCCCGACGGCGCCCATCATCCGGATGTAGGCCCAGGTGATCGGCAGAATCGACGCCGACCCGTAGGGGGCCGCCGAAACCGGACGTCCGTGCGGCTGGGGGTACCTCCCGCTTGCGGGGGATTCCGGAGCCAGCGGATGGCCAGGCAGGTAGGGAGCCAGATGCGAGCGCACCGCGACCGGGCCGACGCCCGGTCCGCCGCCCCCGTGCGGGATGCAGAACGTCTTGTGCAGGTTCAGGTGGCTGACATCGCCGCCGAACTTGCCCGGCCGCGCCAGTCCGACCAGTGCGTTGAGGTTGGCGCCGTCGACGTAGACCTGGCCGCCCGCGTCGTGCACGGCCGCGCAGATGTCGGCGATGTCGTGCTCGTAGACGCCGTGGGTGGACGGGTAGGTGATCATCAGGGCGGCAAGGGAGTCGGCGTGTGCGGCGACCTTGGCCCGCAGGTCGTCGAGGTCGACGTCACCAGCCTCGTTGCCCGAGTCCCGGCAGCCCACCACTACAACCCGCATACCGGCCATCGCCGCTGAGGCCGCGTTGGTGCCATGCGCGCTGGAAGGGATCAGGCAGACGTCGCGGTGTGCGTCGCCCTGCGCCAGGTGGTAGTCGCGGATGGCCAGCAGACCGGCATATTCGCCCTGCGATCCGGCGTTGGGCTGCAGGGAGATCGCGTCGTACCCGGTCACCCCGGTGAGCCATTCGGTCAGGTCGGCGATCAGACGGCGAAACCCGCGGGCGTCGTCGGCCGGCGCGAACGGGTGCATACGACCGAACTCCGGCCACGTGATCGGTTCCATCTCGGCGGCCGCGTTGAGTTTCATCGTGCACGACCCCAGCGGAATCATGGTGCGGTCCAAGGCGAGGTCCTTATCCGCCAAGGCCCGGAGGTACCGCATCATGGCCGTTTCGGTCCGATATGCGGTGAACGCCGGGTGGGTGAGGAAATCGCTGGTACGGCCGGCGATGTCGGGACCGTCATCGGATCGGGCCGGCTGCGCTCCGAAGGCTTCCAGAACCTTCGCGACATGCTCGTCGGTGGTGACTTCATCGCACGACACCGACACCTGGTCG
>JAUPLT010000006.1 GCA_030836785.1 Actinomycetota bacterium
GAACGGTGCGGCGGACGAACTCCGCCTCGTCGAAAAGCTTAGCCGTATCTACCAATTCGGCGTCGATCACCACCAGCCGCGCTTCCTGAGAGGCGACCAGTTCGGTCAGCCTGGAGAACTCTGCGTCAAGCTTCTCGGCCTCAGCCGACAGCTCGATCACATCGAGACGGGTCAGCCGGCGTAGTTGCAGGGCCAGCACGTAGTCGGCCTGCACATCGTCGATGTCGAAGCGGGTGCACAGCCCGGCGCGGGCCTCATCGACGGTGTCCGAACCGCGGATCACCGCCACCGCGGCGTCGATGTCGATGTGCACCCGCAGCAGCCCCGACACCAGGTGCCGGCGGGCGGTGACCTTCTCCAGTCGGTGCTCGCTTCGGCGCACGACGACGGAGTCGCGCAGACTCAGGAAACACGCGATCAGCTCGCGCACCGACCACCAGCGCGGAATCCGATCGGCGTCCAGGGCCACCAGGCTGGCGGCGAACGTCGACTCCAGCGGTGTCAGCGCCAGCAGTGAGGTGCGGACCTGCTGGGGGTCGTGGCCGCGTTTGGCGGTGACCACGATGCGCAGGCCGTTGCGCCGGTCGGTGAGGTCGGCCAGATCGGCCACCCCCGGCAGATCGCCTCCGTCGACCAGGGAGCGGATGCGTTCCTGCACGGTGGAACTCGCCACCCCGGGCGGAAGCTCGGTGATCACGACGGTACGGCCTTCCACCTCGAGCCGACCGCGCACGATGAACGACCCCCGGCCGGTGGTGACGTAGTCGCGCAGACCCGCCGAACCGACCACCGTGCCCCCGCAGCCCCAGTCGGGCCCGGGCAGCAACTCCATCAAGGCGTCGTCGGACAGGTCCGGGTCGGCCAGCAGTGCCCGGCAGGCGGCCATCACCTGGCGCGGGTTGTGGGCGGGCACTTTGGTGGCCCAGCCCTCCGCGATCCCGATGGCGCCGTTGCACAGCAGCACCGGGAATCGGGCGGGCAATACCGTGGGCTCGACCCATTCGCCGTCGAAGGTTTCCACCATCGGCACGGCGTGGTCGGACAACTCGGCGGTCAGCGACGCCCCAGCGGGGGAGAGACGCATCTCGGTGTAACGATCCGCCGCCGGGATGTCGCCCTGGATGCGGGGAAATGCCCCCTGGCCGTCGATGATCTTCACCCGCTGGAAGTCGGCAGCCAGCAGCGCGGCCGCGCCGTACATGGCGGCACCGCCGTGCGGGTGCAGGTTCCCGGTGACCGCGGAACACACCTTCGACGACTTCTGCGGCTTGTTGCCGGGCAACAGGTTCGAGGCGTGCATCTGGTAGAGCAGTCGGCGCTGGCCGGGTTTGAGGCCGTCGTACGCCGAGGGGATCGCGCGGTCGCTCACCGAATACAGCGCGAAGGTCAACTGGTAGCGGTTCCAGTAGTCCTCGGCGGACAGATCGTGGATCAGATCGGGGTTCTGTTCGATGACGGTCACTGGTCGGAACTCCTAGTTCAGGTCGAGGGCGGCGGTGTCGATGCGGGCGGCGGCCGCGGCCATCCATTCGCGCCGGCCCTCCGGCGGACCGCCGAAAAGGGTGTGATGCAACTCAAGTGCCTTGTCGTCGGGGCTGATGCGGTAGACGGTGCGCTGAGCCGGGTCGAGGACGGTGTTCCAGAAGTCGTCGGCGTTCATCTCGCCGAGACCCTTGTTGCGCTGCACCTCGACCTTGCGTTTCGAGGTGGCCCGCAGTCGGGCCACGGCCTCGTCGCGCTCGGCCTCGTCCTGGCAGTAGACGCGGGTATCGGCGTCATAGACCACGAACAGCGGTGGCAGTGTCACGTAGACCAACCCGGCCGCCACGAGTGGACGATAGAAGTCGAGAAACATCGAGATCAGGCTGGAGTTGATGTTGCCGCCGTCGGGATCGGCGTCGGAGGCGAACAGGATCCGGTCGTACCGGCACTTCTCCGGATCGCAGTGGTCCCGCACCCCGCAACCCAGGATGCGTTCGATCGCGTCGAACTCGTCCTTGCTGCGGGCCTTGGTCGCCGTCCAGCCGAAAGTGTTGGGCGGCTTGCCTTTCAGTGGGAACGCCGCCTGGAAGGTGGCGTCGCGGGCGGCTTTGATGGTGCCCAGTGCGGAGTCGCCCTCGCAGATGAACAACTCGGCGCCGCTGCCCCGCCCGCTCTCCCGGCTGGGCAGCAGCTTGGGCGGCAGTGACAGGTTGGTACCCAGGCCCTTGGCCTTGGCCGCTGCCCGCGACCGTTCCTTGGCGCCCTCGGCGCTGCGGCGGGCCCGTGCCATCTCCAGGGCCAGTTTCGACCAGGTCGCGATCACGGTGCTGTTGGCGGGGCTCGCCGCCCACACCGTGACAGCACGCGCCACCTCCGGGGCCATCGCCAGGTTCAGTGACCGCGACGACACCGCGGTCTTGGCTTGCGAGTCCCACGCCACGTCTGGGGCGCGGGTGTCGACAGCCAACGCGGTGACGGCGGCGAAATCCTGCGCCTCCGGGCCGTTCTCGCCTTTGGCCAGCCCGAGGTCGCGGAGGCGTCCGGCGCGTTCGGCAAGCGCCTCCGACAGACCCTTGACCGCCGCCGTCAGGTGCGAGCCACCGCCGGGGGTGCGGACGGTGTTGCAGAACGCGGCGACGGTTGCCGGTTCGGCCGGGCCGGCGGCCAGGGACCAGCGCATCGGCGTCGGACCGCGGCCGGTGGTGTACGTCCCGGAACCCTCGACCAGCAGCTGCACCTCGGGCTGCGGCGTGCCCGCCGCGGTACACATCAGTGAGAGCAGCGCGTCGGTGCCCCACGGGCCGTCGAACGGTTGCGTCAGTGCCTCCGGGACCTCGCCGAGCGGCCAGCCCTCGTCGATCACCCGGAGCCGAACGCCCGGGCACATCCGCGCCGATGCGTGCGCACGCAGCAGCACTTCGCCGATATCGATCACCGAGTCCGGCGCCACCTCCGCGTCGAAGAGGATTCGCACCGAGGTGCCGTGGTCCTTGGGGGCGCGGTTGGCGACTCCCTGAAGTATCTGGGTGTCATCTCGGACGAAGTCGGCGTCGGGGTCGAAGTCCGCACCGGAGAAAACCCCCGGATAGCCGCGGCTGAAGCACTGCACGTAAGTCTTTCCCCCGCGACGCACCTGGACATCGGTCCGTGCGGAGATGAACACCGCCGCCGCCGCGCCGATACCGTTCAGGCCGGCCCCGGTGGCCGCGGCATCGGTGTGCGCGGAGAACTTCCCGCCGGCCCGCGCGGTGCCCAGTGTCTTGACGATCCCGTTCTTCCCGCTCTCCCGGTCGGAGTCGACCGGCAGTCCGCGTCCGTCGTCGGACACCGTCACCGATGAGTCGGCGTGCAGAACGATCGTCACGGTGGATCCGCCGTGCGCGGGTACCGACACCTCTTCGATCGCGTTGTCGACGAGTTCCCGCAGGGCGGTGTTGCGGACGTCCTGGCCCAGGTTCACCGCAGGGCGCAGACGAGTGTGCTGCACGTCATCCAGTTCGGTGATGTCGGCGGCGGTGTAGCTCACGTTGGTCGTCCCTTTCTCAACGTGGTGTCTGATGGCGTCGTGTTGTCATGGTGTCGTTGGTGATGGTGTCGTGGGTGATGGTTCAGACCGGGGAGACCTGCCGGTCGGGCATAGAAGTTGAGACAACACCCTGACAGCGGCGCGCCCCGCATTTGGAAGTGTGACACGCCGAGCCATGTGAGCCCCCTCTCCAACGGCCGCGGCGCGGCAGCTTGCGGGCGAAGTATATCGAACAAGCGTTCGAGATAAAACGGGGTCGGCTTTGGCTCTCACGGGTGTCGGTTGCCCGCTGTTGTCGGTTGCGCCGAATAGGCTCTCGGCAGTCCGAGTGCATGTGAGGATGTGCGTGCGACGGGGTCGTGGGGGGTGGTTTTGTGCATGTCGAAATGAGAAGTCCGGGGGTCAGCGGCGAGGTCGCGGCGTCCGGCAAGGGGGTCGAAGTCGATGGCCTCAGCAAGTCGTTCGGCGACGTCGCGGCCTTGCAAGACGTCTCGTTCGAGGTGGGTTGGGGGGAGGTCGTGGCCCTGCTGGGTCCCAACGGCGCCGGCAAGACGACGGCGGTGGAGGTGCTGGCGACGCTGACCAAGCCCGACCGGGGCAGCGCCCGCGTTGCGGGGTTTGACGTCATCACCGAGTCGGCGATGGTCCGCCGATCCATCATGGTGACAGGTCAGCGGGTCTCCCTCGACGACGTTCTCACCGGCTTTGAGAATCTGGTGATGTTCGGTCGTCTGCACGGGCTGGGTAGGTCCGCAGCGAGAAAGCGCGCCGGTGAACTCTTGCGGGAGTTCGACCTCGAGGATGCCGGTGACCGCAGGGTGGGTACCTATTCGGAGGGTATGCGTCGTCGCGTCGACATCGCCTGCGGGCTGGTGGTTCGTCCGGACGTGGTGTTCCTCGACGAGCCGACCACCGGGCTTGATCCGCGCAGCCGACAGGCCATCTGGGACTTGGTCACATTCTTCAAGAGCGCGGGCATTGCGACGCTGCTGACCACCCAGTACTTGGAGGAAGCCGACGCACTCAGCGACCGGGTCATCGTGATCGACGGCGGCACGGTCATCGCGCAGGGGACGGCCGACCACCTCAAAGAGCGGGTCGGCGGGACCTTCTGCGAGTTCGTGCCCAAAGACCCCGCGCATGTCAGTGCGACCGCTGACGCGTTGGGACCGCTCCTGGCGGAGGCTGGTCGGGCGGTGATCTCCCCGGGTCGGGTGGTCATCCCCGCACCGAACGGCCCGGACACGCTGGCCGCGGCGCTTGCGTTGCTGAACACGGCGGACATCGGTTTGGCCGACATTTCCCTGCGCAGACCCTCGCTGGACGACGTGTTCTTCGCCCTGACCGGTAGCGCCGGGGGCAGCAGGACCAGTGATCGGGAGGCCGGCGGCGAGGTGGTCGCGTGAGCAGCCCGGTTGTCGTCCGAACATCCCCTGTCATCCGAACATCGCCGTCAACACTCCGGCAATGGTGGGTGCTCACCGCGCGGTTGATCGCTCCGACGCTGCGCAACGGCGAGGTCGCCGTGGGAATCGCGGTCACGGTGGCGGTGACGGTGAGCCTCTACGTGCCGTTGAATCGGCTGATGGATGGCCCCGACTTGGGGGTGTCCAGTTATGCGCAGTTCCTGCTGCCACTGATCGTGTTGCAGGCCATCTCGTTCGCGTCGATCTCCACGGCGTTCAGGGCCGCGACGGACGCGGTCCAGGGGATCAACCGGCGCTTTCAGTCCTTGCCGGTCGCTGTGCTCACACCGTTGGCGGCGCGCATCACCGCGAGTGTCTACCGCTGTGTGCTGGGGTTGGTGGTGGCACTGGCGTGCGGGTATGTCATCGGTTTCCGATTCCACCGCGGAGCGTTCCACGCCACGGCGTTCTGCCTGCTGGCCCTGTTCACCGGACTTGCGTTGGCAGTGCTGGCGGACACGCTGGGTACCCGATCGAAGGATCCGGCGGCGACCGCGCAATGGCTGTTACTACCGCAGCTGATCTTCGGCTTCTTCTCGGTGGGAATCCAGCCGCTGCAACGGTTTCCGGAGTGGATCCGGCCGATCGTCCAGCATCAGCCGATCTCGCGGATTGCCGATGCCCTACGAGTTCTCGCCGGTGACTCGGGCGACACGTTGGCTCCCGCCACCTGGTCGGTGATCGGGCCGGCGCTGGCCTGGGTGGCGGGCATCCTGGCGTTGACACTGCCGTGGGCGTTCGTGGTCTATCGGCGGCGGGCCTGATGGCCGCAGCCGTCGTCGCCGGGTCTGTCAGCCCGGAGAGATCTCAGCGGCCGGTGGGTGGTCTGCTGTCGGAAACGCTGGTCCTGACGCGGCGGTTGCTGTTGCGGTCGGCGCGGAACCCCATGTCGCTCGTCCACGGGGTGGTACTGCCGGCGTCGTTCCTGCTCACGTTGAAGGTTGTCTTCGGCGACTCGATCACCACGATTACCGGCCAGAACTCGCTGTACCTCAGCGTGCCGTTGGCGGTCCTGATCGCGGCGATGTCGGGCTCTTCAACCGGGATGGTCGGTATCAGCGCCGAACGCGACGGCGGGTTTCTTGCCCGACTGTGGGTGCTGCCGATTCATCGCGCAGCCGCCCTGCTTGCCCGGCTGGGGGCGGAAACGGTGCGGCTGGTGATGACGGCGGCCGTCATTCTGGGCGTTGGTATCGCCCTAGGTTTCCGCTTCGAGCGTGGGGTCGGCTTCGCCCTGGTGTGGATGGCTGTCCCGGTGATCTTCGGGATCGCGTTCGCCGCGTTGGCAACTGCCGCCGCCCTGCTGTCGCCCACGGCGATCATGGTGGAGGCGACGCAACCGGTGATCGTCGTCGGCGCGACGTTCTGCACGGGGTTCGTTCCGCTGGACATGTACCCGGAATGGATTCAGCCGGTGGTTGGGAACCAGCCGATGTCGCTCGCCGTCGACGCGATGCGCGGGTTGTCGATCGGCGGGCCGGTGTGGTCGCCGCTGACGGGGTGCCTGCTGTGGTGCGCGGCCATCATCCTGGTCTGCCTGTGGCCGATCACGGTCGGCCACCGCAGGGCTGCGCGGGGTGGCCGGTGACACTGCTCGTCGATCACCAGGCTCCCGGCGATCGGGACCGCACGCTGGCCGGTGGCAAGGGCCGCAATCTGTACGCGCTGAAAGCCTCCGGTTTCCCGGTACCCCGATTTGCCGTTCTCGGAGCGGACGCCTTCGAGGCGGCATTGGACGGTCTGGGGTTGCGTGTCACCGCGGGTCCGCAGACCCTCCAGGATCGACTTCGGGATGCGGCTGGGATGGCGGCGGCACTGTCGGAATCGCCGGTGCCAGAGTCAGTTCGGGACGAGATTTCGGCGGCCCTCGACCATCTCGGAGCGGCGCCGGCAGCGGTGCGCTCCTCGGCTCGGCAGGAGGATGGCGCCAGTCATTCATTCGCCGGACTGTTCGCCAGCTATCTGAATCTCAGCGGACTCGAGGCGGTCGAGGACGCCGTTCGTTTGTGCTGGGCGTCGGCGTTCTCCCCGCGGGTGACGCACTACCGCCATATCCGGGGACTCGGCTTCGACGACCTCGCCGTGGCCGTGATCGTTCAGCAATGCATCGAACCAGTGAGCAGCGGGGTGATGTTCACCGCGGACCCTGTCACCGGCAGGACCGATCACATCGTGATCAGCGGGGTTCCCGGCCTGGGCGAGGGATTGGTCTCCGGAACCGTCGACTCGGATTCCGTCGTCATCGACAGGACCACCCGCCGGGTCCTCGACGAGGTGATCGCCGTGAAGTCCCGGATGGTTGTCGGATCTGAGCGCGGCGGCACCAGTATCGTGCCGATACCCGCGGTCCGGCAGCGGGAATCGGCCGTTGCTCCGGCAGTGCGCGCGACATTGATTGATATGGCCATCGGGCTGGAGCGCCACTTCAATGGCCCCCAAGACGTCGAATGGGCCCATGACGGCGCAGTCACCTGGGTTGTGCAGACCCGCCCGATTACCACCCTCGATCGCGAGACTTCGCCGGCCGCAGAGCACCTCGGCGAGGAGGTGGCCGCTGATGAGCAACGGATCTGGGACAACTCGAACATCATCGAGAGCTTCGCCGGGGTCACTTCGCCGCTGACCTTCACCGTTGCCCGCCAGCTCTACGGCGATGTCTACCGCGCCTACGCCCGCAGCCTGAACGTGCCGCGCGCTCAGCTCGAACAGATGGAGTCCTGGCTGCCGGTGATGCTCGGCCAGTTCAACGGCCACGTCTACTACAACCTGCTGCACTGGTATCGGATGGTCGGTATCGCGCCCGGCTACGCATTGAATCGGCGGGTGCTCGAAGTCGCCTTGGGGGTGAGCGAACCGCTCGACTCCAAGCAGGCACGATCTCTGCGGCCCTTCACGTTTCGCTCCGTTGCCGCCAAGGTGGCGGCGCGGGCACGCATTGATGTCACGTACCTCCGGCGCTTCATGTCTGTCGATGCGATGATCCGCGAGTTCGACAGGACCTTTGCGGCGTTCATCGACCGCCACGGGCTCTCGGATGTCACCGGCCTCGACGGCGCCGCGGCGTATCGGCACTTCCGCCAGACGCACAACGAGGTTGCCGATCTGTGGGGCCCGATGCTGGTGCTCGACGCGATCCTCTTGACCTCGGTCGGCCTGCTCGCCGTCCTGATGAAGCTATTCCTGTCGCAGGCGCCCGAATGGGTCGGCTTCGCGGTGCTGAATCCGGGAGCAGATGTGGTTTCGGTCGAACCGGCCACAGCGCTGGTCGAGATCGCCGACTTCGTCGACACCGTTCCGGCATTGCGGGAATTCATCGACTCGGTGAATCCGGCCGTCGCCGATGCCCGATTGGCCGAGATCGTGGAATCCACCGACGATCCGCACTGGCTGGTCCTGTACCGGAAGATCAAGTGCTATAGCGAGAACTACGGCTACCGGTGCCTCGACGAACTCAAACTCGAGGCGCCCGATCTGCGGGACGATCCGGCCGGGATCTTCCATCTCCTGCGGATGACGCGGGCATCGGAAAGTCAACGCGGAGTGCAGGACTCCCTTGAGGAGTATCTTGACGCCCACCTGCGCGGCCTCCGCCGACGAGTCTTCGACTCGCTGCGGGCAAGGATTCAACGGGCGGCGACCTATCGGGAGCACCTGCGGTTCTGCCGCTCCCGTGGCTTCGCGATCATCAAATCTCTGGCAGCGGTGATGGGACGAGATCTCGAACAACGCGGGATCCTGGACAGCCGGACCGACGTGTTCCAGCTTCGCCTCAATGAACTGTTCGAGGTATACGAAGGCGTGCTGTCCGGCCCCCAGGCGCAAGCCGTCGTCGCCCGACGAAAGCTCCTCGACCAGCGCTACCGCGACCTGGCCGCTCCTGCCCGTTTCATCACACGAGGATCCAGTTACACCCCGGCGGAACTGGCCGCGGCCGGATGGCGGCCGGCCGCCGAATCGACCTGCGCGCGGACCGGCACCGTCCTGACCGGCACGCCCTCCTGCCCGGGAATCGTGACCGGCCGGGCGGTCGTCGTCGAGAGGCCCGAAGACTTCTCCAGCGGGATCCTCGTGGCCTACCGCACGGAGCCTGGTTGGGCCGCCGCTCTGCCGTTCGCCTCGGCGCTTCTCGTTGAACGCGCTTCTCCACTCACCCACGTGGCGATCATCGCCCGGGAACTCGGGGTGCCGACCGTCGTGCAGATCGACGGACTGACCGAGGCGATCCGCACCGGCATGACGATCAGCGTCGACGGCGCGACCGGTCGTGTCGTGGTGCTCGAAGAGCAACCGTCATGCATGTGATGACCGGGGAGAGCGCCGCGGCCGTGCGAGGGTGGCTGATGTCTCCGCGGTCCGACGCCGGAGTTCATCTGGCCAACGACCAGGGCGGATGGGATTTCGTCTCGTATCCCACGCTCGCGGATCAGGGGCGCCGGATCGCGCGCCGGTTGGTCGATGAAGGCGCGGCGGCTGAGCCAGTCGGGGTTCTGATGCCGACGTCGCACCTGTGCTTGGCGACGATGTTCGCGGTGCTGGCCGCGGGCGGGACGTTGGTGCCGATAACCCCTCCGCAGTTCGAGGCTCCGCGCCAGTACGCCGACCGGCTTCGCGGAGTTCTGAGGGCCTCGGGCGCCCGCGTCCTGGTCAGTGCGGCCGCATTCGGCGATATCGCCGCCCAGGCTCTCGCTGCGATGAGTGCACAGCCGAATCTCGTTCTGCTGGATGATGTTCCGGACCTGCGCCCGCTGGACGAGCTGGTCGCACCAGGCCGCTTCGCGCTGCTGCAGATGACATCGGGGTCGACGGGCTTCCCGCGAGCAGTTCGGGTCAGTTGGCGCAACCTGGCCGCCAATCTCGATGCGCTGCAGACCATGTGCGCAACGACGCCGGCCGACCGGGGGACATCATGGCTGCCGCTCTACCACGATATGGGCCTGATCGGGGGTGTGTTCCAGTCCATCTGCGGTCAGCATGAGATGCGCCTGCTGCGGCCCGATCAGTTCATCCGTGATCCGCTCCGATGGTTACGCGCCGCCGCCGCCTCGGAGCACACCGGTTCGCCGTCGTTCGGATTGGATTACGTCAGCCGCAGACTCACGCCGGCCGATCTCGGCGACCTCGACCTGTCGGGGCTCCGAACAATGGTGGTGGGTGCCGACCGGATTGACCCGGCACACCTGCGGGCCTTCACTGCACTCACCGCCGGTCACGGCTTCAACCCCAGAGCATTTCTGCCGGCCTACGGACTGGCGGAGATGACGTTGATCGCCACCGGACAACGCCTCGGGGAGCCGATCCGGATGACTCGGGTGGACAGGTCGACGCTGTGTGTCGGCCACCCGGTGCGCGTCGTTGACAGCAGCGGGGATGGTCTTTCCGTCGAACCCTCTGGAGACTGGGTGGTCTCGGTCGGTCACCCGGCGCCGGGCCACGACGTTCGGATCGTCGACGGATCCGGCCAGCCCACCACCGAAGGAACCCTGGGAGAGATCGTGCTGTGCGGGCCGTCGGTGACCCACGGCTACCGGGGAGACCATGACGGGGCGACGCGATTCGACCACGGCGCGCTGTACACCGGTGACGCCGGCTTCCTCATCGACGGGCAACTGCATGTGTTCGGCCGGATGGGAACGAGCCTGAAAGTCAACGGACGCAGCGTCTTCGCCGAGGATCTTGATGTCCTGGTGGCGGAGGTAATGGCCGTGCGGCCGGGCCGACTGCACTGCGTCGCGGTCAACGATGGTGATGTGCCGCAGGTGGCGGTGTTCCTCGACGACCAGCGCGCTTCGGAGCAGGACCCGGCGATCAGCGCGTGCATCACCGCGCTGCGGGGACAGCTCGGCGACCAGACCCCGCTGTGGGTGGTTCGCGTTCCACGTGGCGGGCTGCTGCGGACAACCAGCGGCAAGCCACGGCGGGCCGATATGTGGCAGCAGTGGCGTTCGGGCCGGCTCAGGGGCGCCGAACTGCTGGCGTATCGCGATCGGCGACACGACTCCGTCGAGCTGGGGCAGGTGCGTGCGCTGCTGGAGAAGGCTCACGCGGTGGCCGTCATACCCGATGACGCGACCGTGCATTTCGAGGGATCGCTGGCCGAGGGCTTCGGCAACGAAGGCTCCGATATCGATCTTCTGCTGATCGTGCCGGGGTCCGAGCAGGCCGTGATGCCCACGGTGCTGTTCCTGGATGGCCGCCGGGTGGAAATCCGCTGCCAGTCGCACGAACAGATCCGCACCCGGCTGCTGCGGGTCAGGCAAGCGATTGACACCGGCTCCCACACCGGTGTCACGGAGGATCTGCTCAACCGGGTCCAGCGTTTCCTGCATGGAATGCCGCTGCGCGTCGGGCCGGGTTACGAGGATCTGATCGGCCTCCTCTCCAGCCAGGAGTTAAGCGATCTGATTGCCCGCTGGTGGCTCCGCCGCGCCGGGCACTGTCTGCGATACAGCGCGGCAATGGCACTACTCGACCATCCCGTCGAGGCGGTGAACTGGGCCCGGGAAGGCTTGGTGCAGGCCATGAAAGGATTCCTCGCCCGGCGCGGCGAGGATTACCTCGAGGTCAAGTGGGTGCCTCTACAGGTCGCCAGGCTGCGCACGCAGGCCGGTCGCGAGGAAGTGGATCTCCTCGAGGCATACCAGCGGCTCGAGGGCACTGGTGGCGCAGATGGCAGAGATCGCGCGGCGGCCGACGGGACGGCGCTGATCGGCCGGATGCTGGATCTGGCGACCGGACTGGGCGCTCCGACTGTCCGGCTTGATCCCGGGAATGTGATGCTCAAGCGGGTGCCGGGAGTGACGACCTGGCCCATCGGGTCCACCACGCACGTCGTCAGGGACAAAGCTGAGGTTTTCGTCCTCTCTGCCGAGTGCGCCGCCTCCTGGCGCCGGGTGGTGTTCGGCCAGACCCTCGCCACGACGAGCGCGGACCGCCGAAACCTCCGTCTGTTCGCCCGGCACGGATTCATCGCCCTGGGCTGGCGGGGGGCGGGGGTGTTGCGTCCGGCCGCTGCCATGTGCGGACCCGACCGTCCGCTGACTCCGGTGCCGTCCGTCCGTCGGCCGGTGATCACCATCGACGGCGCGCCTCCCGACGGGGATATCGCCCGTTCACCGTTGTCGGCCAGAGCTTTTGCCGAATGCGCCGGTGCGTTGATGCTGGCGAACATGGTCGCCGAGAACGCGAGGGAGGACTTCGACGGTGCAGTCCGAGATGGCCAGTGGGGCGTGGCGTCATTGTGCGGTCGCCGTATCGCGGCGATGGCCGTCCGTATGTTGGCCAGCGCCTGGGGTGTGAGCCCGTTGCCTGCCGACCCGACGCTTCTCGACCTGCTTGGACAGTTGGTGCCCGAGCACCGCGATCTGACCACGACCGCCAGCGGACTGAGTGTGCTGTCGGTTCGCGACCGTGACGAGGCGCTCCGGGCGGGCGCCGAACTCGAGGCTTTCGTGGCGCGGGTTCGTGAGGCCACCGCGGGCCAGGCGTTCCCGGCGTCGTTCGCCTCCGCAGATCAGTGGCAGGCGACGATCCGCCGGGGCTACCAGTGGTTGCGGATGGGGGGCTATCTGGGCGCGTACGTCGAGCTTGACGAAGTCCGGGATCTGCTGACCAGTGGCGGTGTCCAGCCCGGTGCCCGGGCGTCGTCAGGGCGCGAGCAGGGGGAGTGCGGATGACGACGATCGAAAGAGAAGTGCTGGCACTGGTTGCGGCGATGGCGCCCGCTGCCGGTCAGGCCGGTCTGGAGGACACCTTCGTGGGACTGGGGTACACCTCGTTGCGGTTCCTCGAACTCTCGATTGCTGTCGAACATGCTTTCAGCCTGCCGCCGCTGACGCCGGAGTCGCTGGCGGGCGTGTCCACTGTGGCGGACCTGGCCGAACTGGTTCGGGCACGACAGGACGCGCGGTGACGGAGCGTCGGACCGTTCTGGTCACCGGCGCTGCCGGACATGTCGGAGCCGAGGTGGTCCATCGGTTGGCCACCCGGGGTCATGACGTCGTCGCCCTGGTTCACGACCGGATGGAGATCGTCGCCAACAACGGCCGCCGCGTTCGGAACGTGCCCGTGTTGCGCGGCGACGTCCGGAGAGCGTCGTTCGGCCTGGACACGTTGGCGGGCCTTACCGACCGGATCGGGTTGATCGTGCACTGCGCCGCGGTCACCGACTTCGGGCTTCCCGAGCATCGCTACACCGAACTGAACGTGGATGCGACGGCGAACGTCCTCGACGTGGCGCGAAGCTGGGGTGCCGGTGTCATCTACGTCAGCACGGCGTACGTATGCGGTGACGCCGATGGAATTTTCCGCGAGGACCAACTCGATATCGGGCAGCGATTCGGAAACCACTACGAGCACAGCAAGTTCCGTGCCGAAAATCTCGTCCGCGAGTCGGACCTGCGGTGGGCCGTCGTCCGCCCCGGCATCGTGGCGGGGGAGTGCCGCACCGGCCACAGTCGGGTGCATAAGCACATCTATCAGGTCGTGAAACTGATCGCCGAAGGCAAGCTACGGACACTGCCGGGAAACTATGCGGCGACCCTGGCGTTGTCCCCGATCGGTCACGTTGCGGACACCCTCGTCGGTGTTGCCGAGAGGTTTGCGGACAACGTGGGAAAAACCTTCCACGCGGTCGGGGCGAACACGGTGTCGCTGCGCTCGATGAGTGACGTCCTCGCCGAGTATCCGAGCCTCCGGATGGCGGATCTGGTGCCTCCGAGCACGTTCAGCCCGGACGATCTCGGCCGTATCGAACGGGGCTACTTTCAGAAGGTCGGAAGCCTCTACACCAGCTATCTCCAGCGGCGGAACGAGTTCGACAGCGCCAACACGCGCAATCTGCTCGGGATTGCCCCACCGCCGATCGGCGCGGGCTACCTGCGGAAGATTCTCGACTCCTGCCTGCGCACCGGATACCTGGGCGTCGCTGAGCCCACTGTCGCCGACGCACTGACCGTGCTGCAGATGATGAGGGCCGCGCGATGACCCCCACCGGCGGGTATGCCTCCGACACCTACTTCCTTGAAACATGGGATGCGCTGGTGGCGGCGAAGATCGATCCGGCCCAGTTCGCCCGCCGGCACGGCCTGCTGCTTCTCAAGCCCGATGCGGCGATCACCGGGGCGATGAGACCGGCGGTGTCCTGGCTGCTCGCGCACGGCTACCGGATCGTCGGCGCGTATCCGGTGAGTCTGACCCGCCTGCACCTCCGGGCGCTGTGGTATTTCAACTGGCACCGCGCCACCCCCGAGCGGCGCCTTCTCGCGGATCGGCTTGCGGGACTGTCGAGGTCGGTTGTCCTCGTGCTCACCCATCCCGACGATGACCTACCGGTGTCGTCTCGGCTCACCGCGGAAAAGGGTCCCGCCGACCCGAATCTCAGGGAGACGGGGCACCTGAGGTCTGTGCTGTCTGCCGGAACCTATCTGTTGAACCTCGTGCATTCGGCCGACCATCCCGACGATGTCCTGCGCGAACTGGGTGTCTACTTCGGGGAACCTCAACTCGCTGAGGTCATCGTCGCTTGCGCCTCCGATTCCGATGTCTCCGCCGAGGCGTTCCGGCTCGTCGACCGAATCGAAGCCGCCGTCATCCGCCGGCCGGGCGACCTGACCGCGGCCCAGGATGCCGTCTGGGCGGACCTGCTGGCGGCGGGCATGACGGAGCGTCCGCAGACCGGCCAGGAGTGGCTGAGCGCTCTCGATGACGCCTCTCGCCGTGGAGTCCTTCTCGACGTCTGGTTCCGTACCGTGATCGAGTCTGCCCATCGTCCCCTGCATCGGGCCTGAGAGCGCCAGATATGCCGAGCAACAAGGACTCCCGCACCGTTTGCCCGTCACTGGTGCACAAACAGGCCGCCTCTGAGGTTCTCATCACCGTACTGGACGTGGATCTGGACGGCTGGACCGCCCATGCCCGACTGGAGCCACGGCACCGCTTCTACCATGACGTGACCGGTCGCCAGTCCAGCTACAACGATCCCCTCTATGCTCTGGAGGCCTTCCGGCAGGGCTGTATTGCCGCCGGCCACCTCATCTACCGGGTACCACTCGGGTTTCACTACCTGGTTCGCTCCTACGAGTTCGCCGTCCTCGACTGGGGCGCACTGGAAACCTGCCGGGAGCCGGCCGATCTCGAGTTCCGGACCCACGTGCGCAGGGAGTTTCGTCCGGACCCACGGGCCCCGGTCAACGGACTTGAGGTCACCGCGACGGCCAGCCGGAATGGTGTCAGCGCGATGTCGCTGTCGGTGTCATTCGGATGGGTGGCCGAGTCCCGCTGGCAGCCGATGAGAGCAGGATCGCGGTGGGAGGCCGGGATCCAGCCGTTCACCGTCGACCCGGTCACCGTTGGCCGGCGGCTCGCGGAGAATGTCGTTGTGGGGGCACCGCTTCAACGTCGCGATGACGGCTCAGTGTGTGCCCCCGTCGTCGTCGACACTCGGAATCCGACGTTCTTCGATCACCCCCTCGATCACCTGCCGGGCAGTCTGATCCTCGAAGCGTGCCGCCAACTGGCACTGGCCGCGCTGGGGCCGCGGTCGTCCACGGTCCTGGGGCCGTCACGGTTGCGCTGCGAGTTCCGTTCGTTTGCCGAGTTGCAGCCGTCCTGTGTCGCTTCGCTGGCTCCGGTGCCCGGGGCGTTGGCGTTCCGCGGGAAGGTCAGCCAGTCCGGCCAGGACAGGGCCCTCGTGGAGTTGGACTTCGCGACGGTCGAGTCGCCGGAATGAGGCGCAGCGGCGGTGTCGGTGCCTTCCTCGTCGAACGTTGCCTTCCCGTCTACCCGATTCTGTTGACGCTGTGGGTCTTCGCGGTGGAGAGCATCACAGTCGGAGTCAGCGGTGCGACAGCATCCTGGCGTCCATCGGGGGAGACGGCCCTGAAGGTCCTTGCGCTGATGGCCGCGGGAGCCTTCCTGCGGATGGTCGACGACCAGAAGGATCTCGACTACGACAGGATCCACCATCCCACGCGCCCGCTTGTGCAAGGTCGCGTCACATCCCGGGAGTTGCGGACGGCGATGCTGCCTGCGGCCGTCGTCGCACTGATACTGGCGGCTGCGGTGTCGGCCTGGGCGGTGATCCTGTTGGCTGCGGTACTGGCCTGCAGCCTGGCGCTGTGGTGGGCAGAGTCCAGAGCAGAAGTGCTGCGTGACAACGCGATTGCGAATCTGGCGGCTGTCTGTCCGGTCCAGTTCCTGATCACCGGGTTTGCGATGACGGGACCCACCGGGGTCGGCGAGGCGCCGTGGTGGCGGATCGCCCTGGTGCCCGTGGTGTTCACCAGCGCACTGCTGCACGCCGAAATCGCCAGAAAGGCGACGGCGCCCACTGGTCTCGGCCCGCCGGACAGGCACTCCTACTCTGAATTGATCGGTGCCACTGCGAGCGCAGCGCTTGCCTGTGGCTTCGGGCTTTTCGCGGTCCTCACCGAGGTTCTGGTGACCAGGCCCTGGTCATGGGCCGACGAAGGGTGGCCTACAGCGTGGCTGCCTCTGGCCACCGCTGTGCTGCCACTGGTGTCTGGCTGGGTGTTCCTGCGCGGCGGCAGGCGGGATCACCCGCAAGCCTTGCCGGCCGTCTTCGTCGTGGCCTTCTTCCTCAGCATCATCGGACAGGGGCTGGGGCATCTTCAGTCCTGATTCCCGTAACGGAAGATCGCCAATCCGGCGGCCACGCTGAGCGCGGCCAGGGCGATCACGGGCGCCACGGTGAACCGTGACAACGTCGCGCCCACCGCCGCACCACCGCACATGGTGAACACCACCGCGAAGCGCAACTTCTCACCCTGGCCGGTGCCGCCGGCCAGGCGACTCTCCAGCCCGATGCCGACGATGGTGGCGGTCAGAACCGTCGTGGTCAATTCCTGAATGCCGAACTGGCGGGCAGCCACTGACTGCGCGCCGAAGACGATGGCGAGTCCGACGATCAGCATGAGCCGCCCGGAACCGTGGTACTCCAGAACTCCGGCGCCGGCCAGGCCGGCCAGTGCCAGCAGGGCCACTACCTCCGTGCCCAACGCCACCGTGAGCCAGGTCCGCACCGCATGGCCCAGGTGGCGCACAAACCGGCCGCCGATGATGGTGCCGGCCAGAAAGCTGACGAACGCGACCGCTGCCGCGGTGAGATCCACCCCGGAATGCGGCACGAACCAGAAGCCCAGGAAGATCACGTTGCCGGTCATGTTGGCGACGAACACGTGGCCCAGCACCAGGACGCTGATCGCGTCGACGAGGCCGGTGGCGAACGTCAGCGTCAACAGCGCAAGGACGGTGCGGCGCCGCGAGACCGGCGAGGCGACAACCATGGGGGAGTTAGTCGAGGCCCGGTAGTCCGTCGAGGCTGAGAGCGTTGTGTTTGGCCCAGTAAGCAGCGATGCCGTCCGGCCCCTTCTTCTCCGACCACAGGTCGAGCACGTCACGATCGGCGACATAGTCCATTCGCGGCACGGCGTAACCGCAGGAGTCGGCGATCCTCTCGACGTCGACGACGATGACGGCACGCGTGCCGGGATGCCGTGGAAACTGTTGCACCAATTCAGTGAACGCGGGATCCCCCGGCAGCACGGCGTGGCCGCGTCCGTGCAGGCGAACGATCTGGGGCCGGCCTTCGAACGCCATGAACATCAGCACGATTCGGCCGTTCTCCCGCAGATGGGCGATCGTCTCCACGCCGCTGCCGGTCAGATCGAGGTAGCCGACCCTCGTCGGCCCCAGCACCGCGAACGTGCCGCTGCCGCCCTTCGGCGAGGCGTTGATCAACCCGTCACCGCTCAACGGCGCCGTGGCCACGACGAACATGGGCTGCGCGGTGAGCCAGGCGGCCAGACGCTCGTCGATCTGCTCGTGGACCTTTCCCATGGGCAGAGGTTACGCCCCGGGCACGGAGTTCACCGGCCGTCCTCGCCCAGCAGGTTTCGCATATCGGAGATGGTGTACTCGGCCACCGATGCCGACAGCATCGCCGTGCTCTGCTCATCGCTGGGCCCGGTGCTTCGGAATGCCTCGACGGCCGCCTGCGACTCCCACCGCTCGAAGATGTTGACGCGACCGGGGTCAACGATGTCGGCGCTGATGGCGAAGTCGAGACAGCCTGTGCTCCGGCGTGCCTGCTCGACGACGCTCGCACAGTCAGCCAGATAGGACGCGCGCTGAACGGGGTCGATGGTGAGGTATCCGGCAACTATGACCATGGTGCGATTCTTCCCTGGACCGTGGCCGTGGAGACCGACCCCTCTGTGATCCCATCTGTCGTCAGCGACCAGCCACGATGCCGGCGACCCGTGCATCCGCTTCGGGCCCGCAAATCGGCCGCAGCTCAAAATCGGTGCTGAGTAGGTCGGAAACTCGTTGCTGCAGTTCGCCCGATGTCAGATGCTGGTCGAGATTCGCTCCCGGGCAGGTGGTCCCGGCGGCGAATTGCCGATGGCCGGCGAGGGTGTTCACGGTGACTCCGAACTGTCTTGCCGCCCAGGCGAACACAAGAGCGGTGCTCGCCAGCTGAGCTTCGCTGACGGACTCCTCATCGAAGTTGCCTTCGGCCAGGACGAGGAAGTGCCCCAGTGGGTCGTAGTCCGTGGCGGTGTCCCCGGCGATCTTGGTGTCGCGGAGCTGGAAGATGTTGCCATTCCGGTCGACGGCAACGTGATAGGCGATGTCCCGCCACCCCTTCACGTCCTGGTGGTAGCGCTGATGTTGTTGCAGCCTGGCGATGATCTCCCGGTTGTCGGGAAGCGCGACCTCCGAGTGATGAAGGGTCATTCGCTGCACCGTTTGACTCCTGCCGCCGGGCAACGGTGGCCGGGCTCCCCAGGACTCCCGGCAGAGCATCACTCCGGAGACGACCGGCGCCGCCGTTGCCATGACCGTCGGTTGCGGTGCGGCGACGGTTGACGGCGGCGCTGAGGTCAGAGCAGGGGCCGACTGCGATCGCGTTGCGCAACCGACGGCGAACGCCGCCAATCCGACGCCCCCGGTGAGGGCGAGAAGATGACGTCGGCTGACACCATTTCCGGTGCCGTGTGACGGATCGGCGGATGTCCCCACGGTTGCCACCCTAGACGCGATGGAGGATCGCGAGCCGTTGCGGACGGGACCCCGATTACTCAACGCGGCCGATCGACGGCGTAGGTGCCGTCGTCATCCTGAAACACCACCAGGACGCGGCGGGGCGCACCGTCGACGATGACGTCACAGCTGAAGCTCTCCCCGCGCCGTACCGGCGGGTTGACACCGTTGTTGCACGTCGCAGCGTCTACCGAGACCACGCCGTATCCGTTGATCGGATCGACGAGTACCGCCGTAACGCCCCGTTGCGCCGCGGCGACGTCGAGGACCTGGCCAGCGGAGTCGGTCCGGCCGCCCGTCGTCACGCTGACAGCGGCAGCGGCAGCGACCGCGGCAGCACCCGCCGCGATGACGATGCCGCGGCGCCGGCGCTGCTGCGGCGCCGGCCGCGACGATGGCGGCCGAGGGGAGGGACCTGCCACGGGAGGCCGCAACGCTGCGGCCCGCGGTGGTCCCACGGGAGGTCTCGGCTCTACCGGAACGTGGGGAGGGCCAGGTCGACGGTCCCGGTTGATGGTCTGCCACCACGGCGGTTCACCGCGGTTGGGTGCCTGCGGCGGGGGAGTCGCGGGAATTGGCCTGTGCTGGGGCGTCGTCCTGATCGCACGGGTCGGCCCTGGGGGTGGGATCCGGATCGGCTGAGTCGGCTCGTCGGATGGCGGTACCTGAATCCTGCGCGTCCGGGCGCGGTCGGGCCACTGGGTCACGGGTTACCCGAACCGCTGATAGCAGCCCCGAACCGCTGATAGCAGCTTTGTGGGTCACCGTCGCCGAGGCCGACTCGGAAGGCCAGGATCCGGGTGAAGCCCGAGGGCACCCGGCGACCGCTTGCGTCGCTGGCGACGATGCCGTTGGTGAGCAGGCCCGATACCGCCTCGTCTAGATCGCCGGTGCCCAGCACGAGTCCGCTGTCGGAGGCCGAGGAATCGTCGGAGGCCGAGGAATCGTCGGAGGC
>JAUPLT010000080.1 GCA_030836785.1 Actinomycetota bacterium
CCCCGATGGAACAGTGCTCTGGCGGCTGCCCGGTGAACAGACTTACGTCACGATCCCGGGCAGTGCGTGGCTGTTCCCGACCCTGAGTACACCGACCGGTCGCCTGCCCGCCCCGCCGCCGCCGCACACGCCTGCGGGAACGGCGGGCATGCCGCGGCGAAAGACCACCCGGGCACACGACCGCGCCCACCGGATCGCCACCGAACGTAACGCCAACCGCGCAGACCGACAAACCCGAGAAGCCGCCATCCTGAAAGCCAGCCCGCCGCCCAACCCAGGCGACGACCTACCACCCTTCTAGACGCTGTGGCTCTTCAGACACTGCGGTGGAAGTGACCCTCCTCGACGGTGCTGAGCATCGCGGTCATGGCGGCGCGGTCATAGGGCCACAGGTCGACAGCCCCGTCCTCGGTGAGGTACCAGGAGTTGCAACCGGTGTTCCATACCGTCGGCGCCATCGCCGCCCGGACGCCATCGCTGAACTGTGCCGTCGCCTCCTCGGTGACTTCTACCGTCCGCAGCGTCCCGTCCCGGAACCGGGCGATCCACTGGGCGATGTAGCGCGCGGTCAGTTCGGCGGAGAACTGCAGCGAGATCGACCCGGTGGGTGAGTTGGGGCCCAGCACCGTGAAAAGGTTGGGAAAGCCAGGGATTGCGGTCATCCGATAGGCGCGAGGCCCCGTGGCCCACGCATCGTCGATGGTGATTCCGTCCCGCCCGATCAGTCGCATCGGTCGCATGTAGTTGTGGGCGTGAAATCCGGTGGCGAGAACGATGATGTCGAGGTCGCGATGAGTGCCGTCGGCGGTGCGGATGCCGCGCGGTGTCACTTCGGCGATGGCTTCGGGAACGAGTTCGGCGTTGTCGGCCCGTATCGCCCGATAGTAGGTACCCGACACCACCTGCCGCTTGCACAGCGGCTGGTAGTCGGGGGTGAGGAGCGCACGCAACGCAGGGTCGCGCACCTGCAGGCGCAGTGACAGCCGGGCGTAGGCCTGCACCGCCCACCGTCGCCACGACGGCCGGGTGGTGATGTCGGCGAGGATCCCGGATCCCCACAGCAACGCGTCGTACATCGAATTGTGCAGCGCTGGATAGCGTTTCAGCAGGGATGCCAGGCCGGGGAGCTGCCGCAACGACATCGGCGCCCACAGGATCCATTGCGGGCTGCGGACGTAGTGGTGAATCGACGTCGCGTCCGGTTGCAATGCCGAGACGATCTGCACCCCGGTCGATCCGGTGCCGATGACGGCGATCCGCTTGCCGGCGGTGTCGAGGTCGTCCTGCCAGCGGGCGGTGTGCAGGACGGTGCCGGTGAAGTCCGCGAGCCCCGGGATCTCCGGGACGAAGGGGTGGTGCAGCACGCCGGTCGCGCAGATCACGAAGTCGGCCGTGTGGTGGCCGCCGTCAGCGGTGCTGAGATTCCACTCCTGGTTGCTCCCGTCCCAGCGGGCTTCGCTGACCTCGGTGTCGAGCTTGATCAGGGGCGCCAGCCCGAGCCGATCGACGACATCGCGGTGGTACTGCTGGATGTCACGGCCGCGGGCCCAGAGATGGGTCCAGTCGGGTTTGGGGGCGAACCCGAACTGGTAGAGCTGCGAGGGTACGTCGCAGGCCAGCCCCGGGTAGTGGTTCCAGTGCCAGACCCCGCCGACGTCGGACCCCTTCTCGAAGACGGTGACGTCGTCGAAGCCCGACTGGCGAAGCACATGGGCGGTGGTGATACCGCCGACACCCGCGCCGATCACGGCGATTCGTGGACGCCGGCTCACGACTCGGTCCTGAACTCCACTGGTCCCGCACGATGCTCCTCGGCCTGCCTGTTCACCCGGTCGATGTAGGCGCCACGTGCGGCGAGGTCCAGGGCAGTCAGTGCGCGGCGGTCGTCGATCGGCCCGCGGGCGGCATTCTGCAGCCGTTCGGGTACGAAAGTCCTGGCGACGGTCGGTATTCCGGCTCCCAGGTGCGCGCCCGACGTCAATTCGTTGATGACGTGTCCGTCCCCGGTGGTGATCCGGTCGACCAGGTTCCGCCCCGACACCATCGACGTCACATCGAGTCGCGTGCCGCGAACGCCCAGACGGTCGGCAGTACTCAGACAGGCGGCCTCGTCGACGTCCGCGATCCAGACCCGTGCGCCACGGGCGCCACCGGTGATCAGGACCAACGTACCGGTCACAGCCGGCTGCTTACGAGTTGCCCGCGCCCTCACCCGGAGGATCACCCGTCACACCTCACCGGTGCGCCGAGCCGACCGCCGCGGTGATGCTGGGGTAGCCGCCCGCGTGCAGGCGCGCGGCGATGCCGTCGTGAATGTGCTTGGCCCACAAGCCACCGCCATAGACGAACCCGGTGTAGCCCTGCAGCAATGACGCGCCCGAGATGATCCGCTGCCAGGCGTCCTCGGCGGTTTCGATGCCCCCGACCCCGATCAGCGCCAGCCGGTCGCCGGCTCGGACATAGAGCCGGCGCAGGACCTCGAGGGCCCGCTGTGCCACCGGCGGGCCGGAGATCCCGCCCGCGCCGAGGTCATCCACCCCTGGTGTCCGCAGCCCGGTACGGGAGATCGTGGTGTTGGTGGCCACGATGCCGGCCAGGCCCAACTCGACGGCGAGGTCGGCGACGGCATCGACGTCCTCGTCGGCCAGATC
>JAUPLT010000081.1 GCA_030836785.1 Actinomycetota bacterium
ACGAGGCGGCGGCAGTCTCCACCGCCGCGGCGACCGCCTGGTACGGATTGCAGGACCTCGCCCGGATCAGACCCGGCGACAAGGTGCTGATCCACTCCGCCACCGGCGGTGTCGGCCAGGCCGCGATCGCGATCGCCCGTCTCGCCCGGGCTGAGATCTATGCCACCGCCGGTACCAGGGACCGGCGGGAGATGTTGCGGCGCATGGGTATTGATCGGGTGTACGACTCCCGCAGCGTGGACTTCGCCGAGCAGATCATGGAAGAGACCGACGGCTACGGTGTGGACATTGTGCTGAACTCCCTGACCGGAGCCGCGCAGCGGGCTGGCGTGGAGTTGCTGGCCTTCGGTGGCCGGTTCATCGAGATCGGCAAGAAGGACATCTACGGAGACACCCGGATGGGCCTGTTCCCGTTCCGCCGCAACCTCTCCTTCTACGGTGTCGACCTCGCCCTGATGTGCTCGACGCATCCGGCGAAGATCCGCGAGCTGCTGACCACCGTCTACCAGCTCACCGCGGACGGCGTACTGCCGCAGCCGGAGACCACGCACTACCCGCTCTCCGATGCCGCCACCGCGATCCGGGTGATGGGCGCTGCGGAGCACACCGGCAAACTGATCCTGTCGATTCCGCGGACCGGTCGCAGTACCGTCGTCGTGCCCCCGCAGCAGGCCCAGGTGTTCCGCCCCGACGGTTCGTACATCGTCACCGGCGGACTCGGTGGGCTGGGCTTGTTCCTGGCTAACCAGATGGCTGAGGGCGGGGCCGGGAGGATCGTGCTGAACTCGCGGTCGGCACCCAACTCCGAAGCGCGGCAGGCGATCGCGGCGATGCGGGCCAACGGGACCGAGGTCGAGGTGGTGACCGGCGACATCGCCTGCGCGGAGACGGCCGAGCGGTTGGTTCGCAGCGCCACCGCCACCGGCCGCCGAGTGCGGGGTGTGCTGCACGCCGCCGCGGTGGTCGAGGATGCGATCCTGACCAACATCACCGACGAGCTTGTCGATCGGGACTGGGCGCCGAAGGCGCGCGGTGCCTGGCATCTGCATCAGGCCACCACCAGGCAGCCGCTGGACTGGTTCTGCTCGTTCTCGTCGGCGGCGGCGCTGCTCGGTTCGCCCGGGCAGGGCGCCTACGCGGCGGCCAACAGCTGGCTGGACGGGTTCACCCAGTGGCGGCGGGCTCAGGGACTGCCGGCCAACGCGGTCGCATGGGCGGCCTGGGACCAGATCGGGGCCGGACGGCATCTCGCCGATTCCGGCACCACCACGATGATCCGGCCCGACGAAGGTGGGTATGCCTTCGAGTCGCTGTTGCGGCACGACCGGGCCTACAGCGGCTACGCGCCGGTGATCGGTACCCCGTGGCTGACCGACCTTTCCGGGCGCAGTCCGTTCGCCGAGGCGTTCGCATCCAGTGCCGAACGGCCCGCCGACACCAGCAGCTTCCGTGCGGAACTGCATTCGGTTCCGCGGGACGAGTGGCCTTCCCGGGTGCGCCGCCTGGTGGCCGATCAGCTCAGTCTGATCCTGCGGCGCTCCGTCGATCCCGACCGTCCGATCTCCGAGTATGGTTTGGATTCGCTGGGCAACCTCGAGTTGCGTACGAGGATCGAGACCGAAACCGGAATCCGGGTCCGCTCGATGGACATCACCACTGTTCGTGCGTTGGCCGATAGCCTGTGCGAGACGTTGGCCGGTGTCATCACGTCAGCGCGCTGACGGGTCGGATAGGGAGCACTCTGCAGTGGTTGCGCTAACGGCGATCCATGACTGGGTGGACGCGCCGGGCACGCTGGTGTCCTGGGGTCCGTCGCCGGCCTGTCTGGCCAAAGTCATGCAGGCGCCGGTGTCGGACGTGCCGCCCAGCTATCAGCAGGAGCAGCACGTCCGAACCTACCGGGCACATTCGGCGAACGAACTGGAGATGGCCCGGCTGCTGATCCCGTCGTGGAACATCCCGGGGCGCTGCGATATCCGGGCGATGACCTTCGTCATCAATGCCTACCTCCGACGGCACGACACCTACCACAGTTGGTTCGGCTTCTCCGCTGGCGATGAGGCGGCCGACTCCGTGGTGCGACATACCGTCGCCAATCCGTCGGACATCTCCTTCGTTGCGACCAAGCACGGCGAGATGAGTGCATCGCAGTGGCGTGAGCACATCCTGGAGACGCCCAGCCCGCTGCATTGGGACTGCTTCCGGTTCGGGGTGATCCAACGTGCCGACCACTTCACCTTCTACGCCTGCATCGACCACGTGCACGCCGACGCGATGTTCGTGGTGCCGCTCTTCATCGAGTTGCACACGAACTACCTCGCCTTGGTCGAGGGCGGCGCTCCGATCAAGCTGCCCGAGGCCGGCCGGTATGTCGACTACTGCGTCCGTCAGCGGCGTGCTGCCGCGGATCTGACGCTGAACTCGCCGGATGTCGGGGAGTGGATCGACTTCCTCCGGCGGAACGATGGGACGCTGCCGAAATTCCCACTGCCGCTGGGTGATCCGGATGAGCCGTGCACCGGTGATCTGATCACCGTCAGGTTGATGGACAGCCATGACAGCGACAGGTTCGAGGCGGTGTGTGCCCAAGCGGGCATCCGCTTCATCGGAGGTGTGTTCGCCTGCGCCGCACTCGCCGAGCGTGAACTCGCCGGCATCAGCTCCTATAACGTCATCACCCCGACGACGACCCGGAGCACCCCGGCCGAGTTCAACACCACCGGTTGGTTCACCGGCATTGTGCCGATCTCCGTCGACGTCGACGGAAAGTCCTTCGCGGAGGTCGCCCGGGCCGCGCAGTCCGTGTTCGACGCCGGGCTGCATCTGGCCAACGTGCCGATCGAGCGGGTGTTCGAGTTGGCATCCTCGGTGCCGGAAATCCGCCAGCCCGAGCCGGGAGTCCCGATGCTGTCCTATCTCGACACCGGTCTTCCGCCGCTGAACCCGGTGGTGATGGGGCAGTGGCAGTCCCTCAACGGCACGTTGTACACCGACCTCGGTGCGGCCAACCAGATCGGGATGTGGGTGAACCGTCGAGACACCGGCACCACGATCACGGTGGCCTACCCGGACAACCCGGTCGCCCGCGAGTCGGTGGCTCAGTACGTCGATCTGATGAAGATGCTGTACCTGCGAGCCGCCGGGGGCCGGGCCGATGCGATGTCCTCCCCCCGGATCCCGAGAGCTACGGTCTGACGGTGAAGGCGATCGAAACTCCGGACAACGTCCTCGACTACGCCGATCAGGGACTGTTCCTGGCTTTGCGGGCCACCGGCCAGGAGTCTGTTGCCCAGATCGTCTGGATCTACACCCACCCGGTGGACGTGGAGCAGCTCAGACGGTTCCACTCCAACCTCGGTTACGGTCTGCTGGGCCGCCGGGTCGAACCGTCTCCGCTGCCGTTCGGCCGGCACCGGTGGGTCTGGTCGCCGGGGCCGTCCGCACCGTTCGAGTTCACCGAAACTCCGCGGCCACGAGGGCAACTCACCGGCTGGGTCGATGAGCGCTCGCAGGTCTCCGCCGACCCGCAGAGGGGTCCGGGGTGGCACTTGGCCGCCGCCCGGTTCGATGACGGTTCGACCGCGGTGAGTCTGGTCGCCTCGCACTGCCTCGTCGACGGTATGGGACTGATGCAGACCGTCATGGACGCCGTGCGCAATGAACCGCGGGACATGGGCTTGCCACGCGCGGGTTCCCGGTCGACGGCGCAGGCCGTCGCCGCGGACCTTCGACAGAGCATCCGCGCACTGCCCGAGGCCCTGCGAGCGCTGGTCGTCGCCGTCCGACTGGCGGTCCGGAACCGGCCCAAGGGGCCCCGCGCGAAGCCGGTGCCGGCGGTGCCGGGCAACGGGTCCGAGGAGATTGTCGCGCCGGGGATCGTGGCCTGCGTCGATGCCGACGCCTGGGACTCCCGCGCTGTCGAACTCGGTGGAAACAGCCATTCTCTGGTTGCGGGTTTCGCCGCCAGGCTTGCCCTGAACGTGGGGCGGGTTCACACCGAAGACGGCACCGTGAAACTGATCATTCCGGTCAATGAGCGCGCCGCCGACGACACCCGGGCCAATGCCGTCACCCTCGGCTACGCGAGCCTCGATCCCACCGGGGTGACGACCAGTCTCAGCGAGGCCAGAGGGGTGATCCGCACGGCGCTCACCGCGCTGCGCTCGGGTCCGGAGGAGGCCTTCGAGGCCCTGCCGTTGATCCCGTTCGTGCCGAAGCGTGCCGTCGCCGGCGGTGCTGACGCGATGTTCGGTTTCGCCGCCGAACTTCCGGTGTCGGCGTCAAACCTCGGTGATATCGATCCGACCGTGCTTCGGGCCGACGGCACCGAGGCGGAGGGGTTCGTGATCCGCGGGGTGGACGGCCGGGTGTCCCGGGCGGTGCTCGAGAAGCGGCGCGGCTTCCTGACGGTGATCTGCGCGCGGGCCGGCGGTAAGGTCATCCTGCCGGTCATCGCATACCGTCCGGGTGCGGAGAACTCGAAAGAGGCCCTGCACGAACTGGTCAGCCGAACGCTGGGGGAATTCGGTCTGACGGCGACGATCGAATAGCGGAGGGTGCAGGTGGCCGAGCAAGCGCGTCCAACTCGAGGGCGGCTCAGGACGATGTTGGAGGGTACCGCCGACCTCCCGTCCGAGCACCGGTTGGAGTTCCTGGACCAGACCGCTCTGGAGTTGCATCGCGTCACCGGACGCGGCCAACTCATGCAGTGCGTGTGGATCTACGACCACCCGGTGAACGAGGAGGGGTTGCAGCGGTTCCATCACAACCTCTACGAGTCGCTGGGCGGCAGGCTGATCGAACGTTCCCCGCTGCCGTTCGGGCGCCCGCGCTGGGTGCGGCCCGTCGGCCCACCGCCGCCCATCCAGCGTGCCGAAAAGTCGAGGCCGCGATCGGAAGTGATGGACTGGGCGGACGAACTCGGTTCGCTGCCCATCGATCCTGAAGACGGGCCGGGCTGGCAACTGGGAGTTCTGCCGCTCGACGGCGGGTCCACAGCAGTCAGCATCGTGGCATCGCACGTCATCGGAGACGGCGCCGGAGCGCTGATGGCGGTCTTCGAAGCCGTGACCGGCAACATCCGCGACACCGGTTACGAGCCCCGGGGTGCGCGGCCACCGGCCCGGGCCGTTCTCGCTGACCTGAGCCGGGCCGTTCGCGATCTACCGCTGTCCGCCCGCACAGTCGTCAAGGCAGTAAAGATGTTGCGGGACAAGAGGAAAGACTTCGCCCGTGCGCGGGCGGCGCAGGCCCATACCTCCGAGGGCGAGTACGTGATCGTTCCCTCGGTCGCCTTCCAGGTCGACGTGGTCGACTGGGACGCCCGAGCTGTTGCGTTGGGCGGCAACAGCTACTCATTACTCGCCGGTTTCGCCGCGAGACTCTCCGAGCACATCGGACGTCGCCGCGCAGACGGGGACGTCAGCCTGCTCATCGCGATCAACACCCGGGAGAGCCTCGACGACGACCGCGCCCTGGCGATGGCCTTCGCCAGTGCCAACGTCGATCCGACGAAGGTCACCATCGATCTCACGGAGTCCAGGGCGGCGGTGCGGGAGGCTCGCCAGAAGGCGAAAGTCGAAGTCGACCCGACCAGGGAACTGCTTCCGCTCATCCCGTGGCTTCCGAAGAAGGCGGTCAAGGGGATCGTCGATCTGATGTTCTCCTACTCCGAGGATTTGCCGGTGTCGTGCTCGAACCTCGGTGACCTCCCGGCGGACTTGGCACGGGTGGACGGCACACCGGCCGAGAGCGTGTTCATTCGGGCGCTGGACACCAACGTCACCATCGGGGAGTTGCAGCGCTCACACGGCCAACTGGTCGTGGTGTCGGGCCGGATCAACGGCAAGATCTCCGTTTCGGTCGAGGCTTACCAACTGGACGCCCAGAACTCCAGGGAGCGTCTGCGCGCCATCGTGTCCACAACCCTGGCGGAGTTCGGTCTGGACGTCGAGGTCAGCTAGCGGCTCCGGAGCCGATCGGCCGGACATTGCGACAGTCGGCCTCCCCGTGCGGATGACGTGATAGGTGGTTTTCTTGCTGGACAACATTGCTGGACGTCGGCTAGACCTGCATTCCGCCGGCGGTGTGTTCGTCGCGGTGCTCGCCGCGCACCTGGTCATACTGCTGGCGGTCGGGTTGGAGTCCTGGGACGACGGATACATCACGCTTGCGTTGGCCAGGACGTTCGCTGAAACGGGCCATATCGGGCTGACTCCGGTCTCGGAACACGTTGAGGGCGCGACCAGCCCGCTCTGGTTCCTGTTGATGGCCGGCATCTACAAGATCGGCATCACCAGCTTCGCCGGATTTCACGTGGCGTCACAGATCGTCGCCGCGTTGTGCTCCGCCGCCGCGGCGGTTGTGTTCTACCGGCTTATCCGGCCGGCCGCACCCAGAGCGGCCTGGTGGATCACCGTGCTGGTGTTCCTGCTGGGGCCAATCCGGGCCGAGACCGGCAACGGTATGGAGATGTCGTTGCTGTGCCTGGTCGTGCTGGGCATTCTGCTGCTGCTGCGGGACGATGACGGCCGCCGTTGGCCCGCGGTGGCCGCCCTGGCCGCGCTGGTGCCGTGGATTCGGCTGGAAGCCACTGGTTACGTGATCGCCGGGGCTGTCGCGGTGTGGTTGTTCTCCGCCCCGCGAAACCGGCGCTCACTGGTGGGGATCATGCTGGCCGCCCTCGGTTCGGTGGCTGTTCTCGTGCTGGTGCGTTACCTGGTGTTCGGCACCGTGCTGTTCACGAACACCATGATCGCCAAGCAGATGCCGCCGTACTCCCCGCCGTACCCGTCAGCGGCCTGGTGGGGGCAGCAGGTCGACGGACTGGTCTTCGAGCCGGTGGTCACCGCGCTGCCGGCCGTGGTCATCTTCCTGATCCTGCTGCGAATGTCAGGGCAGCGGCTGGGGGAGAAGTTCGCCGCGCTGAAGAGGCGAGCCCTGGCTCGCAGCGTGCCGCTGCCGGTCAGCTTCGGTCTGGCTTACGCCGCGGCGTTCTTCGGCTTCACGGCTGTGTTCGGTGCCAATGTATTCACCCTGCCCGGACGGATGGGCATGTCGGCGACCGTGCTGCTTGTCGTCGCCGCCATGAGTTCGGTGTCGCTGCCCGAATCAACCGAGCGGCGGCAACTGCCGCGGGGCGCAAAACTGGCGGTGGCCGGACTCTTCCTGGTCCCGTGCGCCGGCCTCATCGCCTACGACACACTCGGGATGACGATGCGGGTGGCACAGCTGGTCAGCGACGATCAGCGGGCCAAGGTGTATTCCTTCTCCGCCTTCCGGGCGAACGGTGAAGCCATGGAACGGGTCCGCGAGCAGCTGGGGCTCCCTCAGATCGCCGTTCTGCTCACCGATGTGGGCCAGCCGGGATTGTGCTGCAAGAACGTCGAGATTCTCGATTTCGGATTGCTGGCCAACAGCGAGTTGACCCGAACGGGGTGGGCTGGATTCCCGGAGTACCTCAGGGAGCAGAATCCGGATCTCATCCAGTTGCACTCGTCGTTCACCCAGGAGTCCGGGATCACCCGCGACGAGTACTTCACCACGAACTACGTCCCGGTCTTCGTCGACCTCTCGTTGTTCTACATGCGTAAGGACCACTACGAGAAGCTTGAGGGCAGCTGCATTTTCGGAGAGGCCCCGAAATATTACTTCTTCACCGGAGGTGAGCCGCTGTCGTCGCAGCCGGGTGCGCCGG
>JAUPLT010000082.1 GCA_030836785.1 Actinomycetota bacterium
ACCGCCAAGCCCCCGACCCTGCCCACAAATACCGATGCCCGCATGACGCCCCCTTGTTGATCATCCGACGCCCGCAGAGCGAAATCCCCGCCCGCCGTCCTTGCAAAATACCGCTATTGAATGTCGGAATATGGCACAGACGTCGAGTCGAAATCAAATACCGGGGATTGTTAAGCACGGTTGACAAACGCATATTAAACAATGCATTTCAGTTGATTTATCAATAGTTTCCATTGGTGCCCAGTCCCCTGAAAATGAGGACGGGTGAGGACAGCGAGACACTGTCGGGACTGCCCGCTCAGCGCGCGATAGTTACCCGGCTACTTGGTTCCTTTGCGGCAGGCGCGCCGACCGGTGCGCTGTCGCGGTCCAGGCAGCCGCGCATCACGTCATCGCGGTTCCTCCAGATCAAAGGACTTGCTCGCGTAGGCGGGCTTGTCCACCAAGGCTAGGGCCCAGAGTCCCGGCCGGTGTGGGTGTGCTGCCGGACGACCTGCGTGACGGTGATCTGGTATTCGGTGTAAAACTCCTCGATCCCGCGCTGCTTCGCCGAGATGTGTTGGGGGTCATCGCGCCAGGCGTTGTGGTGGGCGACGCTATCGAAGATGACGATGGACACTCGTTCCCCGTCGTCTCCGGTGAAGGTCGTGAAGTCCACGAATCCAGGCATTGCCCGTGCCCTGCGCTCCATGTCGTCGGCCAGCTCGTGGTACCCCAACGAGGCGGCTTCCCGGCGCAGTCGTGACCGGAACACCGTGAGGATCGCGGGTGAATGTGCGGCGTCCACCCCCTCACGATTGCAGAGCGCCGATCGGTGCGGGAGGACTTGTCATTCCCATCGCGCCCCACGGCGCCGGGCCGAACGAACCTTTCGGCTAGTTTTCAGGCTGGGCAATGAACCCAGGGCTGTGAGAGATTTGAGTGCTGCGCCGCAACGTTGTCCCGCTAGGAGGTCTCGTCCCCATGATCCGCACCCGTTGGGCCCGCTTGCTGGCTGCGCCTGTCTTGTCGGTCGGCTTACTCGGTGGCGCGCTCGGCGTCGCCGCGACGGCCACCGCCGATGATGACGACGACTACTACTCGGCCTTCGACGACGAGTACGACGAGTTCGACGACTACGGTCCCGCCAACGAGATCTACGCGTCCCCGGACACCTACGCCGACCCGGCGCCGAACCTGATCCCGTGGAGCCAGTGGATCAGCGGCAACAATGCGACCGCGCCGCAGGTGGACACCACCGTCCAGCAGAGCCGCTAGTCGAACTCCAACCGAACCAGCGAGCAGTCATCCTCGAACACGCCGACCTTTCTCAGTTTCCCGAGTGCCGAGACGAAGTCGTCGAGGGCTGATCCAGCCATCCTGGCGAACAGGTCCTTGAAATCTTCCATCGGCAGTTGTCGGCCGTCGGCGAAGGCGTCTTCATAGGCGCCGTCGCTGTACAGCAGGATCCGGCAACCGTGCGGCACGGTGTAACTGCGGGCAGTGAAATCCAAGTCAGCGAACATCCCCAGCGGTTGGCCGCCGGTGGACAGTTCGATGACACCCCCGTCGTCGCCGATCGCAAAGGCCGGCGGCGCACCCGCACTGGCGTAACGCAGTGTTCGTGACGACAGTTCGTACACCCCGCACCACATCGTCATGTACCTGCCGCCGTGGTGGTCCATCTGGAACCTGCGGTTCAGTTCCGACAGGACTTGCTCGGGCGCCAACCGGGCCGTTTGGAAAACCGCACCCGATCTCAGCATGTTGTGCACCGACACCGACAACAACGCGGGCCCGACACCGTGCCCGGACACGTCGATCAGATAGATGATGAGATGGTCGTCGTCGATCCAGCGATAGTCGAAACAGTCCCCGGCGAGTTCCTCGGATGCCAGGTAACGGGAACAGACCCGCACCGGGCCAACGAGATCACCGGGGAGGATCGATGCGACGTAGTCCGCGGCGCTTCTCAACTCGCCTCTGAGGCGGTCAGCCTGCTCCTGGAGACGGTGCGCGAGTTGATGGTTCTGCTCGTCCCGTTCAGCAAGCTTGCGACGTGATTCCACCTCCGCGGTGATGTCGATGATCTGGACGATGAACCGCTCCACCGCACCATCTGGCCTTCGCAGGCAACTCACCGACAGATCTCCCCAGATGAGGTGTCGGTCGGCGTGGATGTACTGCTTCTTCATCCGGTAAGACTCGATGCGCCCGTCCAACACTGCCTGGACGTTCTGCAGGTCGGAGTCCAGGTAAGCCGGGGCAGTCAACTCCTGCCACGTCTTCTCCCGCAGCGTCTCGACGTCGTAGCCGAAGAAGTCACACATCGCGCGGTTGGCCGCTTCGAACTGGCCGTCGGGAGTGAGCAGACCCATGCCGATACCGGAGTTTTCCACCAGCCTGCGGTACCGCGCGTCGGCCTTGTGCCGCAGATCGCGAGCCTGCTCGAGCAGTTGCGCAGTCTTGAACCGCTCGTTGACGTCGCGCCAGGTCACGACGATCAGGGTTAGGGTGGCTCGGGTCACCCTGACGTCGTAGCGACGGGGCTTGTCGATGACGTCATTGTGGTACAGGAGGTCATCGAGAACGACCGGCTCACCGGTGTCCAGACACCGCACGAAAATGTCGAACAACCCCGCCTCGACGATTCCCGGCCAGTGCTCGAGGTACCTGTGGCCGAGGATGTCTTCGCGCGGCAGCCCGACAGCGTCGCAGGTCGCCCGGTTGATTTCGAGGTAGACGAAGTCGACGACCCGGCCGTCGGCGTCCCGGACCGGTTCCAGCAGCACCTGGGGATCCAGCAGCGCTTCGTTGCTCGCGCGCAACCGATCGCGCGCTTCCTCGAGGAGTCGGGCCAGTTGGAACCGCTCGGTGACGTCGCGGGAGGTGACCACGATCGACGTCGGAGTGGCTCGGGTTGCTCTGATGTCGTAGCGGCGGATGTCGCCGAGAACCTCGTTGTCATAGGAGAAGTCGTCGATGATCGCCGGTTCACCGGTGTCCAGGCACTGGACGTAACGATCGAACAGCCCGGCCTGCACCAAACCCGGCCACTTCTCCAGCACCCCGCTGCCCAGCAGGGCCTCGCGGGGTAGCCCGACATAGTCGCAGGTGGCCTTGTTCACATCCTGATACACGAAGTCGACGACCTCGCCACGGGAGCCCCGAACTACCTCCAGCAGCACCTCCGGATCCAGCATTGAGTCATTGCTGGCACGGAAACGATCGCGCGCTTCCGCGAGTTGTTGCGCCGCCCGGAACCGCTCAGTGACATCGCGCCAGGTCAGGACGATCGTGGTGGAGGTCGCCCGGGTGGCTCTGAGGTCATAGCGGCGGGTGTCGCCCAGAATCTCATTGGCGTAGGACAGATCGTCAATCACCACGGGTTCGCCGGTATCCAGGCACCGCACGTACGCCGCGAAGAGGTCCGACTCGACGACACCGGGCGAAATCTCCACCAACCCGTGGCCGAGCAGATCCCCACGGGATACACCGAGGTAGTTGCACGTCGCCTGGTTGAGTTGGCGGTAGATGAAGTCAGTGACCCGACCGTTCGGATCCCGCTTTGCCTCTAGCAGAACCAGCGGGTCGAGAAGCGCCTCAGTGCTGGCCCAGAGCAGACCCTGAGGCTGTTCGTCGTCGATCAGCAAACGCTCAACGGACCGGCCAGGCACCACCGCTACGGTAGCAAAACCACGGGGACCGTCAACGCCCAGGCTGTGCTGTACACATGCCAGGTAACAGTTTGATCACTATTGCCGATACCGTGGTGTTATGCCCGGTAATCGTCGACGTGTCTTCCCCGTCCTCACCTCAGCGGTGGCCATCCCGGCCGCCCTGCTGATCGCGGCCGGCGCCAGCGCGCGCCCCACCAGTCCTGAGCCGACCGGCTGGCAGCCGCAGATCGTCCTCGCCGCCCCGAACGGGTCCGGCTTCTCCCACTACGTAGTCAGCCCCAGCATCGAGGTGAGCCCCATCGAGGCAGGACCCGGCATCGAGCAGTCCGGGCCGACGCTGACCACGCTCGTCGCCAGCCGGTCGAGGGTCCGCACCCTGCCACCGGGAGTCGGCATTGAGCGCGGCCTACAGGTCAGGACCATCTTGGTCGAGCGGGCGATCAGCGCGCGCTTCCCGGAGATCACCAACATCGGCGGTGCGCGGCAGGACAGCCTGCACTGGCACCCTCAGGGGCTGGCCATCGACGTCATGATCCCCAACTACGACACCCCGGCCGGGAAAGACCTCGGGGATCGGATCGTCGCCTTCGTGTTCCAGAACGCCGAGCGGTTCGGCCTCGACAACGTGATCTGGCAGCAGACCTACTATCCGCTCTCAGGCAAACCGCACCTCATGGCCAACCTCGGCAACGACGACGCCAATCACTACACCCATGTGCACATCGCCACCACCGGTGGGGGCTATCCGTCCGGCGGCGAGAAGTACTTCGGCTGATGCATTCCCGCCCTGAGTGCGGGTCGAACCCTCTGGGTCAGCGCCGGATCGTGCGGACCACCACCACAACGGTGATGACGCTCACCCCGGCGAGGGTGGCCGCGACTGCGGGTTGCTTGACGAACTTCAGCAGGGCGGCCTTCAGGTCGTCGGCGAGCCGTTGCGGATTGGCCCGCACGGCCAGCGAGTCGACGGTCAGCGCCAGTCGGTCGCGCGCCTGGGCGATGTCCTGCTTGATGACCTCGGGATCCCGATCCACCACTGCCGTCCTCGCTTCCGCGCTGGAGAAAGTCCCGCCTTGCCGCACTACCCTAGATCAGAACCGGGCCCAGATCAGGACCGGGCCTGCGCAAGAGCAGGATGCACCCGAAGACAGCGACGGCGACGATGAAGGGACGAACCGTGACCGAGAATGCACGCCTGGAGGTCGGCGACACCGCACCTGCGTTCAGCCTGACCGATGCCGACGGCAACACCGTCACGTTGTCGGATTTCAAGGGCCGCAAGGTGATCGTGTACTTCTACCCGGCCGCCTCCACTCCGGGGTGCACCAAGCAGGCCTGCGCCTTCCGCGACAGCCTGGCCGAACTGAACGATGTCGGCATCGACGTCGTGGGGATCTCCCCGGACAAGCCCGAGAAGCTGGCCAAGTTCCGCGATGCCGAGCAGTTGACCTTCCCGCTGCTGTCAGACCCCGAGAAGTCGGTGCTGACGGCGTGGGGAACCTTCGGCGAGAAGAAGATGTACGGCAAGGTCGTCCACGGCGTGATCCGTTCGACCTTCCTGGTCGACGAAAAGGGCAAGGTCGCCGTGGCGCAGTACAACGTCAAGGCGGCCAACACCGCATCGGCGATCCAGAAGCTGATCGCAGGCTAGCCGCCGGCAGAGGATCACCCCCGGCTAGCGCCTGCCGAGCGTGTCCAGCAGCAGCGTTTCGGCGATCGCCGCCCGTTCCAGGACGCCGAGGTGCAGGCTTTCGTTGACGCTGTGCGCCTGGGTGCCTGGGTCCTCGACACCGGTGACCAGGATCGTGGCGTC
>JAUPLT010000083.1 GCA_030836785.1 Actinomycetota bacterium
ACCACCAGGCTGGCCACGGTGGTGATCACCAGGATCGCGGCAATCACGCTGATCGACATCTGGGTGGAGATTTCCGGCACGTCCACATATTCGCCACCGTTGATGAACGGCAGCGAGTTCTTGTGCAACGCGTGCAGCACCAGCTTGATACCGATGAACCCCAGGATCAGCGAGAGGCCGGCTGACAGGTAGATGAGCCGGTCGAGCAGCCCGCCGATCAGGAAGTACAGCTGCCGCAGACCCATCAGCGCGAAAGCGTTGGCGGTGAAGACGATGTAGGGCTCCTCGGTGAGGCCGTAGATCGCCGGGATGGAATCCAGCGCGAAAAGCAGATCGGTGAACCCGATCGCCACCAGCGCGAGCAGCATCGGAGTCGCCGCCCGCTTGCCCTCGAAGCGGGTCAGGAACTTGTCGCCGTGATAGTCGTCGGTCACCGGGATGAATCGACGGACGAGTCGCACGATGCGGCTGTCCCGCTCCTTTTCCACGTGCTCCTCGGCGCCGGCCTCGCGGGCGAGTTTCACGGCGGTGAAGATCAGGAACGCGCCGAAAATGTAGAAGACCCAGCTGAACCGGGCGATCGCCGCCGCACCGATCGCGATGAAGGCCGCCCGCATCACCAGCGCCATGACGATGCCGATCAGCAGCAGTTTCTGCTGATAGATCCGCGGAACCGCGAACGTCGCCATGATCACGGTGAAGACGAACAGGTTGTCCACTGACAGCGCCTTCTCGGTGACGTAACCGGCGAAGTATTCACCGCCGTACTGCCCGCCCCACTGCCACCAGATGAAGAACCCGAACGCGATGGCCAGACCGATGTAAAAGGAAGACCAGACCGCCGATTCACGAAATGTCGGCTCGTGCGCCACCCGCACATGCGCGAAGAAGTCGAAGACGAACAGCCCGAGAATTGCCAGGCAGGTGATCAACCAGACCTGTGATGTGACGCCCATCCCGGCATTATGTCGGACCCGACTTCCCCACGCCGACCGCGTGTGACTGCAAGGAGCACCCACGACACTGCCACTGCCGTCAGAGCGGCGGTCTGCGCGAACCCGGCTGCGTCTGCCGGATAGAGCACACCGATGATGTGGTGGTGGATGAACCCGGCTGAATCCAGCGGCGCCATCCCGGCGCCTCGGCGCGCCCACTGTTCCACCTCGGTCAGTGGACACCAGAGGTGCAGGGTCACGCTGCCGAACGCCCACGCCGCGACGGCCACGTGCAGGGCGAGTGCCCACCGCCAGCCCGGACGGCCCGCCCTGCGCAGGGCAACAGCCAGAAAGCCCCCGCTGGGCAGATAGATCAGGAACGCGAAATGGGCGGCGGCGACCAACCACACCACAAGGGTGAAGATCGGCCGCATGCCCCACGATACCGCCGCTGTCGTAGCGTGAACGGGTGCCAGCGCGTGTCTTGTTCGTCCGCAACGATCCCACCGCGCCGGAGGCGCTACTCGGTGCGGTGTTCGCCGAATTCGGCTTCGCCACTGACACTTTCGACGTGCTGCCGCGTCAACGTCCCGGGGATTTCGCGGTCGACCCGGTCATCGAGGTGGAGTTCCCCGACCCCTCGGGCTACGACGTGATCGTCCCCCTCGGCGCACGCTGGTCGGCCTACGATGATCGGCTGCCGTGGATCGAGGCGGAGATGGACCTGGTCCGCCGCGCCCTCGCGGCCGGGACCGGCGTACTCGGGGTCTGTTTCGGGGCCCAGTTGCTGGCACGTGCCCTGGGCGGCGAGGTGACGCGGGCGCCGGAGCCGGAACTCGGGTGGCACGACATCGTCAGCGTCGAGCCGGATCTGGTGCCGGCGGGCCCGTGGTTTCAGTGGCACTTCGACCGGCTCACCGTCCCGCCGGGGGCATCCGAGGTGGCCCGCAGTCCGCGTGCGGTACAGGCATTCCGAACGGGCCGGGCGCTCGGCCTGCAGTTTCATCCCGAACTCGATGCCGACCTGCTGGAACTGTGGATCGCCGAGGATCGGGACCACGATATGGCGCGCCTCGGAATCGATGCCGGGGACCTGCGCTCGCAGACCGCTGCCACCATCGACGACGCCACCCGCCGGCTACGACTGCTGGTGCGAGGCTATCTCAGCCTGTTGGGCGAGGAGGTCCACGACGGTCCGCACCGCTTCGGGTAGCGCGGCGGCGACGGCGGGGCTCAGCCCCACGCCGTGACCGGTGTCGGCGACGTCGATGCCGACCACCGTGACCGATGCCGGGGCACGGCCGAGGGCCAGTCCGAGCCGATAGGTCTGCGCCAGGTTGAGATCGTGTGAGCTGACGGACCTGGGCTCGGCCAGATCCTCCAGAGTCCGGACGTGCACCCGGCCGGGCGGCCCGCCGACCCCGCCGTCGACCAGCACGGCGTCGATCACCACCGCCAGTTCGGCACCGCTCCACGCGTCCAGGATCGCGGTGGGCTCAGCGGGACAGCTGAGCACCCGAACCCCGGCCAGCGCCAGCGCGGCCACCCGGTCGGCCACCGCGGGGCCGACACCGTCGTCGTGGCGGTGCTCATTGCCGACGCCGATGACGACCACACTCAACGACGGTCCACCCTCAGGGTCAGGAAGTGGGTGGCACACGAGATGCACGGGTCGTAATTGCGGATGGCACGCTCACACAGGGTGGTCAGTGCCGCATCGTCGAGAGCCTCCCCCGCCAGCACCACCCTGGCCAGGTCGGCCTCGATGGCGGCCTGGTTCTGCGACGTCGGCGGCACGATCAGCGCCGCGCCGATCCGCCCGGACTCGTCGATCTCGTAACGGTGGTAGAGCAGCCCACGCGGCGCCTCGCTGACGCCGTGGCCCACCCCGGGACGCGGCTCGACCTCGAGGTAGGGCCGGGCCGGACGCTCGTAGTCCTCGATGATCCGCAGCGCCTCCTGCACGGCGTACACCACCTCGACGGCGCGGACGATGATGCTGCGGAACGGGTTTCGGCACTCGGCGCCGAGTCCGGCAGCAGCAGCGGCCTCCCGGGCCAGCGGTGAGAGCAGCTCATGGTTGAGGGCGTAGCGCGCCAGCGGGCCGGTCAGGTGCTGGTGGCCGTCGAGGGTGGCGTGCAGGGCCGTCGAGTGCGGTACGTGCGTCTCGCGCACGTGGTCGCTGAACTCCGCGACGCCGAAGGCCGGGCCGTCGCTGCGCGCGATCGCACCACCCTCCATCGGATACCGGTCCCCGGTCAGCGCCAGCAGTTCGGCGTCGATGGTCAGGTCCGGGAACTCGAAACCGGCCACCCATTCCACCGTCGCCAGCGCGTCGTCGAGCGCGCGGCGCAGTTGCTCGGCCATCGGCTTGAGATCCGCGCGGGTGGGCACCGAATAGAAGCCGCCGACGCGGACGTTGACCGGATGGATCGACCGACCGCCGACGAGTTCCTGCAGCCGGTTTCCGGCCTTCTTCAGAGCCAGACCGCGCTCGACGGCCGCCCGGTGATCCCGCGCGACGGTGATGACGTCGGGAGCGCCGAGGAAGTCCGGCGCGTGCAACAGGTAGATGTGCAGGGCGTGGCTGTGAATCCATTCCCCGCAGTACAGCAGCCGGCGAAGGGCGACCAGTTCGGGGTCCAACGTCACCCCGCAGGCGTCCTCGATGGCGTTGCAGGCGCTGGTTTGGTACGCCACCGGGCAGATGCCGCAGATCCTCGCGGTGAGATCGGGCGGTTCGGTGTACATCCGGCCGCGCAGGAAGGCCTCGAAGAACCGGGGCGGCTCGTAGATGTTGAACTCGATGATCTCCGGGACGCCGTTCCGCACTTCGACGTGCAGCGCCCCTTCTCCTTCGACACGGGTCAGGGCGCCGACGCGAAGCGTGCGGGCCGCGCCGGACGCCGACCCGCGGGCCGAATCAGTCATGCTTCATTCCGTTCAGCCTTGTTCCGTTCAGCCTCGAACTGGGTGACGTTGAACGTGCCGAACACCCGGTCGACGTCCCCACCGGACATCCCATCGCGGTGCAGCAGCGGAATCATCGCCCCCATATTGGGTGTGGCCATCGGACCGAAACAGCCGTAGCAGCCGCGGTGATGGCGCGGGCACAGCGCCCCGCAGCCGGCGTGGGTGACCGGTCCCAGACAGGCGATGCCCTCGGCGACCGTGACGCAGGTGACGCCGGCCCGTTTGCATTCGGTGCACACCGTCGCGGCGGGCAGTCGGGGTTTGCGGCCGACGAGCAGGGCGGCCAGGGTCTCCAGCAGTTGACCGCGGTCGATGGGGCAGCCCCGTAGTTCGTAGTCCACCGTGACGTGCTCGGAGGCCGGGGTGGAGGTGGCCAGCGTCTGGATGTAGTCGGGACGGGCATAGACCACCGACGCGAACTCGTCGACGTCGGCGAAGTTGCGCAGCGCCTGGATACCGCCGGCGGTGGCGCATGCACCGATCGCCACCAAAACCGTTGACTGCGAACGAATCTCCCGTATCCGCTGGGCGTCGGACGCGGTGGTGATCGAACCCTCCACCAGCGACACGTCGTACGGCCCGGCAACCATCGCGCTGGACGCCTCCGCGAAGGCGGCGATCTGCACCTGTTCGGCCAGGGTCAGCAGCTCGTCCTCACAGTCGAGCAGGGTGAGTTGGCAGCCGTCGCAGGACGCGAATTTCCACACCGCGAGAGTCGGCACGATCTACAACTCCTCCGAATCGAGCAGTGGGGCGGCGACGTCGTAGCCGACCACCGGCCCGTCGCGGCACAACAGCAGCGGACCCAGCTGGCAGTGCCCGCACCACCCCAGGCCGCACTGCATATTGCGCTCCAGCGACACCCGAATATTCTGGGCCGCAACGCCTTTCTTGAGCAGAGCCGCCGCACCGAAGCGCATCATGGGTTCGGGACCACACAGGAAGGCCGTGGTCCGGTCCGGCTCCAGGGTGAGCCGGCGCAACGGCTCGGTGACGAAGCCGGTCTCCCCCAGCCAGCCGTGGATCGGAACATCGACGGTCTGATGCAGTTCCAGTCGCGGATCCTGTTGCCACGACGCCAGTTCGGCCGAGTACAGGAACTCACGTTCACGGCGCGCGCCGGCGATGAGAATCACCCGTCCGTAGCGGTCGCGGTGCTCGAGCGCACCGGTCACCACCGGCCGCAACGGCGCCAGACCGACCCCGCCTGCCACGATGACCAGATCCCGGCCGACCGCGGACTCCAGCCCCCAGGCGGTGCCGTACGGACCCCGCATCCCCACGGTGGAGCCAGGTTCTGCGGCACACAGCGCCGCGCTCACCGCGCCGACAGCCCGGATGGTGTGGATGATCTCGCCGGCCGGGCCCAGCCCGCACACCGAGATCGCGATCTCGCCCACGCCGAAGGCGTGCATCATCATGAACTGGCCCGGCGCGGGCGAAGCCAGCGGCGTTCCCTCGGGTTCGAGATGCAAGGTCACCGAGTCGTGGGTCTCCGCCACCCGGGAGCGCACCCGGTAGGGCACCGGTGCCATCGCGGAACTCTGCTGCGGTATCGGCCGCACCGCCATCTCAGTCATCTCCGGACTCTCCGTTGCGTTGGGCGTCGAGGACACCCATCTCTTCGGTGATGTCGATGCCGGTGGGGCACCAGGCGATACAGCGACCGCACCCGACGCAACCGGAGTTGCCGAACTGGTCGTGCCAACTGCTGAGTTTGTGGGTGAGCCAGTGCCGGTACCGCGATGCACCCGAGCGGCGGACCGGGCCTTCGTGGATGAACGTGAAGTCAAGTTCGAAGCACGATGCCCACTCGGTCCACCGTTCGGCGTGTTCGCCGGTCAGGTCGGTCGTCTCGATGGAACTGGTGCAGAAGCACGTCGGACACACCATTGTGCAGTTACCGCAGGTCAGACACCGGCTGGCGACGGACTCCCAATGCGGGGACTCCCGGGAGTCGATGAGCAACTGGCGCAGATCGGTGTCCGGCATCTGCCGGCCCATCGCCGTGACGGCGGCGGCGACCTCGGCCTCGGCGCCGGCGCACTCCGTCGCCGTCGCCGGGCGGTGCGGGACCGCGGCCAGCACCTCGGCACCGGTCGCACTGCCGACGTCGACGACGTAGCTCACCGATTCCCCATCGACTCCCACCTCGACACGTTCGGTCAGGGCGAGGTCGTAGCCCGAGCGCGGTCCGCAGCCCGGGCCGGTGCCCATCGAGGCACAGAAACACAGTCCGCCCGGTTCGGTGCAGTTCACCCCGACGATGAAGGCTCCGGAGCGCCGCCCGGTATAGGAACCGTCCGGGTGGGCGGCACCCGCCAGCACGCCGTCCAGCACACGGATGGCGGCCAGGTCGCAGCCACGCACCCCGAGAAATGCGTAACGCGGCGCCGGTTCGGGGTCGGACCCGTCCGAGGACCACACCCGCTGGCGCTGCGGATGCAGGAACTGCTTCCAGGACTGCGGACCGGCGGAATGGCCGAAGGCGGCCGAGTCGGTGCGCCGGCGCAGCCGGTAGGTCCCCGGGGCGACATCCACCCCCCACCCGAAGGGCAGCTCACCAGCGCTCTCCAACTCCGCCAGCACGATGGCGTTGTCCCGCAGCGTCGGACCCACCACCGTGAAACCGCGGCGACGCAACTCATCGACCAGGTGACGGAGTCCTGTGCTGTCGATTATCGACGCGTCGATCAACACCATGTCTCCATCGTGCCCCAAGCCGGGGCACACCGCCCGGCGATCCGGCCCGCCCTACAGAACGCCCGGTGCCGGGTCGTGACCAAGCTGGTGGGCCAGGGCGTCCTCGACCGTGCGGTGGCGGAACCGGTGTCCCCGCTGTGCCAATCTGGCCGGGACCACCCGCTGGTTGGCCTCGGCCAGTTCGACCGCGCCCTGCCGGCCCAGCAGCAACCGTGGACCGAACGAGGGCACCGGCAGCAGCGCCGGGCGGTGCAGTGTCGCGGCCAGCGCCGCGGTGTAGTCGCTGTTGCGAACCGGGGCGGGACCCACGGCATTGACCGGTCCGGCCAACCCGGTGTCGTAGAGGGCCCGGTAGTAGATGTCCAGCAGGTCGTCGATTCCGACCCAGGACAGCCACTGCCGCCCACTGCCCAACCGGCCGCCGAGACCCGCCGCGAACAGCGGACGCAACAACCGCAGCGTTCCCCCGGCGGCGGCCTGGACGATGCCGGTGCGCACCGTGACCACCCGAAGGCCGGCGTCGGACGCAGGGCTGGTGGCGGCTTCCTAGTCGGCGACGACGTCGGCCAGGAACCCGTCCCCGCGCGGGCTGCTCTCGTCCAGTTCGGTGTCACCGCAGTCGTATCCGTAGTAGCCGATCGCCGAGGCGCTGACGAAGGCCTGCACACCCGGGGTGACGGCGGCGAGGGCGGCCAACCGGCGGGTCGGCTCGATCCGGGAGTCCCGGATCGCCCGGCGGTGGGCGTCGGTGAACCGGCCGGCAATGGACTCACCGGCGAGGTGGACCACCGCGTCCACCCCGTCCAGCAGGTCGGCGGCGGGGTCCCGCGGATCCCAACGCCGCTCACCGTCATCGGCGGGGGTCCCGCGGACCAGGCGGATGACCCGGTGGCCGCCGGTGCTGAGGAACGCACACAACGCCGTGCCGACCAGTCCCGATGAGCCGGTGACCGCGACGGTGAGCGGCCCGGCCTCACCGCGGGCGGTCGCAGCGTCGGCGTGGGCGTCCAGATCCTCGGCGAGTTGGCGGTGCCGGTAGGCGAAGGTCGACCGCAGCGCGGCACCCGGCACCGTGGTGTCGACGATGTCGTGGACCCGGGTGCTGCCATTGCCGGCATCGCTGTAGCGATGGGTGTGCCGCCACCACCCGACGATCCGGGGCGGCAGCGTCATCAGTCCGTCCAACCCGTGGCCACTGGTCAGTACGTCGAGGAATTGGTACGGCGGGTCGTAGCCCGCCGGGTCGTGCTGCGCGATCCAGCGCAGTCCGCCGGGAAGACCCAGGATCGCCTGACCGTCGGCGAGCGACTCGGTCTCCTTGACCACGCGCATCGGCTGCCACGGCGGCACCAGCCTGCGCATCGCGCCCGGGCGAGTGTGCCAGTCCCAGACCCGGTCGAGGGGATGGCCGACGATACTCGCGTACTCGATTCCCATGGCCCCGAGATTAGCCCGGTGTCAGCGCTGCTCGGACTCGCTGCCGTTCAGGGCCGACCCGTCGATGGCGTCGGGGCCCGACTCGTCGATGGCGTCTTCGTCGACGGTGTGCAGGGCCGACTCCTCGGCGGACGGCGGGTACTCCGGTTCGTCATCGCTGTAAGTGTCGAACTCGGGTTCGTCGTGGACGACCTCTTCGGGGTGGTCCTCCGCCAGGACCTCCGATGTCACGACCTCGGCTGCGGTATCGGTCTCGGTCTCGGTCTCGATCTCCGCCTGCTGCTCGGAGAGTGGGCCACTGTCGACTGCCAGGTCAGGTTCCACTGCCTCGATGACCTCCTCGTCGGCCGGCGACTCTTCGAATTCGATTGTCTCCGTTGAGGTTCCGACCAGCGCTGCGGTTCCGGCCACGCCGGCGGTTGCGGCCGCGCGCCGCTGCCGGTCCCGCACGGCATCGACCACAAGCAGAATCACGCCGATCGCACTGACACCGATACACACCCAGGCGACGATCTCGTTGCTGCTGACCACCGCGGTCACCAGCGCGGCCAGGCCGATCACGGCCAGCACCAACGCCACGATCAGCATCGGCCGGCCTCCTGGGGTAGTGAACCGCGCCTCAACGGCCCGGATTCTGGACTACTGGTACTGGTTGTAACCGGCATCCCCGGCGTCCACCGGGGCCGCCGAACCGCGCTGCCCGAGCTCCTCGAGCTGGGACTCCAGATAGGTCTTGAGCCGGGTGCGGTACTCGCGCTCGAAGGTGCGGAGCTGCTCCAGTCGACCCTCGAGCACCGTGCGCTGCTGGTTGATGGTGCCCATCACCTCGGCATGCTTGCGCTCGGCGTCGGCCTGCAGGATGTCGGCCTTCTCCTGAGCCTGACGCAACTGGGTCTCCGAGCGGGTCTGGGCGTCGGCGAGCAGTGCGTCCGCCCGCTGACGGGCCTCGTTGACGGTCGTCTCGGCGATGTAGCGGGCCTCGGACACGATCTGATCGGCGTTTGCGTGCGCATCGGCCAGCAACTTGTCGGCCTCGGCACGTGCACCGCCGGTGAGACGGTCGGCGGTGTCCTGGGCCAGGCTCAGCACCTTGGCGGCCTTGATCGCCTGTTCCTCGGACAGCGACGGCCGAACTTCTTCGGCGACCGGTGCCGGTGCCGGAGCGGGTGCCGGTTCGGGCTGGTAGAGCGGGATCGCCTGGGTGGATCCACCTCCACCGGCGCGGGCGGTGGCCAGTTCGGAGTCGAGTTCACTCACTCGCTGGCGCAGATCGGCGTTCTCTTCGATCAGTCGGGCGAGTTCGGTCTCAACGAGGTCGAGGAAGGCATCGACCTCGTCCTCGTTGTATCCGCGCTTACCGATGGGCGGTTTGCTGAAGGCCACATTGTGCACGTCGGCCGGTGTGAGTGGCATTCGTCTGCCCCTTCCGATCTTCAGGCGGTGGAAAGATCCGCATAGCAGTGTAAAGCGCGTTCATCAGTCGAACCGCACTGTAACTGGCGCCCATCCTGTCACACCAGACCCGCCGGTTGCACCAGTCTCCGTCGAATAAGGGCGATTTTCAGACTAGCGGCCCCGCGCCCGCACCGGCGGTGGCCGCCGCCCCCCACGCCGCCGTCCAGCCGATGTAGACGACGAGGAGCAGGATCATGATGGAGAAGTCGATCCGCACCGCACCGATGGTGAGCTGGGGAATCACTCGTCGAAGGAGTTTCACCGGCGGGTCGGTGACCGTCATGATGACTTCCAGGATCACCACCGTCACACCTCGCGGACGCCAGTCCCGACTGAAGGACCGGATGAACTCGACGACGATCCGAGCGATCAGCAGCAGCCAGAACAAAAACAGCACGAAGCCGAGAATCTGGAGGAACAGCGCCAACGAAGCGGGTCCTTATCTTGCAGCGGACGAGGGCATCGCCAGCCTACCGAGTGCCGACCGGCGGGCCGGGTCGGCTGGGTGCCCGGCTTACTGGTAGCTGTAGAAACCGGCCTCGGCGATGCGGCGGCGCTCCTCGGCGCTGACGTCGACGTCGGCCGGAGCCAGCAGGAACACCTTGGTGGCGACTTTGTCGAAGGAACCGCGGAGCGCGAAGGCCAGGCCGGCCGCGAAGTCCACCAACCGCTTGGCGTCGGCGTTGTCCATCGAGACCAGGTCCATGATGACCGGCTGGCCGTCGCGGAACCGCTCGCCGATGGTCCGGGCCTCGCTGTAGTCCTTGGGCCGCAGGGTGGTGATCTTCGACAGCGGGCTGCCCTCCTCGAACAACATCGCCATCCGGCGCGGATCCATCGCCAGCGCGCCGCGAGTCGAGCCACGCAGAGGGGTGAAGCGGGAGCGGGGCATATCGTGCGACCGGTCGAACTCGCGCGCCCGGAAGCGTGGCTCGTCGTAGGCCATCCGGAAGCCCCCGGTCGGGGCGTAGTCCGCCTCGCGGTCGTCGAACTCGCGCGGATCGCGGGGCGCCCGGGAGTCATGGTCGTCGTAGCGGCCCTCGAACCGACCGTCCGCGCGGCCACGGTCGTAGCTCTCGTCGAATCGCTCCGCACGGAGACCGCGACCCCGGCCACGACCGGACTCGCGACCAGCCTCGTGGTCGTCCTCGTAGTACTCGTCGTCGTAGTCGTCCATCGGCGCCATACCGAAGTAGGCCTTGACCTTGTGGAGAGTGCTCATCCTGGGGACCCTTCTGGCGTTTGCTGTGATTCTAGGTGCGGCTGTGAGCCATGTGACTGATGTGATTTAGGGAGACGTTAGAGGACGTTGTCCCATCAATGCCGTACCGACACGCACACACGTTGATCCGTGTCGCACCGCCGCCTCCAGGTCTCCGGACATGCCGGCCGACAACTCGGTGGCCCCGGGATGGTCGCGCAACACCCGCTGATGCTCGGTCGCCAGGGCGGCGAACGCCACGTCGGGGTCGGCGCCCCGCGGCGCGACGGCCATCAGCCCGACCAGAGTCAGCCCGTCGGCCGCGGATATCTCGGCGCACAACCGGTCCACGCCGGCGGGGTCGGCGATGTTCACCCCGCCGCGGGATACATCGCCGTCGAGACTGATCTGGGCGAATACCCGAAGCGGCGCGGCGCGATGGCCCCGGTCCAGCGCTTCGCGGGAAGCGCCGGCCAGCGCCGCGGCGACCTTCGTCGAGTCCACCGAATGCACGGTGTCTGCCCAGGCCGCGATGGCGCGGGCCTTGTTCCGTTGCACCTGCCCGACCATGTGCCAGTGCACCGGCGCGGTCCGCGCCTCGCCACCGACCAGTGCGTCGAACTCGGCGATCTTCGCGGCCGCCTCCTGCGCCCGGGCCTCGCCGAACGCGCGGCACCCCAGCCGCCAGAGGATTGCCACATCGGCGGCCGGGAAGAACTTGGTGATCGGCAGCAGGGTGACGTCCGCGACCGGACGGCCCGCGCTCTCCGCGGCGCGGGCCAGTCGGGCGCGCAGCGACGCCAGCCGCGACGTCAACTCCGCCATCCGCTCCCCGGTGGTGATCACGCCGGGTCTATCCACACCAGCGAGGCCAACCGGCCGGTGGGTGCGTCGCGGCGGTGGCTGAACAGATCTGAGTCCTCGACGGTGCAGCGTGGGTCGATCTCGACCGCGCCGACACCAGCCGCGAGCAGCTGCCGGGCAAGTCCGGCGCGCAGGTCCAGCCCGGCAGTACCGCGGGTGGTCGTCGTGCGACTGCCCGGTAGCAGCGCCTCGACCTCGGCCGCCATGGGTTCGGGCACCTCGTAGTGACGGCCGCACACCGCCGGACCGAGGACGACCGAAATATCCTCCGTGTGTGCGCCGAGTCCGAGCATCGCGTCGAGGGTGCGCTGGACAACTCCGGCGGCCGCCCCGACACGGCCCGCGTGCGCCGCTCCGAGCACACCGGCGCGCGCGTCGGCCAGCAACACCGGAACACAGTCGGCACTCAACACGGCCAGCGCCAGTCCCGGCACCGCCGTAACCAGGGCGTCGGTGTCCTGGATGTCACCGACCGACGGTTCGCGGGGAGCATCGACGACCTCGACGTCATTCCCATGCACCTGGTGCATCCACACCACGTGGGCGGCCGGCAGTCCGACGGCCGCCGCCAGCCGGGCCCGGTTGGCGGACACCGCGGCGGGGTCGTCATCGACGTGATAGGCGAGATTGAAAGTGTCATAGGGCGGGGCGGACACCCCACCGGCCCGGGTGGTGCTGACGAGGCGGACGCGGGCGGTCATGGACGGTTGACGGTGCGGTCAGTGCCGCATGAAAGGCGGCACGTCGACATCGTCGTCGTCATCTCCGAACGGTGACGACCCGTTGGAGTGTGCGGGCACCTTGACCGGCTCCCTCGAGTCGATCGGCTCGAACAGCGACGAACTGAGCTTGCCGGCGGACCCGGGCGCAATCGGCGACGCCCCGCCCGCAGCCGCCGCGGTTCCGGGAGCTGCGGCGGCGGTGCCGCTGACGACCGGCTTGCGGCCGGCGCCGCTGGCGTCGAAACCCGCCGCGATCACGGTGACGCGGACCTCGTCGCCCAGCGAATCGTCGATGACGGTGCCGAAGATGATGTTTGCCTCGGGGTGGGCGGAGTCCTGCACCAGCGACGCCGCCTCGTTGATCTCGAACAGTCCCAGGTCACTTCCACCGGCGATGGACATCAGCACACCCTGGGCGCCCTCCATCGAGGCTTCCAGCAACGGCGAGTTGATCGCGATCTCGGCGGCTTTGAGAGCGCGGCCGTCGCCGCGGGCCGAGCCGATCCCCATCAGGGCGGTGCCGGCGCCGCTCATGATGCCCTTGACGTCGGCGAAGTCCACGTTGATCAGACCGGGGGTGGTGATCAGATCGGTGATGCCCTGGACGCCGTTCAGCAGCACCTCATCGGCACTGCGGAAGGCATCCATCAGGGATACCTGCGCATCGCCCATCTGCAGCAGCCGGTCATTGGGGATGACGATCAGCGTGTCGCAGCTCTCCCGCAGCGAGGTGATGCCGTTCTCGGCCTGATTGGACCGGCGCTTGCCCTCGAAGGAGAACGGCCGGGTCACCACGCCGACAGTCAGGGCGCCCAGCTTGCGGGCAATGTTGGCCACCACGGGTGCGCCGCCGGTGCCGGTGCCGCCGCCCTCGCCGGCGGTGACGAACACCATGTCGGCGCCGCGCAGCAGTTCCTCGATCTCGTCCTTGGCGTCCTCGGCGGCTTTCCGGCCCACCTCGGGGTCAGCGCCGGCTCCCAGTCCGCGGGTGGAGTCGCGGCCGACGTCGAGCTTGACGTCGGCGTCGCTCATCAACAGCGCCTGCGCGTCGGTGTTGATCGCGATGAACTCCACGCCCTTGAGGCCCTGTTCGATCATCCGGTTGACGGCGTTGACGCCGCCTCCGCCGATCCCAACGACCTTGATGACGGCGAGGTAGTTATGCGGGGGGGTCATCGGAATCGTCTTCCTCCGGTGGTGGGAACTTCGCTAACAACGGGGTTCGGCGCGTCTCCCCCGGGTAAACCCTCAACCTCAACCAGAGGCTTAGAGTTATGTCAGGTTGTCACGCACCAGGAACGGTATGGCCGGTGCGGCGCGGATTGGGGAGGCGCGCCGTCGTGTCGGGAAACTTTTCGCTACTTGACCGTCGGCAGGTCCGGGCTGGAGACGTCGTAGACCCGCCCCGGCTGGGTCAGCAGGGCCGCCAGTTTCTCGGCCTTCTCATCAGTGCGATCGGTGGTTCCCCACACCACGGTGCGGCCGTCGTTGAGGGTCAGCGTGATCGAGGCGACCGAGGGTGCCGCGATGCGGCTGACCTGGGCGACCACCTCGGGGCGCAGTGCCGTCATCACGTCCAGGGCCGCCATCGTGGGCGGGTCCGTGGGGCCGGGGTTGTCCACCTCGATGTACGGCAGACCGGGTGGCGGCGGGGCGGTGGCGAAGTCGACCCCGTCGCGGTCGAACAGGTGCGGGCCGTCGGGATAGTCCTTGACCACCACCGGAACCCGTTCGACGACCGTGATGCGCAGTGTCGAGGGGTACTCGCGCTGCACCCGGGCCGAGGCCACCCGCCGGATGCCCGCCACCCGGTCGGCCACCGCGTCGGTGTCGATCTGGAGCAGCGGCGTACCGGGCTGGATCTGGGCCACGCCGACGACCTCGTCACGGGTGACCGCGCCGGTGCCGACCACGACCAGCGATCGCGCCGACATCGCGGGCGTGAAGTAGAGGAGCAGCCCAAGCGCGACACTGGCCACGGTCAGCACAACCAACCAGACCAGCAGTTTGAGCCCCTTGACCGCGCGCTCCCCCAGTCGCGGCGGCGCCGCGGCGGCCTGATCGGCGACCTTGCGTTTGGCTTCGCGGCGGGCGTGCTCGATCGCCGTGGCGCGCTGTTGGGCGGCGCGGCGCTGCTCGCGCTCCCGGCGAGCGCGCCGCCGCGGACCCTCGCCGTCCTCGGCCTCCTCAGTGCCCTCGGCGGGCTCGGCAGGCTCGGCGGGCTCGGCAGCCGGCTGCTCGCCGGGCTCCGGTTCCTCCGCAGTCACGGCCGCCGCCAGCGGCCTTCAGCGCGGGCCTGCAGCGCGGCGACGATCTCC
>JAUPLT010000084.1 GCA_030836785.1 Actinomycetota bacterium
CATCATTCCGGCGGCGAACGACCCGAACACCAGCAGGATGGCCAGTGCCGGCCAGATCCACATCACCGTCACGCGCCGCGCGGCGACCACGATTCCCACCGCCATGACCGCCACCGCCACCACGAGTCCACCCCAGGCGACCAGGTAAGCCAGCGCCACCCACGGCTGGCCGCAGTCCCGTCCACAGGTGTCGGTGGCCATCTCGACGTATCCGGAGAGGGCGAACGAGGCCACCGCAGCCAACAGCGTGAACACGGCGAGTATCGCGGTGGCCACCGTGTCGAGTGCGGAACGACGGGGAACAGACGACGGAAACCCTGGATGCCACGGTTCGTTTGGCGGCGTCACCCGCACGATTGTGCCTGTTGGGGCAACCGGAGTACAGTTTTCAGCGTGCAGCGGGTGCTCCTCCTCGGACGCCGCGACGGGGTCTGATCCAGACTGGCCTCCCGTCGCGGGTGTTTGCGATGCGCCGGTCTGAGTCCCCCACCACCACTTCCCGGAGCAATATCGTGAACAGTCATTTCGACGCGACTTCGGTCGACGCCTATGTATCCGCCCGCACCATCAACAAGCCGGCCGGCCCGCGCCGACCCGGCCAGCCGTCGTGGAACGCCCAGCGCAACTCCGCGATGCCGGTGGATCGGTACCGGCCATTCGCCGCTGAGATCCCCGGGGGTGGACCCGTCGCTCCTTTCGACCGCACCTGGCCGGACCGTGTCATCGAGCAGGCGCCGGCGTGGTGCGCGGTGGATCTTCGTGACGGCAACCAGGCGCTGATCGACCCCATGAGTCCGGCTCGCAAACGACGTATGTTCGACCTGCTGGTGAAGATGGGCTACAAGGAGATCGAGGTTGGCTTCCCGTCGGCCAGCCAGACCGATTTCGACTTCGTTCGCGAAATCATCGAGCAGTGCGCGGTTCCCGACGACGTCACCATCCAGGTGCTGACCCAGTGCCGACCGGAGTTGATCGAGCGGACCTTCCAGGCCTGCGACGGCGCGCCGAACGTGATCGTGCACTTCTACAACTCCACCTCGATCCTGCAACGGCGGGTGGTCTTCCGGGCCAACCGCGACGAGGTCAAGAAGATCGCCACCGACGGCGCCCGGAAGTGCCTGGAAGAACAGGCCAAACACCCCGGCACCCGGTGGCGTTACGAGTACTCGCCGGAGTCCTACACGGGCACCGAGTTGGAGTACGCCCTGGAGGTCTGTAACGCGGTGGGCGACGTATTGCAGCCCACCCCGGAGTGGCCGCTGATCATCAACCTGCCCGCGACCGTGGAGATGGCCACCCCGAACGTCTACGCCGACTCGATCGAGTGGATGAGCCGCAACCTGGCGCGACGGGATTCGATCATCCTGAGCCTGCACCCCCACAACGACCGCGGAACCGCTGTCGCCGCAGCCGAATTGGGTTTCCAGGCCGGTGCCGACCGGATCGAGGGCTGCCTGTTCGGCAACGGCGAGCGCACCGGCAACGTCTGCCTGGTGACCCTGGGCCTGAACCTGTTCTCCCGCGGGGTGGACCCGCAGATCGACTTCTCCAACATCGACGAAATCCGACGCACCGTCGAGCACTGCAATCAGCTGGCGGTGCCCGAGCGGCACCCCTACGGCGGAGACCTGGTGTACACGGCGTTCTCCGGCAGCCATCAGGACGCCATCAACAAGGGCCTGGACGCGATGAAAGTCGCCGCGGACGAGGCTGACGCCGATGTCGAGGACATCCTCTGGCAGGTGCCGTATCTGCCCATCGACCCCAAGGATGTCGGCCGCACCTACGAAGCCGTGATCCGGGTGAACTCCCAATCCGGTAAGGGCGGGGTGGCCTACATCATGAAGGCCGACCACGGCCTGGTGCTGCCGCGGCGTCTGCAGATCGAGTTCAGCCAGGTGATCCAGAAGATCACCGACGGTGAGGGTGGCGAGGTCTCCAGCAAGGAGATGTGGGACGCCTTCGCCGACGAGTACCTGGCGCCGGTCCGGCCGCTGGAGCGCATCCGCCAACGGGTGATCGGATCGGAAACCGACGGCGGCACGGACGTCATCGAGGCCACCGTCAAGATCGACGGAGCGGAGACCGAGATTCGCGGCGAGGGCAACGGGCCGCTGGCCGCGTTCGTCGACGCACTGGGCGCCGGTGGTATCGACGCGCACGTACTGGACTATTCCGAGCACGCGATGTCGGCCGGCGAGGAGGCCGCCGCCGCGGCCTACGTCGAGGCCTCGGTGGGCGGACGAACTGTCTGGGGTGTGGGCATCGCCACGTCCATCACCACCGCCTCGCTGCGCGCGGTGGTCTCGGCGGTCAACCGCGCCGCGCGACTGGGCTGAACGCCGGGTGCCGTTCGGGTAGCTTTTCCGGCGATGGGCCTGCTCCGGTTAATCCTCGCGATCGCCTTCGCTGCTGTAGTCGTCGGCTGCGGCGGATCCGCATCGCAGCAGCACGCATCCGAGGCGCAGCAGTCCGACTGGCCGGGCGCGGTCATCAGTACCGAAGACGTCCCGGCATCGGACCCGGCGCTCTCCGCGGCGGCGGCCTCGATTCGACGTGTCACCTACGTCTCGAAGTCCGGGGTGACCGATGCGTACACCCATGTGACGGCCTCGATCTACGTTCCGCGCGGGGCGCCCCCGCCGGGCGGCTTTCCCGTCATCGCCCATGGGCGCGCGGTGGGTGCTCCTGCCCCGGATTGCGCGTTCACCTCACGAACCGCCGATGCCGCGGCAACGATCGACGGTTTCCTGAAAGCCGGGTATGTCGTCACGGTTCCCGACTATCAGGGCCTGGGAAACCCCTCCGACGGCCAGAAGTCTTACCACCCGTACCTCGATTCAGCCAGCGCCGGCTACAACCTGATCGATTCGGTTCGCGCGACCCGCAAACTGCTCCCCGAGACCTCGGACATCTGGTTCGCCGTCGGCGAAGCCCAGGGCGGTCAGGCTGCCTGGGCTGTCAACGAACTCTCCGATGACTACGGACACCCGACACTTCGCGGCACGATCAGCGTCTCCCCGACCGCGGATCTCGACGGCCTCGCCGATGCGGCTGCGTCCGGCACCCTCACACCGGATCAGCTCAGGATGTACGTCGGTTACCTGGCGACGTTGGCAAAGGAATACGACGGAAAGTTCCCGCTAGACGATTACCGGCGTGGTCCGGTCAAGGACAACTGGAACCTGCTGCTGAACTGCAACCCCAACGAAGATGCGGCACGCGACGCGGTTATCGCCCAGATCAATCCGGATGACCTCCGACCCGCTACTCCGCAGGCCCTGAGCCTGCTGCGCGGCTATCTGCGCAAGACAACCCTTCCGCAGGGGCCGGCGAAGCTGCCGATGCTGGTGGTCTTCGGCGATGACGATCCACTCACGCCTGCGGCATGGACGGAGCGCGCCCTCGTTCATGCCTGCGAGATGGGCGATGCGATCACGATCAGCCAACGACCTTCGCCCACCCTCACTGACCCGATGCTCATCGAGTGGATGGCCACCCGCGCCGTCGATGGCGCGGTGCCCAACGACTGCGCCGCGTTCATCGCCGAACATCCACTGCCGCCGCCCCCGGCACCGGAACCCGAGGTCCCCGCCCCGGCCGCCGAGGCGACGACACCGCCGCCGGAGGCGCCACCCGCTGCCGCTGACACGGGGCCACGTATGGCCGGGGCCGCCGACGTGTCGCTGATCAGCGGATGGCTGCCGGTCGCCCTCCAAGTCATCGCATTCGGGGCGCTTGTCGCCGCGACGGGTTGGCGTTCGAAGAGTTGGCGGCTGCGCCGGCTGCCCGTGGCGTTCGCCGCCGGAGCGGTGGTGATCCCAGCGGTGTGGTGGCTCCTCGAGAGTCAGGGCTGGGGCCCCCACTACCCGTCGGGGATGTGGCCCTGGATCGGACTGACCGGCGTGGCCGCCGCCGTGCTGGTTCTGGGGTGGCGCGGGTCTCCGCCATGGCGGCGTGCCGTCGCGCTGGGGACGGTCCCGCTGTGCGTTCTGGCAACGGCCACGGTGGTCAACGCCTCATTGAGCTACCTGCCGACAGTCGGGATGGCCTGGCACCGGGTAACCGGACAGCAACCGGCGCAGTGGATCGACCAGGAGAAGCTGCTCGCGATGCAGCGCGAGGGCGTCCGGCCCTCCCGCGGGACGGTGGTGTCGATCACGACACCGAGCGACATCTCCGGTTTCTCCCACCGCGACGAACTGGTGTATCTGCCGCCGGCGTGGTTCGCCTCGAACCCACCTCCCCGACTTCCGGTCGTGATGATGATCGGTCCCGAGTTCAGCAATCCGCCGGACTGGCTGCTGTACGCCGGGGGGCTGAAGATTCTCGACGAGTTCGCCCTTCGTCATCGCGGATCAGCACCGGTGGTCGTGTTCCCGGATACCAGCGGTTCGTTCACCAACGACACCGAGTGCGTGAACGGCCCGCGCGGCAATGCCGCTGACCACATCACCAAAGAGTTTGTGCCCCACGTGATCTCCAACTTCGGAGTGAGCGCGGAGGCTGCGGGGTGGGGTGTGGCGGGGTGGTCTACCGGAGGCACCTGCTCAGCGATGTTCCTCGTCACCCGGCCCGATCTGTTCAGCGCGATCGTCGACCTCGACGGTCAGCTCGGACCGAATGCGGGGCCCCGGAACCAGACCATCGCCAGACTCTTCGGCGGGGACGCGGACGCGTGGGCGGCTTTCGACCCCAAAACCGTGGTGGAGACGCGCGGCCCATACCAGGACAAGGCCGCCTGGATCGCGGTTTCGGAGGACGTACCGACCACACACGTCCCGGCAGGCACCCCGTTGCAGCCAGAAGCACTGGCCGACTGGGACACCCAGTCCGAGGAGCACGCCAAGACCGCCACGCAGTTGTGCGCGCTGTTCGGGGCGAACGGCATCGAGTGTTCCGTCGTCGGCTACGGAGGGGGTCACGACTACGCCTCCGCCGCAAAGGGTTTCGCCACCGCGCTGCCATGGCTGGCCGGTAGGCTCGGAACGCCCGGCGTTCCGGCGATACCTCTTCCGGGGGCCTGATAGCTAGAACAGGGTGAACTGCTGGCCCCGGCCGATGGGCTGGACGAACTCGTCGATCCCGACGCCGTTCGCCACCGCTGCGATGCTGCGCATGAATTGGTCATCGGCCACCATCGGCACGCCCAGCTCTCGCGCCTGGAATCCCTTGCCACGTTCCGGTATCGGCTCGTTGCACACCACCAGCGACGTCTCCGGATCGACATCGTCGGTGTAGGCGAGCCCGGCGAAAATGATGCGCTCCACGAGTTCCTCGTGGGTCCGGTTCACCTCGGCCGACAGCGCCACCCGCATCCCCTGGACAAGCGGACCGCCACTCCGGTACCGACCAGGGTTCAGGTACGGGCACGGCATCCGGGAGGCCAGCACCTTCAACGGCCGCAGCTCATCGTGGGTGACCGTGCCGTTGGGCCAGCGCCGCCGGGAAGCGGGGCGCACGGGCAGCCACACGTCCCGCTGCCGGGCCCGCTCCAGCGCGGGCCGCAGCACCCTGGAAAGCACCAATGCGTCGTCGAAAGCGTCGTGCGCGCGGGTCTGCGGAACGTCCCAGTGCCGGGCCAGCGTCTCCAACCGCAGGTTCTGCAGACCCAGTTCCAGCCGACGGGCCAGTTCAACCGTGCACATCACGCTGTCGATCGGGAGGACGACACCGGCGATCTCGGCCTCTGCGGTGAGAAACGAGTAATCGAAAGCGGCATTGTGGGCCACCAATGTGCGGCCGTGCATGAGGTCGGCCAAGTCGCTGGCAATCTCGGCGAACACCGGTTGGTCTTCGAGCATCTCGGGAGTGATGCCGTGGATATGCGTGGGACCGGGATCCACCCCGGGGTTGACCAGGCTGACCACCGACTGCTCGACGTTGCCCGCACCGTCGAGCGCGAGGGCCGCGACGCTGAGAACCCGGGCCTGACCGGGACGGAAACCGGACGTCTCCACGTCGACGACGACCCATCCGTCGCGGTGCTCCTCGGCCGGCCGGCCCCAGGTGTGGCTCACGAAATTCAGGATGGCACGGAGCCCCGACAGCGGCGCGGAGGCCCCACCGTGTCGGGGCCGGCAACAACGCTCTGTCGACTCGTGCCGCAGACGGCAGGAGCACGCCGCCTAAACTCGTTACCCGATGAGAATGACTGTTCGCGGCCGCGCGGCCCTCGCCGCCGGTTCGGCCGCGCGCTGGGCCTCACGGGTCACCGGCCGCGGCGCCGGCGCCATGATCGGCGGCTTGGTGGCGGCGAAGCTGGACCACTCGATCCTTCGACAACTGGGCGTAGGGCGGCGAACGGCCCTGGTGACCGGCACCAACGGCAAGTCGACCACCACCCGGATGTTGGCGGCCGCGCTGTCGACATCCGGCCACACGGCCACGAACGGCGAGGGCGCCAACATGGACGCCGGCCTGATTGCGGCGCTCGCCACCGCCCGAGACGCTCCTTTGGCCGCCCTTGAGGTCGACGAGATGCACGTACCGCATGTGGCGGATGCCCTCAGCCCTTCGGTGATCGTGCTGCTCAACCTCTCCCGCGACCAGTTGGACCGGGTGGGTGAGATCAACCACATTGAGCGGACGCTGCGCGCCGGACTCAGCCGGCACCCCGCGGCCGTGGTGGTGGCAAACTGCGACGACGTGCTGGTGACGTCCGCGGCCTACGACTGTCCCAATGTGGTGTGGGTCGCCGCCGGCGGCGGTTGGGCCAATGACTCGGTGAGTTGCCCGCGCAGCGGAGAGGTCATCGTCCGCGACGGCCGGAACTGGCGTTCGACCGGCACGGATTTCAGCCGGCCGGATCCCGCGTGGTGGTTCGACGACGAGTCGCTCCACGGTCCCGACGGCGTGGCGTTTCCGATGGATCTCGCATTGCCCGGGGCGGTGAATCGGGGCAATGCCGCCCACGCGGTCGCCGCAGCGGTGGCGATGGGCGCCGATGCGGCCGCCGCGGTGTCGGCGGTGTCCGGTGTCGACGAGGTGGCCGGCCGGTACCGCACGGTTCGCGTCGGCCGGCACACCGCGCGCCTGCTGCTCGCCAAGAACCCGGCAGGATGGCAGGAGGCGCTGTCGATGGTGGACAAGACGGCGGCCGGCGTGGTGATCGCGGTCAACGGTCAAGTACCCGACGGTGAGGATCTGTCCTGGCTGTGGGACGTTCGGTTCGAGCACTTCGGCGACACCCAGGTGGTGGCGGCCGGCGAGCGCGGCACCGACCTCGCCGTCCGCCTCGGTTACGCCGGGGTGGAGCACACGCTGGTACACGACACCATCGCGGCGATCACGTCATGCCCGCCCGGGCATGTCGAGGTGGTCGCCAATTACACCGCGTTCCTGCACGTGCAGCGGGCGCTGGAGCGGCATGGCTGACGCGGTTCGGATCGGTCTGGTATTGCCCGATGTCATGGGCACCTACGGCGACGGCGGTAACGCCGTGGTGCTGCGGCAGCGGTTGCGGCTGCGCGGGATTGCCGCCGAGATCGTCGAGATCACCCTCGCTGACCCGGTTCCCGACACGCTGGACCTCTACACCCTCGGCGGCGCCGAGGACTACGCCCAGCGACTGGCCACCAAACACCTGCTGCGCCACCAGGGCCTGCAACGGGCCGCCACCCGGGGCGCGCCGGTGCTGGCGATCTGCGCCGCGATCCAGGTGCTCGGGCACTGGTACGAGACCTCCGCCGGCGAGCGGGTTGACGGGGTGGGACTTCTCGACGTCACGACATCCCCACAACCCGAGCGAACCATCGGCGAGGTCGTCTCGACTCCACTCGTCGATGGCCTGAGCCAGCCACTGACCGGATTCGAGAACCATCGAGGCGGAACGGTTCTGGGCCCGCAGGCCTCTCCCCTTGCTGCGGTCGTGAAGGGGGCGGGCAACCGGCTCGGTGACGGCCTCGACGGTGTGGCCCAAGGCAGCGTGATAGCCACCTACCTGCATGGCCCGTGCCTGGCCCGCAACCCCGAACTGGCCGACATGCTGCTGTCACGGGTGGTCGGACCGCTGCCACCACTGGATCTGCCCGAGGTTGAGCAGCTCCGCCGCGAGCGCCTGGCCGCGCCGCGCCGCGTCTAGACAGTCCGAGCCGCCTGGGCCTCTGGGCCCAAACCACCTCGCTGATTTTTGCTGGATTGGGCCGAAGGACCGTATCGGGATAGGTTGACGTGTCGTTAGGTTCCGAAGATGGAGTTCACCGTGATTGCCGTCACCCGCCCCCTTGCCACCGCCACCGCCGCGTTGATGGGCGCAGGCGTTATCGCCGCCGCCCCCGCGCTGACGGCCACCACGCCGGCAATCCCCCCGTTCGCTGCGCCCGATATCGCGCTGACATCCTCCATCATCGACATCCTGACCTTCCCGGTGTGGCAGCAGGCCATCGCCAACGAGGTCGAGTTCGTGGCGATCCGGGCAGCCGGTCTGGCCGAGGCCGGCGCCGGCCTCGCCGAATCGGCGGCACAACTGCCCGCCGCCCTGCTCACCGCCACTCAGCAGGTCTTCAGCGGTAACGCACTGGATGCCCTGACCACCATCGAGACCTGGGCCTTCGACGCCGGCTCGGCCACGCTGGTCCCGCCGATCGCCGCGAACATCGAGGTCGGCCAGATTCAGCTAGCCATCCAGTCCGCTCTGCTGCTGGCGCAGCCGGTGGCGGCCGTCGAACTGGGGGCGGGGCTGTTCACCGCGTTCGACACCGTGACCCGGTCGTTCATCGTCGCCGGACAGAACTTCGTGGACGCCGTCCTGTCGTTCGACATCGGCGGAATCGTGCAGGCGGTGATCGACGGCGTGACCGGCGTGATCAGTGCATTCGGTGCCGGCGGCCAAGCCCTCGTGGACGGCGTCGTGGCCGCCCAGACCACCCTGGCAGCAGCCCTCGCAACGCGGCCCATCCAGATCCTGCCCATCGGCCCGACCGGTGCGGCGCCGAAGAGTGCGGCGGCTGACGCAGTCACCACCGCGGTCGCCCTGCCAGCCCTCCCCCCGGCGGCCCGGACTGCGGACTCGCCTGCTGCGGCGCCCGACGAGGTCCCCGGCACTGAGCAGGACGGACCGACCTCCGCCGGCGTCCGTTCCGCGTCGGGAAGAGCCCCGCAGCACGGCGCCGACGCCCGGCGGACCGGGATCGCAGAGCGGAACGCCACGGCGGCGGCGGCGACCACCGCAGGTGCCGACGATGCTCCCACCAGAGCGGAAAGCCGACGGGCCGCGACCCGCTAGACCAAAGCCGATAGCCCGCTACCCGCTAGACCATGGCGCGGCGCCCGGACAGGGCGCGGCCGAGTGTCAGTTCGTCGGCGAACTCGAGGTCCCCGCCCATCGGCAGACCGGACGCGATCCGACTGATCGTCAGACCGGGAATATCGCGCAGGATGCGCACCAGATAGGTGGCGGTGGCCTCGCCCTCGGTGTTCGGATCTGTCGCGATGATCACCTCGGTGATGTCGACACCGTCCACTCGCTCACCAATCCTGTTGAGCAGCTGCCGAATCCGTAACTGCTCCGGACCAATGCCCGACAGCGGATCCAGTGCCCCGCCGAGTACGTGATAGCGGCCCCGGAACTCGCGCGTGCGTTCGACGGCCTGAACGTCCTTGGGCTCCTCGACGACACACACCTGGGTACCGTCACGACGGGCATCACCACAGATCCGGCAACGCTCGGACTCGGAGACGTTTCCGCAGACCTCGCAGAACTGAACGCCGTCGCGCACCCGTGTCAGCGCCGCGGTGAGCCGATCGATATCCGGTGGCTCGACCGACAGCAGGTGAAAAGCGATCCGCTGAGCACTCTTCGGTCCGACCCCGGGCAGCTTGCCGAGTTCGTCGATCAGATCCTGGACGGGACCTTCAAACATTCCTTCAGGACTCCGCGATGCCCTGGTGCTGTTGACGCATCTGGGCCAGCGGGCCGAGGTGGAGCTTGACCATGTCCGCCATCTCCCGGGTGGCATCCGCGAACGCTCCGACGACGAGATCCTGGAGTGTCTCCACATCATCGGGATTGACCACTGACGGGTCGATGGCCACCGCGGTCACCTTCCCCGCACCACTGAGGGTGATGGTCACCAACCCGCCACCGGCCTGGCCCTGAACCTCGGAGCCGGCGATCTTCTTCTGTGCCTCCTGCAACTGCTGCTGCACCTGCTGCGCCTGCGCAAGGGCGGCCTGCAGTCCCGGCATCATCTGATCGCGCAGTTGTTCCGCCTGCTTGCGCAGTGCTTCCGGATCGCCGGGGATGCCGGGCGGGATGCCGGGTTGCATGACGGTCTCCTTGCGTTGTGGTCTCGACTTCGTTGCGGACAGGCGTTTCGGCCGCTCGGTGACTTCCAAGCCTAGACCGCCACGGACTAGCGTGGCGGCCGTGCCGAAGTTCACTCCCCTGCGTGTCGGGGCCGCCGCCGTCACCGGTGTCGTTCTTGCCGCCGCGATGTCGCCGGCTCCCGTGACCACCGCCGCACCGAGCAGTGTCGCCGGGATGATCGTCTTCCTCGACCCCGGACACAACGGGGCCAACGACGCTTCGATCGCACGTCAGGTTTCCAATGGACGTGGCGGCACCAAAGACTGCCAGGCCTCGGGCACCGCCACCGAGGCCGGCTATCCCGAGCACACCTTTACCTGGGACACCACGTTACGGATACGCGCCGCCCTGCACGCCCTGGGCGTGCGGACAGCGATGTCCCGTGGCAACGACGACCAGGTCGGTCCCTGCGTCGACGAACGCGCCGCGATGGCGAACGCGCTTCAGCCCAACGCGGTGGTGTCGATCCACGGTGACGGCGGACCTGCTACTGGCCGGGGATTTCACATCCTCTATTCCAGCCCGGCACTGAACGCCGCGCAGGCCGGACCGTCTGTGCAGTTGGCGCGGATGATGCGTGACCAGATTGCCGCGTCCGGGATACCGCCGGCGACCTATATCGGCAGCAACGGACTCAACCCCCGCGCGGATATCGCAGGTTTGAACCTCGCGCAGTACCCCTCCATCCTCGTCGAGTTGGGGAACATGAAGAACCCGGTGGACTCGACATTGATGACCAGCGCCGAGGGCCGGCAGAAGTACGCGCAGGCCGTGGTCAACGGGGTGGTCGCGTTTCTACAGACCCAGCCGCCACGAACCAGCTAGCCGCCCGCGCCCACCGTCACGCGGTCACGCCGTCTCCATCTCCTTCTTGAGGTTGGCCAGCACCTCGTCCTGAATACGGCGCAGACCCAGCGGGGCGAATACTCTCTCGAAAAAGCCCTTGACCCCGTTCCCACCGGTCCAGGTGGTCTTGACGGTCACACTGCACCCCGGAACCGCCGGTGCGACGGTCCAGTTCGTCACCAGTGACGAGTTGACGTCCCTCTCGATGACGGTGTGACCGGCCACGTCGACGTCGGCCTGGACGGCACGCACCCGGGATTTCGTGGCCTGCAGCTTCCACGCGGCGACGGTCCCCCGGCCCTGCCCGCCGGAAACCACCCGATAGTCGCTGTAGTGCGGCGAGAGGATTCTGGGCCGCACCTGCCGATAGTCGGCGATCGCGTCGAGAACCTTCGCCGGTTCGGCGTCGATCAGGATGGTGCTCGAAGAACTGACCTGTGCCATGTCACTCCTCAGATTGTGGTGGCTGCGCATGAGGGTAGTCATGCCGGCTCTCATGACTTGAGGTGTGCACGGACTTGTGTCACCGGTCGATTCGGCGGGCCCCGAGTTCGCTCTGCAGCAATTCCAGCGCTGCCTCTTCCGGATCGCGCCGTGGTGCGGGGTCCTCGTCGTCACGGACCGCCTCGGCGATCATGTCGTCTTCCTCCGCGCGTTCGCCGGCACGGCGGGCGTCAGTCGACTCCGGCACCGGTGCCGGGGGACCCGCCGGCGCGGAACCGCCCACACCTCCTGCCTCGCAGCGCACCTGCCAGTTCACGCCCAGCGCATCCTTGAGTGCATCGCGGATCACGTCGGCATTGCGCTGCTCACAGAGCCGCCTGGCCAGCGGCGCGGAGTCGTGTGCAAGAACCAGCGTGTTGCCCTCCACCGCGCGGACGACCGCGCCCGCCAGCATCACCTCGACGGTGCGACTGCGCTCGCGGACCTTCTCCCGCACCGTCGGCCACATCTGGCGCACCGCCGCCGCATTGGGCGAGTGTCCGTCGGCCGGTGCGTTCTCCGGACTGGGCACGGCCGGAGTTTCGCCGCGCGGCGCCGAAGGCGTCACAGATGGCGGTGCGGGTGCGGGTGCGGGTGGAGCTTCGACGGGCTCGGCGCGTACCGCAACCTGCTCGGCCCGGGGTGATGTCGCAGCCGGCGCCGGAGCCCGCTCGGCCTCCGCGCGTTCGATCGGTGCCGCCGCCTGGGTTTTGCGGACATACTGCTTGCCCGTGGGTGCGGGGGCACTCGCCGCGGCCTCCCCGGCCGGCAGGGAGATGTCCAGCCTCGTCTCAATCCGCTCGATACGCTGCAATAGAGCCGACTCGGTATCGCTGGCCGACGGCAGCAACAGTCGGGCGCACATGACTTCCAGGAGCAGTCGCGGGGCGGTCGCGCCGCGCATCTCCCCCAGACCGGTGTGCACCACCTCTGCGTACCGGGCCAGCGTCGCCGGCCCGACGCGGGCAGCCTGATCTCGCATCCGATCGAGCACGTCATCGGGCGCATCCACGACGCCACGGCTCGCCGCATCCGGAACCGCTTGCAGCACAATGAGATCGCGGAACCGTTCCAACAGATCGGTAGCGAACCGGCGCGGATCGTGCCCGGCGTCGATTACCGCCTCCACCGCCCCGAACAGTGCCGCCCCGTCACCGGCAGCCAACGCGTCGATCGCATCGTCGATCAGCGCGACGTCAGTCGCTCCGAGCAGCGCCAGAGCGCGCTGATAATGCACCCGGTTGTCTTCCGCCCCGGCCAGCAGTTGGTCCAGCACGCTGAGGGTGTCACGGGGCGACCCACCGCCGGCGCGGATCACCAGCGGGAACACGGCATCGTCGACGTTGACCGACTCCGAAGCGAGGATCTTTTCGATCAACGTGCGCATGGTGCGCGGCGCGAGCAGCCGGAACGGATAGTGGTGCGTCCGCGAACGAATGGTGGGAAGCACCTTCTCCGGCTCGGTGGTGGCGAACACGAAGATCAGGTGCTCGGGCGGTTCCTCGACGATCTTGAGCAGTGCGTTGAAACCCGCCGTCGTGACCATGTGCGCCTCGTCGACGATGAAGATGCGGTACCGGCTCTGCGCGGGCGCGTAGAAAGCTCGGTCACGCAGTTCGCGAGTGTCGTCGACCCCGCCATGGCTGGCCGCGTCGAGTTCGACGACGTCAACCGAGCCGCCGCCGTTGGGCGCCAAGGCCACGCACGAGTCGCATACCCCGCACGGGGTGGGGGTGGGGCCCTCCGCGCAGTTCAACGATCGGGCGAGGATCCGCGCAGACGACGTCTTGCCGCAGCCCCGCGGCCCGGAGAACAGATAGGCATGGTTGATTCGTCCGGCCGTCAGCGCGGTGGACAGCGGTTCGGTGACATGCTCCTGGCCCACTACCTCGGCGAACGTCGCCGGCCGGTACTTGCGGTACAGCGCCACGTCAGAAGGCTACCCAGCCGGACCGACGACACAACTCACGAGGGAGTCCGGCAGAGCCGGTTTGCCTGGAGGCGGCCTGGTCAGTCGGGATCAGGCGCACCCTCAACCGAGCAACGATTCGGTGGCCGCCAACAGCACGCAGGTGGCGAGGCCGTCGATCGCGTCGGACAGGTCCGTCAACGACGGGAAACTCGGCGCGATGCGGATATTGGTGTCGTTCGGGTCTTTACGGTACGGAAACGACGCGCCCGCCTCCGTCACTGCGATACCGGCATCCTTGGCCAGTGCGACCGTTCGTCTGGCGGTGCCGGGCAGCACGTCCATGCTGACGAAGTAGCCGCCCTTCGGTTCGGTCCAGGAAGCGACCTTGGAGTCCGAGAGGCGGCGATCCAGCGTCTCGAGGACCAGGGCGAACTTCGGAGCCAGGATCTGCTGGTGGCGCAGCATGTGCCGGCGGACCCCGTCTGCATCACCGAGAAATTTCAGGTGCCGCAATTGGTTCACCTTGTCCGGACCGATCGACTTCTTACCGGAATGCTGCAGGTACCAGGCGATGTTGCCCAACGATCCACCGAAGAAGCTGACCCCGCCGCCGGCGAAGGTGATCTTGGAGGTGGAGGCGAACACGTAGGGCCGGTTGGGATTGCCAGCCTGCGCGGCCAGACCGAGTACGTCAACCGGGCGCGCAAACTCGCCAGTGAGCGTGTGAACCGGATACGCGTTGTCCCAGAACAACCGGAAATCATTTGCGGCCGTGCGCATCTGAACCAGCCGACGCACCACTTCCCACGAATACACCGCGCCGGACGGGTTCGCATACACCGGAACGCACCACATACCCCTGATCGCCGGGTCGGCGGCGACGAGTTCCTCGACCAGGTCGACGTCTGGACCGTCCTCGCGCATGGGTACGGCGATCATCTCGATGCCGAGGCTCTCGGTGATCGCGAAATGCCGGTCATATCCCGGTGCCGGACACAGGAACTTCACCACCGGCTCCCGGATCCACGGCCGCGGGGAATCGACGCCCCCGTGCAGGAGCGAGAACACCACCGCGTCGTGCATCAACTCGAGGCTGGCGTTGTTCCCCGCGATGAGGTTGGGAACGGGAATGCCGAGCAGCTCTCCGAATACGGCGCGCAACCCGGGCAGACCGTGCTGGCCGCCGTAGTTGCGGGTATCGGTGCCCTCGTCGTCCCGATAGACGTTCTCTCCCGGCAAGGTCAGCAGGCCATTCGACAGATCCAACTGTTCCGGCGAGGGCTTGCCCCGGGTCAGGTCCAGAGCGAGCCGCTTGGCCCGGAGGTCGGAGTAGTCACCGAGCAGCGACTCATGGCGGCTCTGTAGGTCATCACGGCTAAGGGACTGGAACGACACCATGAGCCTTTCGTCGATACCGCAAGATTTCCGTACCCGCCACAATGAGGCGGACAAGAAAGGGGACCCCGCGCACCCGCCAGAGCCCGTTGACCCTTGCTGCCTTCCGGCCCTGGGGGAGTTCACAGGTTGGACGCCGCGCGGGGTCCTCGGTCAGTCTAGTACCGACCGGGCGGTAGTGAGCAGGAGGTCGAGAACCTCCACCCCGGTCGGCTACCATGGCCGACGGAGGATTCGCCTAGTGGCCTATGGCGCTCGCCTGGAACGCGGGTTGGGTTAATAGCCCTCGCGGGTTCAAATCCCGCATCCTCCGCGCCCGTCCGGGGTGCGGCCGTGTAGCGGTCGCATCCCGGACTACCGATGAAGGAGACCTATGGGGCGGCGTGCTGCCAGGGCGACGCACCTCACGCTGTGGATCGTCGGCTTCCTTCTCTACATCGTGTTCGTCATTCCCCGATGGTGGGTCCTGACCGGCGACGTGCCCGCCACGGCGGCGACCTTCGGCCGTATCGTCACCGGCTTTCCCATCGCCGCGGCGGCTGTTCCGGTCGGGCTGACCTTGCAGCGTTCCCTGAAACAGGAGTCCCGCATCCCTGCGTTGGCGCTCCGGCTTCGCGCCTGGTCAGCAGTACTGCATGTGATCGCCGGGGTGCTGATCGTCGCGACTGCGGTCGCCGAGGTCTGGCTTACCTCGCAGGCCGCGGCGCCGTGGCTGTTCGGTGTGTACGGGGGTGCCGGGGCTCTCGCAGTCCTCGCAGCCCTCGCCTTTGTGCTGTCCTTCCCCGCGGAGCTGCCTCCGCCACCGCCCAAGCCGGCCCGGATCAAGCCCGCCAAGCAGTCCGACAAGGCGCCGAAACAGCGGCGCACCCGTAAGCGGGGCCGAAAGCAGTCCGGACAGGAGCCCGAAAAGGACTCTGACCAGGAGCCTGAAACCGCTGAAACAGAGTCCGGGGAGTCTGAACTGGACGACCCGGCTGCGGCCCCGACGGCCTTGGCGGAGGAGTCTGCACCGGACTCTGCAGCGAGTGTTGAGGGCTCGCCCGACACAGCCGTCGAGCCGGAGGGCTCGCCCGACACAGCCGTCGTGCCGGAGGGCGAGAGCACGACCGCGTCGGAGACGGACGGTTCGCTGGAAGCTGAGACGTCATCGGCCAGCAGTCCGTCGGAGAACGCGCGACCCGTAGGCAAGAAACGGCATCGGTTGCGCCGCTGAGCCGTTGGCTGCGACACCAGTTGGTTCGCGGCCTTCGGCCGACGTGCGGCCCGTGACACGCCCGGCCGGATTCTCCGGTCAGACGGTGGCCCGGACCGGCAGGTCAAGCTGGATGTCGGAGATGTTGATCAAGCCGATCGAGCTGTTGGAGTACAGGGTCGAGTAGGCCGCGATCTGCAGCGTCAAGGAATCCCCAGCGCCTGCGGTGTACGCGATACTCTGCATCGGGATCGTCACAGTGCGCTCACGCCCATCCAGCGTCACCGGCACCGCAGTGCTGATATTGCCGACGACTCGACCCGTCGCATCGTCGACCAATTGGGCGAACACGGCCTTTCCGGTTCCCAGACCGGTGTAGGTCAACGTCAGTTCGGGCGTACCCACAAACTGGTCGCCGACGTTCGGTGTCACCGCGACGTTGACGGCGTTGTTCGCCTCGGTGGCGAACACCTGATTCAACGGCCAGGACGTGACCGAGGAAGGCAGGCCCGTGCCCTGCAACGGCCCGGACCCGCCGATGAGCGGGATGATCGGCAGAAGTCCACCCGTGCCGTCGGCGCTGAACGGATTCACCTCGTTGAAGCCAGGGTCGAACGGCAACAGGTCGGACTGGTGGTAGACGCCCTTCTGGTCGTACCACTGGAATACCGGGATGTCCTCGGCCGGGTCGCCGGTCCCGGCGACGTAGGTGTCCAGCCAGGCGATGGTGTCGGACACCATCCGAGGAGTCTGCGTCGGGTTCACCGGGTCCAGGCAGTAGCCGTGACCGCCACAGAACCAGGTCATTTTGACCTCGGTCCCGAATGGGTTGGCCAGGATGGTCTGGGCGTTTTGAATCGCCTGATTCAGCGGGAAGAGCGCGTCGACGGTGCCCTGAACGAACATCGTCGGGGCCTTCATCTCGTTGAGCAGAGCGGTCGGCCCGCTGCTACCGAGAACGGCCTGGGCGGTCTGGCTGACCCAGTTGAACAGCAGACCCGTCGCGACACCGGCGTAGATCTGGTTGTTGATGGTGGCGCCCGCCGTGACCAGCGAGAGCCCCAACACGACCGACCAGGCGGACTTGAAGATGTCGTTCGGGTACAGGGCCTCGTTCAGCGAGTGCCAGGCGATGCCCGGAACGATGGCGTCGATGCGGGGGTCGATGGTGGTCATCTGGATACCACCGCCGTAGGACCCACCCACCATGCCGACCTTCGGATCGTCCGGCCCGTTCAGTTGCGCCGGAGTATCCGTGGCCGACCAACTCACGATGGCCGACACGTCGCGGCCCTCGTAGAACGGGTTATCCAGTTGCAGCACCCCGCCGGAGGCGAATTCACCTCGCGGATCCCAGGTGATGAGGTTGTATCCGGCGTCGCGGATGTCGCGCACGCTCGGCTGGTACGACTGGGAGTTGGTCCGGTCGTAGGGGTTGGTGCGACCGGCACCACCCAGTCCCGGACTATTGAGCGCTGTCGGTGCGTCCTCGCCCGCGACCAGGCCGCTTGCCGGGAAGAAGTTGGTGCTGATCTGGACACCGTCGAACGAAGTGACCTTGTAGGTGAACGCGACCGGCGTGTCGGCGGGGGCCAGTGTGTTCACCGCAACGTCGATGGCGGCGACGATGGAGCCGCCGATGATGGGGGCCAACAGCGTGCTGATCAGGGGTAGCTCCTGCAGCAACCCGATGATCGGCTTGAACAGCAGATCGCCCACCAACGGAATGCCGGTCAGGAAGGCGTCGAAGTCGGTCACCTCGGAAACCCGGACACTGAACTGCTCGGACCCCTTGACCCCGGAGTCCAGCCAGTTGGCGTAGGGCAGGATCGTGTAACTCTGCGGATCCGACAGGGACGGGGTAACCGGCACGTTGCCGATGTCCATCTTGCCGCCGGCACTGCTGCCCGCGAAGGTGTAGGTCATCGGCAGGCCACGTTCGCTGGTCGCGTTCAGGGCACCTTGGATGACGCCGTTGACCAGTTCCAGCGTCGGTGCGACGGTGACCCCGTTGTTGCTCTGCTCGGTGCCGACGACCGATGCGACCGGGGTGTCGATGACGGCCGCGGCGGCGATGGTCTCGCGGCGAGCGACCGACAACAGCGCCCAGGCCATCGGCGAAACAGCCGGCCCCAGCGGATTGGTACCCGCGTCGTCGGACACCCGGTCGTCGGCCGCCACCAAGTAGGTCGTCACCGAATCCGCCTCGGCAGCAACGGGTTCCGGAACCGACACCTCAGCGGCAGCCACTGCGCCGGCTGTGGCTGTGGCAGCAGAGTCGGTCTCACCGCTGACCGAACCCAGGCCGACGGCGGACTGCGGCGGGTCGATGGTCGATGCCGGCGCTACCTTGGCGCTGGATCGGGCAGTGGCTGCGGCGGCGGGCGCCGCAACGAGGTTCGTGCGCGTCGAGGCGGCGGGGCCATCGGAGCCGCCATTGCCGCCGCCGCTGCCATCACCCGCGCTCCTGCTGGCAGCCGTTCCACGCGTCGCACGGGCGGGGCCCGTCTTGGCTGCGCTCGGCGCGCCAGCCGAGTCTGTGGGGGATCCGGACCGGGCCGAGTCCGCCGCACCCGAGTCGCCGACATCGGCGAACGCGACCCCGTGGCCGGAGGACACCGCCACCCCGACACCCAGGGCCACCGCCAGACCGCCGACGCGACCAATGAAACGTGCAGCGCCCATCGCCGATTTCCTCCAGGATTCCCACACAGCCCGACCGTCTGAGCGCAGACTAGCCCTATTGGCGGGGAACCCTAAGAGTTTCTTCAGAAAAGCGGAGGGTCGTTTACCAGATGGAGAAGTCCGTCGAGCCGATCCCGTCCGGCCCCGCGTAATTCATGTAGATCGGATTTTGCTGATAGGGCGCGTTTCCGGTGTTCATCAGGCCGGTTTCGATCACCGGGGTGCCACTCAGCCCGCTCAACGTGGTGAAGGTGTAGAGCAACGTCGTCTCGTCCGGGGCGTACACCGCGATTCTGGTACCCGCCGGCAGGTTCTGGCCTGCGACCGACCCTGCGGGCGCGTTGGCCAGTGGCAGGGTGCCGTAGACGCCACCGGAGTCGATGATCGAACCGGCGTCGGTCAGTGCCCCGCCGTTGACGCTGACCTTGACGTAGGCGTCCGGGGCACCGGGAAGCGACACCCGCGTGGGCAACGCGTTGGGCCCGAACACCATCAGACCACCCAACCCGAACGGCAGGAAGTTCTGGAATATCAGCACACCAGTGCTCAACTCGCCCGGCAAGTCGGTGTTCGGGATGGGCGCCGGACCCGGGCCGGCGGTGTTGGCGCCGACACCCATGATGCCGTCCGCACCCCAACTGAAGTACTCCTGGAAGTCCGCGACGCTCTCCGGGTACTCGTCATTGTTGGTCACGATGTTGACGGTGGTGGAGTCGGCAAACGCGCCGCCACCGAAGTCCACCGATGTCTCGTAGGTCTCGTAGTGGTAGCACAGACCACCGCTGAAGCAACTGTCTCCACTGCCGATGTTGACCAGTTGACCGATATTCGGGACCGCAGACGGCAGGACGACGATGCCGGAGGCTCCGGTGTCGACCAGAAGGGGCGTGCGGGATCCGTTGTTGATCGACACGGTCGCCACCGGCTGGGTGCTCAGTTTGACCTGGAGCGGCACGACGGCGTACACCTTGCCGTCCTGACGGGCCGCGGCGATCAACGGCTGCCCGAGAGTCACCGCGTCGGGCGCACCGAAGAGTCCGACGACGGGCAGGAACAGCTCGGCACCGGCCAGGGAGAGGTCGGCGAAGTTGGGCCACAGCATGGTGCCCACCAGGTTCAGCTGGGCAACCTGCGCGACGATCGGGATGCCGGCGACCGCGGCCAGGAACTGCTGGGCGCCGGGATTCGTCGCCTGCCACGCGGTCAGCGACAACGCCGCGCCGGCCAGGAACACCTGCGGCACGATCGCAGCCAGCCCGGCGATGAAATTGCCGGAACCCCAGGTCTCATCCTGGATCACGCCCTGGGCTGCCGCAATCTCCTGCAGCGCCAGCTGTACATGAGCACCCGGCACGATCGGGGTGTCCGGCAGCCACGAGGTCATATTCGGTGCGGGATTGGCCGCCGCACCAGGCACGACGGCCGCGGAAGCGGCGACAGCACCGGCACCGGCGGCGGCACCGGCACCACTCAACTCCACGTCGACGGCGGCGACGGGAACGGCGGTCTCGGTCACGGCGACGCGCTGGCCGCGACCGGCCAGACCGCGGGGGGCGGGTGCGGGGGCGATGACGGAGTTGCCGGCCGTCATCGGCTCGACGCCGTCGAGGACGTCGACGGCAGCCGGGTCGGCCAGAGCCTCAGCCGGGCGGACGGCGGATTCCGATTCGGTCCCGGCCTCCGTCTCGGTCAGGTCGTCGCTGACGGCTGCCGCTACCGAGGCGCGCGTCTGCACCGCCGCCCCGGACTGCGTGGCATGCTCGGCCACCTCACCTCGGGCCGAACGGACCGCAGCCTTCTTACGTTTGGGCGCGGCTGCCGCCTCAGTCCCCGAGGTCGGCGTGGCCGAGGTTTCGGTGGTGGACCCTGCGGATGCAGCGGTGGGTCCTTCATCGGCGCCGGTCTCGGCGAACGCCACCGCCGTGCCACTCACCATCGCCGCGCCGAGTCCCAGCGTCACCGCGCCGGCCCCCAACCAGGCGTAAGGCTGTATCCGGCGACCCTTGCCGCGGGAGCGTGCTATTCGGGACATCGGTACCCCTGTCAACTGGGTTTCGCCATCAGTTCTCCTAAGGTTTTTATCACATTTTTCTCAGGTTCCCCCAGCTTTCCGGCCACGCGACTCCGTCGCTTCGCACACGTGGACGGCCAGCCCGTTAGCACTCTCCGATTTAGAGTGCTAAAATTTGGGTGCACAGTGAATGGCTGCCCGCCAGGGTGGCGGGCTTCTGATCGTCGGGAGGTGAACTGCTGTGCTGCGCTTTGATCCCTTTAGTGACCTTGATGCCGTGACCCGGGGCTTGCTGACCCAGAGCGGAACCGATCGAAGCCCCCGCTTCATGCCGATGGACCTTTATAAGGTCGATGACCACTACGTGCTGACCGCGGACCTACCCGGCGTGGATCCAGGGTCGGTCGACGTGACGGTCGATAACGGCACACTTACCCTGACCGCGCATCGCTCTGCCCGCTCCGAGGATTCGGTGCAGTGGCTGACCAGCGAGAGGTTCTTCGGTACCTATCGGCGCCAGCTCGCGCTCGGCGAAGGCGTCGATACCACCCGGATCGCGGCGACCTACGAGAACGGCGTGTTGACCGTGACGATTCCGATGGCAGAGAGGGCCAAGGCCCGGCGCATCGAAGTCGCCCACAGCAAGACGGCTACATCGATCGGTCCGACCACCGTCGACTCAGACTGAGCGCGCTGGATTCGGTCACAGAATCGGGGTCAGCGGACCACTCCCGGTCCGCTGATTCCGATAGCCGCCCCCACCGGGCTCTCGCATCCGATCGGTCATCACTCGGCATCGTTCGTATGCTGCAGGTCCCTATCCCGGCTCGGCTGCACCCGCTTCGGTTCGCCTGGCATCTTCGGGTAATTGGGTGGATAGGGGAGGTCGCCAAGGCCTCGCGCGGCGTCGGCGTCGGCCATGTCCAACAGAGTCTGAATGGACTGCCGCACCGAGTCCATCTCCGCCATCGGGTCCCTGCGTTCGGCCAGGAGTCCGGGCACCGTGGCCATGGTGTAGTCGTCCGGGGTCCCCGCCACCGCCAGTTCATCCCACGTCAGCGGGGTCGATACGGTGGCGATCGGGGTGGGCCGCACCGAATAGGCGGCGGCGAAGGTTCGATCGCGGGCGTTCTGGTTGAAGTCGACGAAGATCCGCGCGCCTCGCTCCTCCTTCCACCACGACGCCGTGAGCAGGTCCGGCGCCCTGCGCACCATCTCCCGGGCCAGCGCGATCCCGGCCCGGCGCACTGCCACAAAGTCCCAGTCGGCGGCGATGCGCAGGAACACATGTACCCCGCGGCCACCGGATGTCTTGGGGTAGCCGATCAGGCCCAGTTCATCGAGCAG
>JAUPLT010000085.1 GCA_030836785.1 Actinomycetota bacterium
CCTGGCCGCCATCGGCTTCATCTTCACCCCGCTGACCGCGATGGTGCAGGTGCCCGTCATCGCGCTCAGCCCGATCTGGCCGGCGCTGGCCGAGCGAGCCTTCTCGGCGACGGTGATGTCGGCGCTCTTCATGGCCGGCGCCGTGGTGCAGGTGCTGTCGATGGGGATCGACCGCGGACTGCCGCGCTGGTACACGGTGACCATTGCCACGCTGTTCGCCCTGCACCCGATGATCGTGTTCTACGGCGCCAACGGGATGAGCGAGGCGCCCTTCGTCTTCTTCATAGCCTGGTCGGTGCGCCGGCTGATCATGTGGATGGTCGACGATGACGTCCACCACCTCATCGCCGCCGGCGGCATCGCCATGGGGCTGGCCTATCTGACCCGCTATGACGCGCTGGCCTGTGCGGCCGCCGCCGGATTGCTGGTCGCGGGCACCACGTACCTGCGGGCTCCGCGGCCGCCCCGGATGCGACGGGCCGTCCTCGACCTCGTCATCATCAGCGGGCCCGGGGTGGCGGCGTTCGTCGGCTGGGCCATCGCCAGCTGGCTGATCACCGGTGAGGCCTTCGCCCAGTTCACCTCCGAGTACGGCAACAAGGCCATCCTGGAGCAGTCGGGGGCCACCGGTCCGGGTCTGCTGGGCGGGCTGTCCTTCGCGGCGGCGTGCATGCTGCTGCTGGCGCCGGCGCTGATCCCGCTCGGCGTCTGGGCCGGCTTCATCCGCTGGCAGCGGCCGCGGTGGTCGATGCTGATCCCGCCGGTGGCGATCTACGGCGCCGCGCTGGCCTTCCAGTCCGGCACCTACGCACTCGGCGGCACGTTCGGATTCCTGCGCTTCTACATCATCGCGGTCCCCTTCGTCGCGACGCTGGCGCTGCTGGCGGTCCCCGACGGCACCTTCGTCCCGGCGATCCGGCCCGGGCGCAACGCAGTGCCGGCGCCGGCGATCCCCACCACCCGCTACCGCGGCGGTTACGCGGCCGCGGCCGCGGCGATGGCGCTGTGCGTACTGGTGGCCGGGTGGGGGATGAACCAGCCGCGGTACGCCCCCCAGGAGTACGCGCTGGGCTCGGTGCTGCACCCCGAACCGGACAGCATCGACCCGGTCACCGACCGGGAGGAGCGGATCGCCCGGACCTTCTCGACGGAACGCCGCATCGCTCGCTACCTCGACGACCTCGACCTCCCGGACAGTTCGGTCATCATCGACACGGTGTACGGCTTCGCCGTCGTCGCGGCCTCCCGCAAGCCGAAGATGTTCATCCTGCCGTCGGACCCCGACTTCGTTCGGATCCTCAACGACCCGTCCGCCCGCGGTGCCGAGTACCTGCTGGCGGTGCCGCCCACCGGGCGGGGCCGGGCCGACACGCTCAACAAGCGCTACCCGACGCTGTACGACAACGGCGCGGATGTGGCGACGCTGGAACTGGAGATCCCGAACGACGGCGACGGCCAGCCGGATTGGCGGCTCTACCGGGTCAACGAACCCGGTCCGGGCATGTAACGTCGCGCGCATGGCAGCACCCTCGGCAAGCCCGGTCCCTCCGTTCAACGGGAAGGTCGCCCTCGACATCCGCGATTCCGAACCGGACTGGGGTCCGTTCGCCGCGCCCACCGCGCCGGAGGGCGCGCCCAATGTGCTCTACGTGGTCTGGGACGATGTCGGCATCGCCACCTGGGACTGCTTCGGCGGGCTGGTGGAGATGCCGGCGATGAGCCGGATCGCCGAACGGGGTGTCAAGCTCACCCAGTTCCACACCACGGCGCTGTGCTCGCCGACCCGCGCCGCGCTGCTGACCGGCCGCAACCCCACCAGCGTGGGGATGGCCACGGTCGAGGAGTTCACCGACGGCTTCCCGAACTGCAGCGGCCGCATCCCCGCCGACGCCGCACTGGTCTCCGAGGTGCTCACCGAGCACGGCTACAACACCTACTGCGTCGGCAAGTGGCATCTGGTCCCGCTGGAGGAGTCGAATCTGGCTGCCACCAAACGGCATTGGCCGCTCGGCCGGGGATTCGAGCGGTTCTACGGCTTCCTGGGCGGTGAGACCGACCAGTGGTACCCCGACCTGGTGCACGACAACCATCCGGTCGAACCGCCGGGAACCCCGGAGCAGGGCTACCACCTCTCCGCCGACCTCGCCGACAAGACCATCGAATTCATCCGCGACTCCACGGTGATCGCGCCGGAAAAGCCGTGGTTCACCTACCTGTGCCCGGGGGCCGGACACGCCCCGCACCATGTCTTCACCGAATGGGCCGACCGGTACGCCGGCCGTTTCGACATGGGCTACGAGGCCTACCGCGAGATCGTGCTGGAGAACCAGAAGAAACTGGGCATCGTGCCGCCCGACACCGAACTGTCGCCGATGAACCCCTACCTCAACGTGACAGGCCCGGACGGTCAGCCGTGGCCGGCGCAGGACACCGTGCGGCCGTGGGATTCACTCAGCGACGAGGAGAAGCGGCTGTTCGCCCGGATGGCCGAGGTGTTCGCCGGGTTCCTGTCCTACACCGACGCCCAGATCGGCCGGGTGCTGGACTACCTCGAGGAATCCGGGCAACTGGACAACACCATCATCGTGGTGATCTCCGACAACGGCGCCAGCGGAGAGGGTGGCCCGAACGGCTCGGTCAACGAGGTCAAGTTCTTCAACGGCTATCTCGACACCGTGGAGGACAGCATGCGTCTCTACGACTCCCTTGGCGGGCCCGAGACCTACAACCACTATCCGATCGGCTGGGCGATGGCGTTCAACACGCCCTACAAGCTGTTCAAGCGGTATGCCTCGCACGAGGGCGGTATCGCCGACACCGCGATCATCTCCTGGCCGGCCGGCATCGCCGCACGCGGCGAGGTGCGGGACAACTACGTCAACGTCGCAGATATCACCCCGACGGTGTACGACCTGCTCGGGATCACCCCGCCGGACACCCTGGGAGGTATCCCGCAGCGCCCGCTGGAGGGGACGAGTTTCGCTGCGGCACTGGCCGATTCGTCCGCCGACACCGGCAAGCACACCCAGTTCTACTCGATGCTGGGCACCCGCGGCATCTGGCATGACGGCTGGTTCGCCAACACCGTGCATGCGGCCAGCCCGGCCGGCTGGGGGCACTTCGACGACGACCGCTGGGAGCTGTTCCACATCGACGCCGACCGCAGCCAGTGCCGCGATCTGGCCGCCGAGCACCCGGAGAAGCTCGAGGAGCTCACGGCGCTGTGGTTCGCCGAGGCGCAGAAGTACAACGGCTTGCCGCTCGGCGATCTCAACGTCTTCGAAACCTTCACCCGGTTCCGGCCCACCCTGACCGCCGGGCGGACGACGTTCACCTACTACCCGAACACCTCACCCGTCGGCCTCGGCGCGATGGCCGAACTGCGCGGTCAGTCCTTCTCGGTGCTGGCCGAGGTGCAGGTCGACTCCGTGGACGCGTCGGGTGTGCTGTTCAAACAGGGCGCCGGCCACGGCGGGCATGTGTTGTTCGTCGCGGACGGCCGCCTGCATTACGTCTACAACTTCATGGGCGAACTGCAGCAGAGCGTCGTCTCGCCGGACCCCATCCCGACGGGCGGCCATGTTCTCGGCGTCCGCTACGAGCGCACCGGAACGGTCGAGGGCAGCCACACCCCACTCGGGTTGGTGTCGCTCTACATCGATGACGCGGCGGTGGCCACCCTGGCCGATGTGCGCTCCCACCCGGCGACCTTCGGGCTGTCCGGCGGCGGGGTGGAGGTGGGCCGCAACAGCGGGCAGCCGGTGTGCTCGGCGTACACCGCGCCGTTCGAGTTCAGCGGCGGCGCGATCGCCAAGGTGGTGGTGGACGTGTCCGGCACGCCCTATATCGACCGCGAGCGGGAACTGGCCCTCGCCTTCGCGCGGGACTAGCGCGCCCCCTTCGCGTCGAGTGAGGAGCTACGCAGACAAATGTCGAGTGGAGCGCTGCGTGGTTCCTCACTCGATGGGGTACTCGATGGGGTGCACGGGTGCTGACCGAACTCGTTGCGCTCCCCGGCGGCTCGTTCCGGATGGGGTCGACGAGTTTCTATCCGGAGGAAGCCCCGATCCACACCGTCACCGTGGGGGCGTTCGCGATCGACAAGCACCCGGTGACCAACGCGCAGTTCGCCGAGTTCGTCGAGGCGACCGGCTACGTCACCGTGGCCGAGCGGCCGCTGGACCCGGCGCTGTACCCCGGTGTGGCGCCCGCCGACCTGCTGCCCGGCGCGCTGGTGTTCCGCCCCACCCCCGGACCGGTGAACCTCGCCGACTGGCGGCAGTGGTGGGACTGGGCCCCCGGCGCGCACTGGCGCGCGCCGTTCGGGCAGGGCAGTGGGATCGAGGGCCGCGACGACCATCCGGTGGTGCAGGTCGCCTACCCGGACGCCGCCGCCTACGCGGCGTGGGCGGGCCGGCGACTGCCGACCGAGGCGGAGTGGGAGTTCGCGGCGCGCGCCGGTTCCGTCAGCACCTACGCCTGGGGCGACGAACCCCGGGTGGACGGGGCGCTGATGGCCAACACCTGGCAGGGCCGCTTCCCGTACCGCAACGACGGGGCCCGGGGGCTGGGCGCCACGCGCTGGGTGGGCACCTCCCCGGTGGGCGCCTTCCCGCCCAACGGATTCGGACTGCTGGACATGATCGGCAATGTCTGGGAATGGACCACCACGCGGTATTCGGCCCGCGGCCACGACCTCGATGCGCCGGTGTCGACCTGCTGTCCGGTCCCGGCCGATCCCGACCCGAACGTGCTGCAGACCCTCAAGGGCGGCTCGCACCTGTGCGCCCCGGAGTACTGCCACCGTTATCGCCCGGCGGCGCGGTCCCCGCAGTCCCAGGACAGTTCAACCACCCACATCGGGTTCCGGTGTGTGGTGACCCGCTAGCGGCGAGCAGGGGGGTGCGGGGGGACTACCTGCCTCGATTTGGCTGGTTGCCGCTCGCTCGCCTAGTATCTAGGGGTTGCCTCGGGCAGACCTCGGCCGGCCTTGACCGGTTTGGCCCTGCGTGCCGTGAAGTAACAAAGACCGAGCATGACGGGTTTGTTCAGCCTGCGCTGAGCTTCTCCCCGCGTGCACAACCGAGGGAGATCTGGTGATTCAGCAGGAATCGCGGCTCAAGGTTGCCGATAACACCGGTGCCAAGGAGATCTTGTGCATCCGCGTTCTCGGCGGCTCGTCGCGGCGCTATGCCGGCATCGGCGACATCATCGTGGCCACCGTCAAGGACGCGATCCCGGGCGGCAACGTCAAGCGCGGCGATGTCGTCAAGGCCGTCGTGGTGCGCACCGTCAAGGAACGCCGCCGTCCGGATGGCAGCTACATCAAGTTCGATGAGAACGCCGCGGTGATCATCAAGAACGACAACGACCCGCGTGGAACGCGCATCTTCGGCCCGGTCGGCCGGGAACTGCGCGAGAAGCGCTTCATGAAGATCGTCTCGCTGGCCCCGGAGGTGCTGTGATGAAGGTCCACAAGGGCGACACCGTGCTGGTCATCGCCGGCAAGGACAAGGGTGCCAAGGGCAAGGTCCTGCGGGCTTTCCCGGAGCGCAATCGGGTGCTCGTCGAGGGCGTCAACCGGATCAAGAAGCACACCGCGCAGTCGGCCAATGAGCGCGGCGCGTCCTCGGGCGGCATCGTCACCCAGGAGGCCGCCATCCACGTGTCCAACGTGATGGTGATCGACTCCGACGGCAAGCCCACCCGGATCGGCTACCGCATCGACGAGCAGTCCGGCAAGAAGGTTCGCATCTCCAAGCGCAACGGCAAGGACATCTGACATGACCTCGGTTGAAGAGAAGGTTCAGCCCCGGCTGAAGCAGCGCTACCGCGCTGAGATTCGCGACGCGCTGAACACAGAGTTCAATTACGCCAACGTGATGCAGATTCCGGGCGTGGTGAAGGTCGTCGTGAATATGGGCGTCGGCGACGCCGCCCGCGACGCCAAGCTGATCAACGGCGCGGTGAACGACCTCGCCCTGATCACCGGCCAGAAGCCGGAGATCCGCAAGGCCACCAAGTCCATCGCGCAGTTCAAGCTCCGCGAGGGCATGCCGATCGGCGCGCGGGTCACCCTGCGCGGCGACCGGATGTGGGAGTTCCTCGACCGCCTGGTGTCGATCGCGCTGCCCCGCATCCGCGACTTCCGCGGCCTGAGCCCGAAGCAGTTCGACGGGCACGGCAACTACACCTTCGGTCTGGCCGAGCAGTCGGTCTTCCACGAGATCGACGTGGACTCCATCGACCGGCCGCGCGGTATGGACATCACTGTCGTCACCTCGGCGACGACCAATGACGAAGGCCGTGCGCTGTTGCGGGCCCTGGGCTTCCCGTTCAAGGAGAACTGAGCAGATGGCAAAGAAGGCTCTGGTCAACAAGGCCAACAAGAAGCCGAAGTTCGCAGTGCGCGCCTACACCCGGTGCAACAGGTGTGGCCGGCCGCACGCGGTGTTCCGCAAGTTCGGGCTGTGCCGCATCTGCCTGCGCGAAATGGCGCATGCGGGCGAGCTGCCCGGCGTGCAGAAGTCCAGCTGGTAAGGGAGGAGGAAAAGCGATGACAATGACCGACCCGATCGCGGACTTTCTGACGCGACTGCGCAACGCAAACTCCGCGTTCCATGACGAGGTGACCCTGCCGCACTCGAAGATCAAGGCCAACATCGCCGAGATCCTCAAGAGCGAGGGCTACATCACCGACTACCGCACCGAGGACGCCCGGGTGGGCAAGTCCTTGGTGGTCAAGCTCAAGTACGGGCCCAACCGGGAGCGCAGCCTCGCCGGTCTGCGCCGGGTGTCCAAGCCCGGCCTGCGGGTCTACGCCAAGTCCACCAGCCTGCCCCGAGTACTCGGCGGCCTCGGTGTGGCGATCATCTCCACATCGTCCGGTCTGAGGACCGACCGCCAGGCAGCCCGTGAGGGCGTGGGCGGCGAAGTCCTCGCGTACGTGTGGTAGCGGGACGGGAGAAGCAGAGACATGTCGCGAATTGGTAAGCAACCCGTGCCGGTACCGGCCGGGGTGGATGTGACGATCGACGGTCAGAACCTGTCGGTCAAGGGCCCCAAGGGCGCCCTGGAACTGTCGGTCGCTGAGCCGATCACGGTGTCGCGCAACGACGACGGTGCCATCGTGGTGGCCCGGCCCGATGACGAGCGGCGCAGCCGTTCGCTGCACGGGCTGTCCCGCACACTGGTCGCCAACCTCATCACCGGTGTCACCGAGGGGTACACCACCAAGATGGAGATCTTCGGCGTCGGCTACCGGGTGCAGCAGAAGGGCAGCAACCTCGAGTTCGCCCTGGGCTACAGCCACCCGGTCGTCATTGAGCCGCCGGAGGGCATCACCTTCACGGTGGAAGCGCCGACGAAGTTCACCGTGTCGGGCATCGATAAGCAGAAGGTCGGCCAGATTTCGGCGGTCATCCGCCGCCTGCGCCGCCCGGACCCGTACAAGGGCAAGGGCGTGCGCTACGCGGGCGAACAGATCCGCCGCAAGGTCGGAAAGACAGGTAAGTAAGCCATGGCCAATACTGAAACCAACGGTGCCACCATCGACCGCAAGCCGATCGGAACCACCGTTTCGGCCGCTCGCCGGTCCTCCCGGCTGCGCCGGCACACCCGGCTGCGCAAGAAGGTGGCGGGTACCGAGCAGCGTCCGCGACTGGTCGTCAACCGCTCCTCGCGACACATCCATGTGCAACTGGTCAACGACGCGAACGGCACCACGCTGGCCGCGGCGTCGTCGATCGAGCCCGATGTGCGCGCGGTGGAGGGCGACAAGAAAGCCCGCGCCAAGCGGGTCGGCCAGTTGATCGCCGAGCGGGCCAAGGCTGCCGGTATCGAGGCGATCGTGTTCGACCGCGGCGGCAACACCTACGGTGGCCGGATCGCCGCCCTGGCCGATGCCGCCCGCGAGAGCGGACTGAAGTTCTAGCCGGCGGGCAGGAGCGAAGCGACATGGGAATCTACTTGCTTGCAACAAACGGAAGGACCGCGTGATGGCGGAGCAGACTGCGGCCACCCCGGTGGCTGAGGGGACGGCACCGGACACCGGTGCGCCGTCCGCGGGAACCCGCACCGACGAGCAGCGCGGTGGCCGCGAGGATCGCGGCGGCCGGGGCCGCCGGGACGATCGCGGCGGCCGTGGCGGCCGTGACGACCGGGAGAAGAGCCAGTACCTCGAGCGCGTTGTCACGATCAATCGCGTTTCCAAGGTGGTCAAGGGCGGCCGTCGGTTCAGCTTCACCGCGCTGGTGATCGTCGGTGACGGTCACGGCATGGTGGGCGTCGGATACGGCAAGGCCAAAGAGGTTCCGGCCGCGATCGCCAAGGGTGTGGAGGAAGCTCGGAAGAACTTCTTCCGCGTTCCGCTGATCGGCGGCACCGTCACCCACCCGGTGCAGGGTGAGGCGGCCGCGGGCGTGGTCATGCTGCGCCCGGCCAGCCCGGGTACCGGTGTCATCGCCGGCGGTGCGTGCCGCGCGGTGCTGGAATGCGCCGGCGTGCACGACGTGCTGGCCAAGTCGCTGGGCAGCGACAACGCGATCAACGTGGTACACGCCACCGTTGCCGCGCTCAAGCTGCTGCAGCGCCCCGAAGAGGTGGCCGCACGTCGCGGTCTGCCCATCGAAGACGTCGCGCCGGCGGGCATGCTCAAAGCGCGGCGGGAGAGCGAAGCGCAGGCACGCCATGCCGTCGTGGCTGCGGAAGGACGCGCATAGTCATGGCCGAACTGAAGATCACCCAGGTCCGCGGCACTGTTGGGGCGCGCTGGAAGCAGCGTGAGTCCCTGCGCACGCTTGGCCTGCGCAAGATTCGCCAGTCGGTGATTCGCGAGGACAACCCGCAGACTCGCGGGCTGCTCAAGGTCGTGCATCACCTCGTCGAGGTTGAAGAGGTATCGCCATGAGTGTCATCAAGTTGCACGACCTGCGCCCCGCACCCGGGGAGAAGAAGGCCAAGACCCGCGTCGGTCGCGGCGAGGGCTCCAAGGGCAAGACGGCCGGCCGCGGCACCAAGGGCACCGGCGCTCGCAAGAATGTCCCCGCGGCG
>JAUPLT010000086.1 GCA_030836785.1 Actinomycetota bacterium
CTGCCGTCTTGCGGCCATGTCGATCTTGCCTTCCACACCGGGCAAGCCTTCCCAGCCACGCGCTCAAAGTACGTGAGGCACCACCATCGACTACGCGCTCAAAGTAGGTGAGGCACGTCGGGGGATTTGGGTAAGCCGGACACCCACCCGTAAGATCGCTCGCGGTGGCGTGTCCGAGCGGCCTAAGGAGCACGCCTCGAAAGCGTGTGACGGGTAACCCCCGTCCGAGGGTTCAAATCCCTCCGCCACCGCCATAACCACCCGGACGCTGCCGGAAGCCCGAATCAGGCTTCCGGCGGCGTCCGTTGTTTTGGGACCCTGGCGGGTCCTAGAGGTTCGTCCCTGTCGGCAGCGCCGTGATCCGCCCGTCACCGCCGACGATCGCCTCACCCTTCAGGGCCGAGTTGGACCGGATCGTCGCCAGGTCGCGGCCCAGCACCAGGGAGTCGTAGGCCGCCTTCACCAGGCTCTCCGGCGAACCCACGGCGTCGTTGGTGATATCCCAGAACATCATCCCGCCCAGGCCGAGGTCGTCAGCCCACTGGGCCTTCTGGGCGATCGACGTCGGCGTCTCGAAGGAGCTGAACAGCCCCTTGCTGGGGTTGTAGACGTAGGCCGCCTGGGCGTTGTCGTCCCAGTACAGCTTCCAGCCGTTGGCCGGGTTCTGCACCTGCGCCAGCAGGTCCTTGTAGTCGTACACACCGGCTTCGAAGGTGCCCGGCGCGGCCCCGGAGGTCCGCTCCAGGTATCCGCCGTCACCGCCGTCGGCGACACCGCTCCAGCCCCGGGTGTACAGCGGCGCACCCAGCACGATCTTGCCTGGATCGACGCCGGCGGCCAGGTACAGCCCGATCGCCGTCTCGATGTCGTAGCCGTTCGGATCACCGGTGAAGGCCGACTGGTGACCGGTCGTGGTCTCCCAGGTGCCGTGGAAGTCGTAGGACATCACATTGAAGAAATCCACGCTCGGGGCGAGCCCGGCCAGGTTGAAGTTGGCGATCTTGTCGTAGCCGGCCGGGGACGCCACCGAGATGTCGTACTCGCGCCCGGTCTGCTGTTCCAGGGCATCGAGTTTGGTGCGCACCACCTTCAGCAGTTCGGCGTAGTTCGCCCCGTCGGCGGCGCTCTGCGAGTTTCCGTCCAGCCCGCCGCCGCCCGGGTACTCCCAGTCGAAGTCGACACCGTCGAACATCTGGTACGTGGTCAGGAAGGACACGATGGAATTGGCCATCTTCTCCCGGCCGGCCGCGGTGCTGGTCACGGTGCTGAAGTGCTGGGACAGCGTCCAGCCGCCGATCGCGATGCTGACCCGCATATGCGGGTACTTCTCCTTGAGTTGGGCGAGTTGGTTGAAGTTGCCCCACACCGTCTGAGTGGACCGCGGGTCACTGGGCGGGTAGTACCACAGGTCCGCCTCGCCGGAGACCGTCTCGTTGGCGGCGAATCGCTTCTCGGTGGCCGCGAAGCTGTCGTAGAGGGCCACCTCCCCGCTGCTGGTCAGGTTCAGGAACGAGTAGATGACGTGGTTGACCTGCTCGCCCGGGATGTCGGCGACCTGGAAGTTGCGACCGTAGATCCCCCACTCCGGGAAGTAGGCCGCCACGACCTTGTCGGTCATCGCGATCGGCAGTGACGTCACCGGCGGCGGCGCGGTGGAACTGTCGTCATTGCTGATGGTGCCGGTACTCGTAGCGGTGCCCAGGCTGGCTCCGGACGGGTTGGACAGCGCCACCGTCAGGGTCTCACTGGGCTCCACCGTGGTGTCACCCGTCACTGCGACGTTGACCTGCTGGGAGACCACCCCGGGGGCGAACGTAAGAGTTCCGGAGGTGGCCGTGTAGTCCTGCCCTGCGGTTGCGGTGCCGTTCGCCGTCGCGTAGTTCACACTCACGGCGGTCGTGGCGGCCTTAGACAAAGTGGCCGTGAAGGTCAGGTTCCGCGTCCCCGAATTGCCCTCGGCCACAGTGGCATTCGACACGGACACGCTCGGCGGAGCGACCGGCCCCGGTGCGGTGTCATCATTGGTGATGGTGCCGGTCGCCGTCACCGTACCCAGGGTGGCGCCGGACGGGTTGGACAACGTCACCGTCAGGGTCTCGTTCGACTCGACCGCGGTATCGCCGGTGACCGCGACGGTGACCTGCTGGGACACCACCCCGGGCGCGAAGGTGACGGTGCCCGTCTTGGCCGTGTAGTCCTGCCCGGCGGTCGCCGTGCCGTTGCCCGTCGCGTAGTTCACCGTGACGGTCTTGTCGTGGGCCTTGGACAGCGACACCGTGAAGGCGAGGTTGGCGCTGCCCGAATTGCCCTCGGACACAGTTGCGTTGGCTACCGAAACCGTCGGGGGTGTGATGACCGGCGTAGACTGACCGGCTCCGGCGATGGCGTTCTGCCACTTCGTCACCGTTGCCGGGTCCAGCGCGACGATGTTGCCGGTGCTCATCGTCCCGAGTGGCACGCCGGTGAGGGTGTAGGTCTGACTGTTGCCGACGATCGCGATCCGGGTCGAACCCGATACCTCGCTGATCTCGAAGTTGCCGGGCTGGAACCAGCCGAAGTCCAGTTTGTCCTTGGCGGGGTCGAAGGCCAGCGCGGTGTTGGTGCCCCACTTCCAGGAAATGACGGTCGTGGTGCCGCCCTCGACGGGCGTACCGGTGCCGCCGCCGGTTCCCCCGCCGGAGGACCCGTAGTTGACGACGTTGATGGTGCCGTAGTCGTTGAAGATGTTGCTGAAGCTGCCCGCCGGCAGGTTCAAGCCGGACGCGGTCGGGGTGGCCTGGCCCAGAGAGCCCGGGTTGTCACGGGTGACCGACCAGAACGACAGCATTCCCAGACCCTTGGCGCGGGAGTAGTCCTCCAGGGCCTGGGCGTCGGCGGCGGTGAACACCTCGGTGAGCACGTCGTTGACCCCGATCATCGGGGTGACGCCCAGTTGGCTGTAGCCGTAGGTCTTGCCGTACTTGCCGTACAGCGAGCTGAGCTGGGCGTAGGTGCCCTCGGCGGCCCGAATCGCGTAGGTGCCCATGGTCTGGGCGTTGGGTCCGCTGGTGGGCGCGGCGGATTCGCCGTAGTCCATGGCCATCACATTGACGCCGGCCAGGTTCACGCCTGCCTTGAGGGCCGACTCCACCACGTTGAGACCGTCGGCGGTCAGGCCGGTCGGCAACACCGGCAGCGTGTACCAGATCTTCACCTCGGGCTTGGCCTGCTGCAGCAGCGCGAGCGCCTGGCTGTTCAGCGCGATCGAGGCGGGATCGGCGACCGCATAGCCTTCGATATCGAAGTCGATGTGGCTCAGACCGTAGGTGTCGATCACCTCGGCGTAGGCGTTGGCCAGTTCCTGGGCGCTGCGACCCCGGGCCACGTACGACTGGGCCAGGCTGGTCCCGGCCGCGCCGCCCAGCGAGACCATCACGTCGCCGCCAGCAGCCTGGAAGTCCCTGATGGACTTGTCGATGGCCTGGGCCTGCTCATTGGCGGCGCCGGGAGTGAGCGACGACAGGCCCGCCCAGCCCAGCTTGCCCTCCGGAGTGGCCTGCAAGAATGCCGCGGTCACCAGGGATGCCCCGGTGGCCTGGGAGATCTTCAGCAGATCCGGCACCGGCCAGCCGCCCATGTCGACGTACGGGGCGAAGAAGGCGTTCCCCCATTGCGCCTGGTTCCCGCCCGAACCGGGGGCGGCGTCATCGTTGAGGATGGTTCCAGTCGCGCTGGCGGTGGCCAGGGTGGCGTTCGTCGGGCTGGACAGCGCGACGGTAAGCGTCTCGCTGGGCTCCACGACGGTGTCGCCGGTGACGGAAACCGTCACCTGCTGAGACACCACCCCGGGTGCGAAGGTGACGGTGCCCGTCTTGGCCGTGTAGTCCTGCCCGGCGACCGCCGTCCCGTTGCCGGTCGCATAGTTCACCGTGACGGTCTTGTCATAGGCCTTGGAGAGCGTGACGGTGAACGCCAGATCCGAGTTGCCGGAATTGCCCTCCGCCACAGAGGCATTGGCGATCGACACCGTCGGCGGAGTGACGACCACCGGTGGGGTGTCGTCATTGACGATCGTGCCGGTGGCACTGGCGGTCGCCAGCGTCGCATTGGTCGGGGCGGACAGTGCCACGGTCAGCGTCTCGTCGGACTCCACCGCAGCGTCGCCGGTCACGGCGACCTTCACCTGCTGCGAGACCACCCCCGGGGCGAAGGTGACGGTGCCCGACTTCGCCGTGTAGTCCTGCCCGGCCGTCGCGGTGCCGTTACCCGTCGCATAGTTCACCGTCACGGTCTTGTCGGAGGCCTTGGACAGCGACACGGTGAAGGACAGGTCGGCGCTACCCGAATTACCCTCCGCCACTGAGGCATTCGCAATCGACACCGTCGGCGTGCTGACGGTGTTCTGGGCGGCGGTGATCAGGTTCTGCCACTTGGTCTGCGCCCCGGCGTCCAAGGCGATGATGTTGCTCATCTGCAACTGCCGCACGGCGACGTTGGTCAGTGTGTAGGTCTGGTTGTTGCCCACGATCGCGATGCGCGTCGATCCGGACTGCTCGGTCACGTCGAAGTTGCCGGCGCCCATCCAGCTGAAGTCCAGCTTGTCGGTGGCGGGGTTGAACGGGATGGCGGTGTTGGTGCCCCACGCCCAGGTGATCTTGGTGATGGTCGGCGTGACCGCGGTGGCCGCACCAGGCGGCACCGCAGCGGCGCTCGCCGGGACCACCACCGCCTGGGCAGCCGGCTGCCGGCCGAGTCGGCGCGCAACGGCCAGCCCCGCCCAGGCCATCGGCGATTCCATCGGCGCGCCGGTGCCGCCGCCCAACAGCGGACTCAGCGCGTCGAGCAGGTTGCGGGCGGCCGATGGAATCTGAACCGGCAGCGCAGCCGCGGGCGCCGCGACCAGGGGGATGTCCTGAACTGCCGGGGGAACGACGACCGGCACCTGGACCGGTGCCGCGCTGACCGCGCTCCGTCGCGCGATGCGGGCGTCGACCTGGTTACGCGCCACCGACAACACCGGCGCGGAGATCACCGGCGCCGAGACGGCGGCAGCGGCACTCGGCACGACGGGGGTGACGGCGCCCTCCGGGCGGTCGGCAGAGGTCGCCGCGGCCGGCAGTGCCGGCGAGGCATGGCTGCGGGCGATATCGGGGCCGGGGCGCTCCAGCGCTCCTGCCGGCGCCCGCGACGTACCGTCCGCCGCCTCGGCCGGCTGGGACGCCGTCCTGCCCGAGGCGGTGCGCCGGTTGTCGGCGCCGGCCCGCGCGTCGGTCTGCGCACTGGAACCCGAGGCGGCGTCGTTGGCCTGATCCGGTTCAGCGGTGGCAACGGCGGTGCCGCCGAAGACGCCGCCGATACCCAGCACCGCGGCGAGGGCCCCGACACGACCAACGGCCCATGCGGAGTTGGTCAACTGTGCGGCGAGGCGATCGAGGGGGACTAGTGCGATACGTGACATGACCGAAGCTCCTTAACCCGTAGGTTATGGATATTAGGGGAGCCGTTAATTGATCGTGTAATCCGCATCACAACAGGCATCTGGTCTGTTGGCGTAACCTGGGTTCTCCGCTCAACAATCCGGGAGAGCCGACATGAGTTTTCTGCAGCGTGCCGCCCTGTCCGCGGCAGTCCTGACAGCACTGGCGGCCCCGGCAATCGCGGTTGTCGCCGTCGCTCCCGCCACGCCGCGGCTACTCGCGGACTGCGACGAGACCATCGACACCACGGACAGTTTCTCGATGAACTGC
>JAUPLT010000087.1 GCA_030836785.1 Actinomycetota bacterium
AGCTTTATCCACAGGTGGTGTTCCGACACGCTCGCGCCAGGTCGGTCGGACCGGCGTTTTACGGGCATCCAGTTGGGGATAACTCGAAAATGTGACGCCCTTGTTATCAAATCATAATCCAGGCCGAGCGAATCCTGAGGATTGGGTAAACCGAGGATCCTTACTGCGGACTCGCCGTGCGACACGCCGCGTCGGAATGGTGGCAGCGACTGGAGGGCACGACTGGGAGGCCCACTGACGCTGCCGAGTCGCTGGGCGCGACGGCCCAAGACGGCCCAAGACGGCCCCAAGACGGCCCGAGACGGCTTTGTGGCCACCGCTGAAAACCGGCTATGATCACGAAATCCGCAGTCGGTGTGACCAATTTCACTGGCTCTGTCTCGGGGGTGGTCCGTTGAGTGGTCAGGTCGGGATCGCCTGAATGACGTCGCATCCGGCTGAACCGCACCGCGCCGCCCAGGACTTTTCCTGGCCGGCGAATTCGTCGGCGTGCAGCAGGGCGTACATGGTCGCCGCGATGCGGGCCGGTGTGATCGCGCTGATCCTGTTAGGGGTTCTCGCACTCGTCGTGCTGTTCTGACGCCCCCGGGCTGCGCGGCGTCCATCCCGCCGTCCCGTTCCCGTGCTCGTGGCTGTGGTCCCCTGACGGCCGGGGTCGTTCTTGCGGTGTTTGCGGGGATGGAGCAATGTTAGGGAAGGGTGCGCTCCCCACGCGCGACTCTGCGTGAGCACCGCATTACGTTTCACCACCGCATGACGTTCGACGCACGACGTTCGACGCACGACGTTCGACCATCGCACGACAACAGGCTCGACTACCGCGATCAGGAAGGAAATCCGTGGCTGACTACACCCTGCCCGATTTGGATTGGGACTACGGCGCATTGGAGCCGCACATCTCCGGCGAGATCAACGAGTTGCATCACAGCAAGCATCACGCCGCCTACGTCAAGGGTGTCAACGACGCAGTGGCGAAGTTGGAGGAGGCCCGGGCCAACGATGACCACGGCGCCATCCTGCTGAACGAGAAGAATCTGGCCTTCCATCTCGGTGGCCATGTCAACCACTCGATCTGGTGGAAGAATTTGTCCCCCAACGGGGGTGACAAACCGACCGGCGAGCTCGCGGCAGCGATCTATGATGCCTTCGGGTCCTTCGACAAGTTCCGCGCACAGTTCACCGCGGCCGCCAACGGTCTGCAGGGGTCCGGCTGGGCGGTCCTGGGATACGACAGCCTCGGGGGCAAGCTGCTGACGTTCCAGCTTTACGACCAGCAGGCCAACGTTCCGCTGGGGGTCATCCCGCTGCTGCAGGTCGATATGTGGGAGCACGCCTTCTATCTGCAATACAAGAACGTCAAGGCCGACTACGTCAAGGCGTTCTGGAACGTCGTCAATTGGGAGGATGTCCAGACGCGCTATGCCGCAGCCATGTCGAAGACCAAGGGGCTGATCTTCGGTTAGCAGTTCAGCTTTCGTTGGCGAAGGCGCCGCACCCGCAGGGGTGTGGCGCCTTCGTCGTCTGCGGGCTTTCTGCGGGATTGCGACGCGGAGTGCGTGTATCTGTTGCGTACCTATGGGCTGATGCCGCATCATTTTCCGTTACCGGCCCGCTGTCGTGTCGCATGTCATGAACACCGCGGAGGCGAGATGGAGAGCAGCGCAGGGCGTCCCGTCGAGGTAGCCCCCTTCCAGTCCCGTGGCGCCCTGAGGGGGTTCGTGGTGTCGGGTCGCTGGCCAAACTCAACCAAGGAGTGGGCACAGTTGTTGATGGTTGCGGTCCGGGTGGCATCTGTCCCCGGACTGCTCTCAACGACAACGATTTTCGGTGTCCGGGAGGAACTGCCGGAGAGGGCGCAGCCGGGGACGGTGGGGCTCGTGCTGGCCGAGGGCACCGTAGTGGGAGACAACGCCGTCCCGCCGGGGCATTTTGCAGGTAAGCAGCCGCCGGCGTTGATGATGCTGCATCCCCCGTCGGAAACCACCCCCTCGCTGCCCGAGTGCTCCGGTGCGGCATCGGGATGCGTACTGCTGCCCGGCCTTCCGCACCTGGGCCTCGAGCACCGTGCGGCATGGGTGGAAGCTGAGGCCGACGGAACGGTGACCGGAATGCTCAGCCGGGTCGGGGTGGATCCGATCAGTCATCCGGACACCGCCATTCTGGCCATGCTGCTCGCAGCCTGAGCAAACTGAGAAATATTTAGCTAAGTATTTCTCAGTAAAAGTTAAGCTAAACCATAGTTGCTAGATAGGTTATTCCGAAGAAATTGTCGAACCGCGGTGATTAGCGGACTGCAAATGAGGCCACTGGTCGGTGAATAGTGTTTTGCCCGGTAAACCGCCAGAATCCGCTGGACAGACCCCTTGGCGCCCTGATTGCCGGGGCGGCCAAAACAGCATTTTCTTAGTCAAATCAGAGTTTGCGCTTGGTTGTCGGCGACGGGCCGGTTACCATGATTCAGCAAATGCGTGATGGGCAAATACGCTCAGCTGGGTTCGGGAGGCCAAACAAATGAGTACAACGTTCGCAGCGCGGTTGAACCGGCTGTTCGAAACGGTCTACCCGCCGGGTCGCGGCCCCCACACCTCCGCTGAAGTCATCGCGGCACTGAAGGCGGAAGGCATCACGATGTCCGCGCCGTACCTGTCCCAGCTGCGATCCGGCAACCGTACTAACCCGTCGTCGGCAACGATGACCGCGCTGGCCAACTTCTTCCGGATCAAGCCGGAGTACTTCACCGATGACGATTACTACGAGAAAATGGACCGCGAGCTGACCTGGCTGGCACATATGCGCGACGAAGGGGTGCGCAGGATCGCGGCCCGCACGGTGGGGTTGTCACCGGAAGCCCAGCAGAAGGTCGTCGAAACGGTTGACGAGTTGCGCCGGGTGGAGCGACTCGAGGCTTAGCCGCGGCTGAGCGTGCGGTATTGGCGGGCGATCTCCAGAATCCAGTCCCGGTCGGAATAGCCCGCTGGCTGGCGCAGCCAATCACGGCCGGGGAACGCCGACGTATCCTCGGGCCCGGCGAGAATCCAGCGCGCCACAGCCTGCGCCTGTTCGACCGGGTCCGCCGTCATATCGACTTTCGTCCTTGGATCGCAGTCCCCTCCGGTGCCAGACCGGCCGGCACGTGTCGCCTCCAGATAGAGCGCGTCGGAGATCAGCGAAAGTCGCTCGGCAACCCGGAACATGAGTGGACCGCGAGGACGTACACCGATCCCGACATCGGGATGACGTCTCTCCATGTCGCGCTGCAGGGGAGCGATGATGCGCATCTCCCGGCGTGCGCCGACCCAGTCCTCGACCGAGGGCAACAGGGATCCGGTCGCGACCACTGTCATCGCGCACAGCAGCAGCGTCGCGCCGGCACCGACTCCGGGCAGTGGGCCGGCGCCGGCGGCGCGGATCAGAAAGAATCCGGCTGTCGCCACGATGAGTGCCGTCCCGGCGCTGAAGAGGAAGAGCGCTCTTCCGCGACGCGTGGGATTGGACAGCCGCACCCCCACCCACGACACCAGCGTCATACACAACATCACGTACAACAGTGGGACCAGCCATGCGGCACCGGAGCCGACGTTGTGGTCGAGATACTCGCGTGGGGTGACGTCAGGTCCGGGTCCGGCGGACAGGAACAGTGCCAGGCTCACTGCTGCTATGACCACCGCGATCCCGTACTGGGCCACCGCCAGCCGACGGTCGGCCGCGGGCGGTCGACTCGTCGACACCGACGTGATCATCACGCAACTTCCGGCGGCCGAAGCGACCAGCGCCAACTGGCTGAGTCCGATAGAGATGTTGGGCCGGTTCAGGGTCGTGTCGACCAACCGGGTCAACGGTGGCCAGTTCAACGCCGCGAGCGCCGCCAGGCTGCCGAGGGCGACGATCATTGCGCTGCTGACCACCGATTGGCGGTTCACCAGTGCCCACCCGATCCGCATCCCGGTGGCGAGGGCGAGGAGTCCCGCGATCACCCAGAGGATCAACCGAATGCCTCGCCGAGGCGGACCGCCACCATCGACGCTCGATCACTGGGCAGCCGGCCGAGGCGATACAGCACCAGGGCGGCGAAGTCCTCGGCCTCCTGTTCGGCGTCGTCCCCGGCGGGGCCCAGACAGCCGGTGCGCTGGTTGAGCATATAGCTGATCAGGTCGTCACTGGCTACGACGGCCTGGTCGCGGGCGAGTTCGGTTACCGGAATCCCGTCGTGCCCGAGAACCAGGTGCCCCAGTTCGTGGGCCAGGGTGCGCTCCGCGGTGGGCAGACCTTCCTGGATGAGGAACTCGTCGCGGTCCGCATACTGGCGCCATTGACCTGACACGCCCGTCGGCAGTTCCGCCGTGGTGATGTCGATCGGCCGGCCACGGTCGGCGCCCACGGCGGCGATCAGTCCGCCCACCGACACGACTCCATGTTCGGGCGCCAGCGCGAGAACCTCGTTCACCGCCCTGGTCACTCGCCGCGGGGCGGGCATCTAACCCGCCTCGACCGCTGGTCTGAGCCCGTTCACCGGAGGTACCTGGCAGTTCCGGCGGCACGCAGGGCAAAGCCCGCCTTGGCCTGCCGATAGCCCAGAAGTCCGCCGCCGACGGTCAGCACCGCCAGACCGACGAGTCCGGGCAGGGCTTGCCGGACGGCTTCGGCTACGCCCTCTGCCTGGGGAAGCATTGACGAGGGGGGTAGTACCGCCGAAGGTGGTAGGGCCGCGCGCGCCGGTACCGCCGGCCCGGCTGCTGGCGGGGCCAGCGGCGGTGTTGCTGTCGGGAGCAGCGGAACCGCATTACGTGGGGGTATCTCACCGTTGAGAGCCGCGCTACTCGGCGCGGATGCGGCCCCCGGAGCGGTGGTTGTCATGCCTGCTGGACCGGCCGCTGCGGCGGGTGTTATCGATGCGGCGGACGGGGACGCCCACGATAGGACGGCGACGGGCGGGGCTGCGGGAGCGGGAGGAGCCCCACCGGCGAAGACGTTCCGGTTGCCGACTTCAGGCTCCGGTAACGGCGGCCATGGTGGCCAGTACGGCCAGCGATGGCAGGGCTGCGGCCGGGGTCCGGGCTTCGTGTCATCCCGGGGGATCAGCGCAGGGCCCCGGCCGTTCCGGCCCGGGACTTCGCTGACGGGATCCGGCGTGAGGACTCTACGAGGGCCGCGCGCATTGGCCCCGTCGACCGATCGGGAGGTCCGTCGGGTGGCACCCGTCGAGGTCTTGTTGTCCGCCATGGCGCCGGCGTTGTCCGCGATGGCACCGCCGTTGGCCCCTGCGCCGGCGCTGACGTCGGCGGATGCCGGCGCAGCGGGCACCAGCCCCGCTGCCGCCACCAGCGCGCTTCCGGCGATGGTCCAGCACATCACCGAAGCGCTCCTGGGCGATCGGTTCACTGACGGACTTCCTCGACTTGTTGACACGCCTCGCGGCGTCGGGGACTTATCCGACGTCGTGCGGCGTCCGGGTTTGCGGATAGACCCCTGATTGTCCCATATCCGCAGGTGGCGGGAGCCCTGCTTTTTCGTAGGCGCTAGGGTTTAGCGCACCGATCGCGCGATCTCTCGCGGATCGCCGTTGGATTGGCTTGAATTGGCCCGAACGGGTCCGACTCGGGCCACGATGACCTCGACGAGAATCCCGGGAGGCAGTCGCGATGGCCCTGTTCACCAAGCGGAAGAGCCGGGCGACCCGACGCGCCGAGGCGCGTGCGCTCAAGGCCAAGGCCAAGATGGAGGCCAAGCTCGCGGCCAAGAACGAGACCAAACGCATTCGTGCCGCTGAGCGCTCCGAGAGCAAGGCGATCCGAGCGCAGGCCAGAGCTCAGCGTGATGCCGACCGCACCGCGGTGAAAGTGGCTGAAGCGCAGTTGCGTACCGCCCGAGAAGGCCGGCTGCTGGCGCCGAGCCGAGTGCGGCGCACGTTGACGGTCTCTCGATTGCTGGCTCCGGTGGTGGTGCCGGTGGCGTACCGCGCGGTGGTTGCGGCGCGGGGTGTGATCGATGAGCGCCGGGCGGACCGGCTTGGCGTGCCACTGACGGAGCTCGGCCAATTCTCCGGGCAGGGCGGTCGGCTATCGGCCCGGATCGCCGGAGCCGAGAATTCGCTGCGCCAGCTATCGGCGAACAAGCCCAAGGACGGCGAGACCAAGCAGTTCGTGACGGCGATGACCGAGCGGCTGACCGCGCTGTCGGCCGCGGTGACAGCGGCGGAAAATATGCCTGGACCGGCGCGACGGACCGCGCAGCAGTCGATCTCCGCTCAACTCGACGGTATCGAGGCCGATCTGCTCGCCCGATTGGGAGTGCGCTGAGGTGACTCGTGGCCTTCGGCCGGCGCTGAGTGCTCTTGCCGTCGCCACGCTCCTGATAACGGCGTGGCTGGGGATGGCCGTTCCTGCAGCCGCACACACCGCGTTGATCGCCGCGGACCCGGCTGCGGATGCGTCGCTGTCCGCTGGCCCCGCACGAGTGAGCGCGACCTTCAACGAGGAGCTTCAGCCGGAATTCGCGGCGATGACGGTCATCGGTCCGGACCGGAACACCTGGTCGGCGGGGAACGTGCAGGTGCGCGGCGCGGTCGTCGGCGTCGGGTTGCGGCCGTTGGGACCCTCGGGCGTTTACACCGTGAACTACCGGGTCACCTCGGCGGACGGTCACGTGGTTTCCGGATCGTGGTCGTTCACGGTGACGGTGCCGAGTGCGGGAACGCCCGGTCCGGCCGCATCGACCCAGTCTCCTTCGGGGCGAATCCCGCTGTGGCCGTTGGCGCTCGGGGCCGGCCTGCTGGCGATCGCCGCGGCGGGGTGGACGTTGCGCCGACGATCGTGACTGCCTGCGGGTACAGGATCGGCCGCTGGCATGATGAGGCGAGCGCAGCGAGAGTCCTCGAGTTGGCGTCGGACGGTGCTGGAGAAGCTGGAGAAGGAGCGTTCACATGACAGATCCACACGGTCCTGTCGAGCAGCCTGAGCCCGGACCGAAGCCGCCCGCGACCTCGCCGGCACCGGCCGCGAGGAAGGCTCCGGCGCAGAAGGCTCCGGCGCAGAAGGCTCCCGCAAAGAAAGCTCCCGCCAAGAAGGCTCCGGCACAGAAGGCTCCCGCAAAGAAGGCTCCCGCAAAGAAGGCTCCGGCCAGCAATGCGGGGACGAAGCAGGCGGGTCCGCAGAAGCTGCCAGCGAAGAATGTGACCGCCAAGCCGCCGGTGAAGGCATCTGCGCCGGTGGATACATCCCCTCCGGCGAAGACGCCGCCGGTCAAGAAGGCGCCGGTAGAGAAAGCGCCGGCGCAGAAGGCGCCGCCGCCGGCCTTGGAGGCCAGGCCCGAAGCGCCGGCGATTGAGGCCGCGCGGCCACATGCCGCGCTCCCCGCCGCTCAGGCGCCGCGCGCGCTCCCGTCGTTCGTCACCCCGCCCGACCCAGCCGGCGAACACGGCAACCGGCCTCTCGTGGTCGCCCTCGGCTTGGCCGCGGTCATCCTCCTTGTAATGCTGGCGCGCCGGATACGGCGGGGCTAGCGGGTGGTCGTCGAGTTCCGTGCGACTGCTGACCTGGTCGATGACATCGGGGCCGGGGTGCGTAGTTGCGATCTGCAGTTCGGCCAGTACGGCGGCCGGCGGCAGTTCGCCGGGCCCGTCAGCACGGTGCGCTGCCTCCAGGACAACGCCCTGCTCAAATCCGTGCTCTCGGAGCCCGGGGACGGCCGGGTTCTGGTCGTCGATGGTGCCGGTTCCCTGCACAGTGCGCTGGTTGGCGACGTCATCGCCGAACTGGCCCGGGCCAACGGCTGGTCCGGACTGATCCTGCACGGGGCGGTGCGGGACGCAGCCACGCTGCGCACGCTGGATATCGGTATCAAGGCGCTCGGCACCAACCCGCGCAAGAGTTCCAAGACCGGAGCGGGGGAGCGCGATGTGGTGGTGAGCTTCGGCGGAGTGAACTTTGCTCCGGGGGAGATCGTGTTCAGCGATGAGGACGGGATCGTCGTCGTCGCGGCCGACTGACCGGTGCGTGCGCCGGAGCGTCCGGCACATCGCCCCGGAATGGGTATCACCCCGCGTCGTGGCCACCCCGGCGATGCGCCTAGTGTGAGCGGAATGTCGGAGCAGTACCCTCCTGCGCGGCCGACCGTTGTCCGGATGGCGCTGTTCTGTCTGCTGGCCGGGGTGCTGACCGCGGGGTTGCTGTTCCCGTTCGTCGGCGGCGCCGGGGTGGTGAGTAACACCGCCTCGGAGTCGGTGGAACAGGACTCCGAGGCCATCCTTGACGGTGATGTTCCCGCGGTGTCGACGATGGTGGATGCGGCCGGGAACACTATCGCGTGGATCTACCTTCAGCGGCGCTTCCAGGTGCCGACGGAACGTATCGCCGACACCATGAAACTGGCGATCGTCTCCATTGAGGACAAGCGGTTCGCCGAACACAACGGTGTGGACCTGCAGGGCACGCTCACCGGGCTGGCGGGCTACCTCAAGGGGGCGGTGGACACCCGCGGCGGATCGACGATCGAGCAGCAGTACGTCAAGAACTTCAACCTGCTGGTCAACGCCAGGACCGAAGCCGAGCGGCAGGCGGCGGTGGAGACCACCCCGACGCGCAAGCTGCGGGAGATCCGGATGGCGCTTGCCCTGTCCAAGACGCTGACCAAGCCGGAGATCCTCACCCGGTATCTCAATCTCGTGCCGTTCGGCAACGGCGCCTACGGCATTCAGGACGCCGCCCGCACCTACTTCGGAATCAACGCCGCCGATCTGAACTGGCAGCAGGCCGCCTTGCTGGCCGGACTGGTGCAGTCGACCAGTGCGCTGAATCCGTACACCAATCCCGAGGGTGCGCTCGAACGTCGGAACCTGGTGCTGGACACGATGATTCAGAATCTGCCCGAGTACGCCGACGACTTGCGGGCCGCACGAGAGCAGCCGCTGGGGGTGCTGCCCCGGCCCAGTGCGGTACCTCAGGGCTGCATCGCGGCCGGGGACCGCGCCTTCTTCTGCGACTACGCCCTCGAGTACCTGGCCAAGGCGGGAATCAGCGAGGAGGACATCGCCCGCAACGGCTATCTCATCAAGACCACCCTGGACCCGACGGTCCAGGACAGCGTGAAGAAGGCGATCAACACCGTGGCCAGCCCCACGCTCGACAGTGTCGCCAGCGTGATGAGCGTGATCAAGCCGGGCCGGGACGCCCACCCGGTGCTGGCAATGGGCGATAACCGCACGTACGGGCTCAGGCTCGAACGGGGAGAGACGGTCCAGCCGCAGCCGTTCACACTCGTCGGCGACGGGGCCGGGTCGGTGTTCAAGATCTTCACCAGTGCCGCCGCGCTGGAGATGGGCATGGGGATCAATGCGCCACTCGACGTGCCGGCCACGTTTCAGGGGGTCGGGCTGGGGGAGAGCAACACCCCGGGCTGTCCGCCCAAGGCCTGGTGTGTGAAGAACGGCTCCGGTTATCGCAGCCCGATGAGTATGTCCGAGGCACTGGCGCTGTCACCGAACACCGCCTTTGCCAAACTGATCCAGCAGGTCGGCGTCGGCCGGACGGTCGATATGGCGGTGCGATTGGGACTGCGTTCCTACGCGGAGCCGGGAACGGCGCGCGACTACGTGCCCAAGAGCGACGAGAGTCTGGCTGACTACGTCAAGCGGGCGAACATCGGTTCGTTCACCCTCGGTCCGTTCGAAGTCAACCCGTTGGAGTTGGCCAATGTCGCCGCTACCCTCGCGTCCGGTGGGATGTGGTGTCCGCCCAGCCCGATCGAGAAGGTGTTCGACCGCCGCGGTAACGAGGTCGCACTGCCGACGCCCACCTGCGAGCAGGCTGTTCCCGAGGGGTTGGCCAACGCGCTGACGGTCGCGATGTCGAAGGACACCACGATGGGAACCGGGGCCGCGGCTGCCGGGTCGGTGGGCTGGGGTCTGCCGATGGCCGGCAAGACCGGCACTACCGAGTCGCACCGATCCGCGGCATTCCTCGGCTATACCAATCAACTCGCCGCGGCGAGTTATGTCTTTGACGACTCCCCCAAGCCTGCGGCGCTGTGCGCGTTCCCGCTGCGGAAGTGCGGCGGTGCGGGCAACTTGTACGGCGGCACGTCACCGGCGCAGACCTGGTTCTTGGCGATGAACCCGATCGCGACGGACTTCGGACCCGTGGCACTGCCGCCCACCGAACCTCGCTACGTGGACGGTGTACCCGGCGCTTCGGTGCCGTCTGTTCAGGGCCTGAATCTCGATGCCGCGAAGAGGCGGATCACCGCAGCCGGATTCCAGGTCGCCGACCAGCCCACCCCGATCCCCAGTTGGGCGGCCAGCGGTGTGGTGGTGGGGACGACGCCCACCGGCCAGGCCATGCCCGGCTCGACGATCACCATCAACACGAGTTCCGGGATCGCCCCGGCGCCACCACCGCCGGTCTACAGCCCACCCGGCAACGGCAACTTCGACGCGCCGCCTCCGCCGCCTCCGCCGCCACCCCCGGATGTCACGATCATCGAGATTCCGGGGCTCCCGCCGATCACGCTGCCGTTCCCGCCCCC
>JAUPLT010000088.1 GCA_030836785.1 Actinomycetota bacterium
GACTCGGCGCCACCGGAACAAACCTGGCGATCAACGACGGTAAGTCCGCGTTCCAGACGGTGTTTCACATCCACCTGCACGTGGTGCCGCGCCGCGACGGCGACAAACTGTCGTTCGTCAAAGGCATGCTGCTGCGCCGCGACCCGGACCGGGAGACCAACGGACGGCGGTTACGGGAAGCGCTGGCGGCGCTACCGTAGTTCGGCCGTCCCGCCCGGTCCGGCAAGCTCGGCGGCCGTCCTGAACACGTCGTCAAGCATGGCCGGCGTCAGCCGCCCGGTGAACATGTTCTGCTGGCTGGGGTGGTAGCAACCCAGCAGTGCCACCCCCGACGGCAGCACCACCGCCGTACCGTGACCGAATTTCGGGCGCGCCCCGCCGCCGTGCCCCAACAGCCGGATCGCGGCCTGCCAGGCGAAGCCGCCGAGCGCGACCACCACCCGGACCGACGGGGCTACCAGCCGCCACTCGGCAACAAGCCACGGTTCGCACGCCACCCGTTCGGCAGGGCTCGGCGCATTGCCGGGCGGGGCGCAGCGCACCGCGGCCAACACCCGAATCTCGTTGGTGGACAAACCATCGGCGGCGTCGACACTGACGGGCGAGTTCACCAGACCGCAGCGGTGCAGCGCGGCGAACAGTTGATCACCGGAGCGGTCACCGGTGAACACCCGGCCGGTCCGGTTGCCGCCGTGCGCGGCCGGAGCCAGGCCCAGCACCAGGATGCGCGGCCGCGCCGAACCCCAGCCGGTGACCGGCCGTCCCCAGTACGGCTGGTCGGCATAGGCCCGCCGCTTCACCGTCGCGGCCGCAGCGCGCCACGCCACCAGTCGCGGGCAGGCGTGACAGACACTCACCTCGGCATCGAGGGTCTCGATATCGGTCACCGCGGCGGCCAGGCGTGCGACATCCTCAGCGTCCCGGGCGATCGATGTTTCGGCGGTGGCCGGATCGCCAGGCCAGCCGGTCCCGGGCGGAACCGGGGAGGCGAACTGCGCCCCGGTGCGCGGGTGCGAACAGCGGTGCGGATCGAACGTCATCGAATCTATGCTGCCTGCAATGACCACGTCCCGCGGTCCGGCGCTGCTGATTCTCACATCGGCGTTCCTGTCCGCGGCGGCCAACGGTATCTCGATGGTGGCCTTCCCGTGGCTGGTGCTGCAGCGCACCGGTAACGCCACCGACGCCTCGGTGGTGGCCGCAGCGGCGACGCTGCCCCTGCTGTTCGCCACCCTGGTGGCCGGCACCGCCGTCGACTTCCTGGGGCGACGCCGGGTGGCCATTCTGGCCGATCTGATGTCGGCGACCTCGGTCGCGGCGATCCCGATCCTGGCCGCCACTCAGGGGGTGGGTGCGCTGAACACCCTGGTACTGGCCGGGTTGGCAGCCGCGGGGGCGTTCTTCGATCCGGGCGGGATGACGGCGCGGCAGTCCATGCTGCCCGAGGCGGCCGGTCGGGTCGGCTGGACGCTGGACAAGACCAACAGCGTGTACGAGGCGGTGTTCAACCTCGCCTACATCACCGGGCCCGGGATCGGCGGCCTGCTGATCGCCACCATCGGCGGGATCAACACCATGTGGGTGACCGCCGGCTCGTTCGGCTGCTCGATCCTCACGATGGCCCTGCTGCGACTGCCCGGCGCCGGCCGCCCGGACCGCACCGAACACCCCGAAGGTGTGCTGTCGGGGGTGATCGAGGGCCTGAAGTTCGTGTGGCACAACAAGGTTCTGCGGACCCTGGGCCTCATCGACCTGGCGGTGACGGCGCTGTACCTGCCGATGGAAAGCGTGCTCTTCCCCAAGTACTTCACCGACCGCAACGAGCCCGCCCAACTGGGCTGGGTGTTGATGGCGCTGTCTATCGGCGGCCTGATCGGCGCGCTGAGTTGGACGGTGCTGTCGAAATTCGCCAGCCGGCGCGGCACCGTGGTGACCGCGGTACTCACCTTCGGCGGCGCCAGTGTGGTCATCTCGCTGCTGCCGCCGCTGCCGCTGATTCTGGCCCTGTCGGCCGTCGTCGGCCTGGTGTACGGCCCGATCGGCCCGATCTACAACTCCGTGATGCAGACCAGGGCCCCGGCGCACCTGCGTGGTCGGGTGGTCGGGGTGATGACCTCGATGGCGTATGCGGCCGGACCGGTGGGCTTCATGCTGGCCGGACCGCTGGTGGACAGCTTCGGCTTGCGGGTGGCATTCCTCGGACTGGCATTGCCGATCGTGGCGATCGGCCTGCTGTGCCCGTGGATTCCGGCACTGCGGGATCTCGACCGCACTCCCCCGGCACCGTGACAGGGGCGACATGAACGGCGACATGAACACAGAGCGGAAAACGGTGGCGATGCACTCCTTCGAGATCTCGACGCACCTTTCCGCCCCGGCTGAACTGGTGTGGCAGCACGCCACCGATATGGGCGGCGTCAACGGCGAACTCCAACCGCTGTTGCGGATGACCGTCCCGGCCGGTCTGGCCGGCGCCACCATCGCGGACCTGCCGCTGGGCCGGCGGGTGGGACGGAGCTGGCTGCTGCTCTTCGGCCTGCTGCCGGTGGATTTCGACGACCTCACCATCGCCGAGCGCGGGCCCGGGTACCGATTCCTGGAGAAGTCGGCGATGCTGACCCAGTCCTGCTGGGAACACGAGCGGCTGGTCCGCCCACTCGACGGCGGCTGCACCGTCACCGACCGGCTGCGCTGGCGGGGCAGGATCGCTCCGCTCGGGGCGCTGTATCGGCTGGCGGTGCCGATCCTGTTCCGCCACCGGCATCGCCGCCTGCGCCGGCGCTTCGGCGCGCCGACCTACGATTGACGCCGTGAGCTCAGCGCTGGCTTCCCTGATCGCCGAACTGGGCGACCATCCCGACACACACCATCCCGACACACACCGTCCCGACACACACGGGCCGGAAGCAGGCATCGTCGTCACCGATCCCGACATCGTGGCCTCCTATCGCCACGACCGGGCCATGGACCCGTCCGCGGGGACGCCCCTCGCGGTTGTTCGGCCGACCACCACCGCCCAGGTGCAGACGGTTCTGCGCTGGGCCAGCGCGCACCGGATTCCGGTGGTGCCGCGCGGCGCCGGTTCGGGGCTGTCCGGCGGGGCGACCGCCGTGGACGGCGGCATCGTGCTGAGCACCGAGAAGATGCGGGCCATCACCGTCGACCCGGTCACCCGCACCGCCGTCGTGCAGCCCGGCCTGTACAACGCCGAGGTGAAGAAGGCCGTCGGGGAACACGGTTTGTGGTACCCCCCGGACCCGTCGTCGTACGAGATCTGCAGTATCGGCGGCAACATCGCTACCAACGCCGGCGGCCTGTGCTGCGTGAAGTACGGCGTGACAACGGATTACGTGCTCGGCCTGGAGGTGGTGCTGGCCGACGGAACCGCGGTGCGTCTGGGCGGACCACGCCTGAAGGACGTCGCCGGGCTGAGCCTGACCAAGCTGTTCGTCGGCAGCGAGGGCACTCTCGGGGTGATCACCGAGGTGACGCTGCGACTGCTCCCCCAACAGCACACCGCGGCCACGGTGGTCGCCACCTTCGATTCGGTTCAGGCCGCGGCGAACTCGGTGGTGGAGATCACCGGAAGAATCCGCCCGTCAATGCTGGAGTTCATGGACGCCGTCGCCATCAACGCGGTCGAGGACAAGCTGCGGATGGGCCTGGACCGCGGCGCGGCGGCGATGATGGTGGCCGCATCCGACGACCGCGGCGCCGCGGGGGCCGAGGACGCCGAATTCATGGCGGCGGTGTTCGAGCGGGCCGGTGCCACCGAATGCTTCTCGACATCCGATCCGGTGGAGGGCGAAGCGTTCGTGGCGGCCCGCCGCTTCGCCATCCCGGCGGTGGAGGCCAAGGGTTCGCTGCTGCTGGAGGACGTCGGGGTGCCACTGCCCGCGCTGGCCGATCTGGTGAGCGGGGTGGCCGCGATCGCTGACGAGGCCGGACTGACCATCTCGGTGATCGCCCACGCCGGCGACGGCAACACCCACCCGTTGATCGTCTACAACCCCGCCGACCCGGCCATGACGGCGCGGGCTCACAAGGCCTTCGGCGACATCATGGACCTCGCGATCGGACTCGGCGGCACCATCACCGGGGAGCACGGCGTAGGCCGGCTGAAGAAGCCATGGCTGGCAGGACAGCTGGGGCCGGAGGCCATGGAACTGAACCGGCGCATCAAGGCCGCGCTGGATCCGGACGGGATCCTCAACCCCGGCGCGGTGATCTGACGGCATCCACCGCGACATGACATCGGCCGCCACACAACATCGGCCGCCGAGTGAGGAGCCACGCAGAGGTCCACTCGACATTCGTCTGCAAGGTTCCTCAATCGACGGTAAACATGAGACATGAGCACTGATTTGTCTCACGGCGCGTTCGAACTGCGCGGCGGTCCCACCTGGGCCGACCCCTGGCCGATGTACACCGCGCTTCGTGACCGCGACCCGGTGCACCATGTCGTGCCGGACAACCCCGAACACGACTACTGGGTGCTGTCCCGCCACGCCGACGTCTGGGCCGCCGCCCGTGACCACCAGACGTTCTCCTCCGCCCAGGGGCTCACGGTCAACTACGGCGAACTGGAACTCATCGGACTCCAGGACAACCCGCCCATGGTGATGCAGGATCCGCCGGCGCACACCGAGTTCCGCAAACTGGTGTCACGCGGGTTCACCCCACGCCAGGTTGAGGCCGTCGAACCGAAGGTTCGGGAGTTCGTCATCGAGCGCATCGAACGGCTACGGGCCGCCGGCGGCGGGGACATCGTCGCCGAATTGTTCAAGCCCCTTCCGTCGATGGTGGTGGCGCACTACCTCGGCGTACCGGATACCGACCGGAACCAATTCGACGGCTGGACCGAGGCGATCGTCGCGGCCAGCACCGCACCGGGCGGTCTACTCGGCGCCACCGAGGCCCTGACCTCGATGGTGGCCTACTTCACCGAACTGATCGAACGCCGCCGCCTCGATCCGGGCGACGACACGGTGTCACATCTGGTGGCCGCCGGGGTCGGCGCCGACGGCGACGTGGCGGGAACACTGTCCATCCTGGCCTTCACCTTCACCATGGTCACCGGCGGCAACGACACCACCACCGGATTGCTCGGCGGCGCAGTGCAATTGCTGCACCGCAACCCGGACCAACGACGAATGCTGGCCGCCGAACCGGACCTGATCTCCGACGCCGTCGAGGAGTTTCTGCGACTCACCTCACCGGTTCAGGGCCTGGCCCGCACCACCACCCGGGAGGTGACGATCGAGGGCCGCACCATCCCGGCGGGCCGTAAGGCGCTCCTGCTCTACGGTTCGGCCAACCGCGACGAACGCCAGTACGGGCCGGACGCCGACTCGCTCGACATTCGCCGCCGCCCGCGCAACATCCTGACCTTCAGCCATGGAGCGCATCACTGTCTGGGCGCCGCGGCCGCCCGAATGCAGTCGCGGGTCGCGCTGACCGAGTTAATCACCCGGTGTCCCGATTTCGAGGTGGACGAAGCCGGGATCGTCTGGGCGCCAGGCAGTTACGTGCGCCGGCCCCTGACGGTGCCGGTCCAGACGGGCTGACCGTGGACAGCGCGCGCATCCTGCACGCCGCCGGGGAACTGTTCGCCGAACGCGGCGTGGATGCCGTGGAGATGCAGGACATAGCCCGCGCGGCCGGCTGTTCCCGCGCGACGCTGTACCGCTACTTCGAGAACCGCGCGGCCCTGCACGGCGCGTTTGTGCACCGCGAGGCCCGGGCCGTCGCGGCC
>JAUPLT010000089.1 GCA_030836785.1 Actinomycetota bacterium
GGATGCACCACGCGAACCATCCCGCTGTCGGCCACCGTGATCAGTTCCCGGCGCTCGGCCTCTTCGACCACCGCCGGGTCGGCCAATGCGGTCAGGCAGCCCAACTCAAGAGGCTCGGCGACAGTGACAAGGTCCACGACCTCCAGGACGTCCGCAGGCGCGGAGCCGATCGACAGTTCCACCAGGTCCACCAGCGTCGGAGACGCCGACATGTCCCCGGTCCAACACCATTGCCCGGCCTCCGCGGTCAACCGACCCGCGTCCATCTCCTGCTTGACCAACTCGCGCAGAAACAGCACGTTGCCTCGCGTCAGGTCGAACATCCGTTGGCACGCTGCACCGCTCAGCGGTCCCCCGAGTGCTGATTCCACCAGGGTGTCGCACTGGGTGCGGGACAACGGCTGGAGATCCAGCCGACGCAGCAGACCGTCTTTCCACAGCGCACTCAGTGTCTCGGGCACGGACCGGCTCGCCCGCACGGTGGTGATGACCGTCGCCAGCCGGCGGCGGACCAGCTGGTGCACGACGAAAGCCGACACGTCATCGAGCAGATGGGCGTCGTCGACTGTCACCAGCATCCGCGAATCGCCGGCCGCGGCGATCATCGCGTCGATGACGGAGACGACGACGTTGACCTGCTGGCCCCCGCTATGGCCCATCCACTGCGCGAACGCGCCGAGCGGAATCCCCCGCGCGGCTGCTGTCGCGGTAACCGGAAAAACACACCAGCCGGGCCCGGCTGCCGCGGCGACGGCCTCGCGGGCCAGACGGGTCTTGCCCACCCCGGCCCGCCCGACGATCACCACACCCGCGTAATCCGCCCCACCCCCGAGCGCATCGGCGGCGACACGCATCTCCTCGGTGCGGCCTATCAGAGGCCAGTCCACGGGGCATGACTCTAGCTGCAGCGAAGTGTGAACCGGCTCAAAGCGGGGGCGTCCACCCACGTGCCACACTGCTACCTGCAGCGGATTCCGATTCCGCCTTGGGTTAGTAGAACGAAAGGCGCTGGACATGCTTCGCGAGAGGTACATCGTCGCCGGGCTAGCTGCCCTAGCAATCCCCTTCGGGGTTACGTTCGCACCACCGGCCTCAGCAGACTGCACGAGCGCCGGTTACGCGACCATCTGTGCGGACGGGCAGGTCCGGGGCGGCGGCCCGACACCGCCCTCTGCAGCACCTGTCTACCCGTCCTACTGCGCTGACCCGTGGTACTGCGACGACAACTTTGGCGTCGATGTCTACTGGCCGATCCGCCCCGGCGGTGGACCCGGTGGACCCGGTGGAATCGGCGGACCAGGTGGACCCGGTGGACCAGGTGGACCGGGCGGGGGTGGCGGTATCCGTCCGCGTTGACCCGCCTCCCAGACCGGCAGACCCAAACTCAAACCTTCCGACCCCTCGTTTGTTAGGAGAACCCAATGATGTTTCGACGCCTCATCGGAGCCGGCGTGATCGCCGCCGCAGCGGCTCTCGGAATAGCGGCCACCGCCCAAGCTGACCCTCCGAACTGCACGGCGGGCGACCTCTCCATGGTGATGTCGGGTGTCAACGCCGGCATGGGCGTCTACTTGTTGACCCATCCCGACGTCAACGCCTTCTTCACCAGCCTCAAGGGCATGCCCCGCGACCAGATGCGTGACGCAATCGTCGCCTACGGGCAGTCAAATCCACAGGTACAGAACGAGATTCAGGCGATCCGGCAACCCGCTGCCGATTTCCGCGACCGCTGCCAGGCGCAAGTGCCCGACTACATGCCAGGGAGCTAACGGGTCGGCGCAGCGGGATTCGTAGGCTCTCTGGGCAGAAAAGGGGCCGACAGGCGACTTGAGGCTTCAGATGAGGACAACCGCCGCGTCGGTGGGGATGGAGGGGAAGAAATGACCGTTAGCACTAGCGCCTACGGTATGCACTACGACGCGGTTAACTCGAATGTCATTGCGCGGGCGAAAGCGGTAAGCGATGGCAAGTGGAAGACGTTGCAAATCGAAACACTTCCGGCACGGACGCCACTCAACGCCTGTGTCGAAACGGTAGATCTCTGCATCGTCGAAATGGTCGCACGTGGAGATGTTCCGATCCGCGAGAACTACGAGGCCAAGCTTTGGCGGGACGGCAGCGGGAAGCTGTACATCGTGGATGGGCATACGCGCGCGGCCATTTACTACGAGCTCAACAAGCCAATGCCTGCGCGAATCATGGATGAAAAGTCGCTGGCCGAGCTAGGAACATGTCACTTTTCGGGACCCACGCAAATTGCCGACTGATCTTCGTTCGCTCGAGCAGACCTCGCCGCTCGAGGTCGTACAAATCGTTACGGGCAGTCTGCTTGGACACCGCGTGGTAGTTCATGTGGGATTCGGCAGTGTAGTAATTCGAGGGGTTTCGAGTAGCCGATTGCAGTAGGGCCACCTGGCGATGGTTGAACCCGCCTGGACCGCCGACGATCAGGGCCCGCGTACGCATCAACTCGAGAGACTTCCTGTTCAGGTATTCGTCTAATGCGAGCAAGGCGCGCCTGATCACGTCGAGGTGGTAGAGCAGAAAGTAGGTCAGGTCACCCTCGTCCTGTTCGGTGTAAATGAATGATCTGGCGTACCTGGCGGGCGCCTCCTTCAAGATCAGCGAGATCGCCAAATGCTCTGTGAGCCAGTAGCCCTGCTTGAGCATGCTCCAATAAAAGAGCGCCCTCGCGGTGCGGCCGTTCCCATCTTCGAAGTAGTGGTCATAGCCCATCATGAAGTGGACGGTCAGCGCCCGAACGACCGCGGGGACGTAGGGAGTCGAATCGCCGCTGGCATTGGCGAAGGCGCACAGCTTCTCCAGACGATCCGGCAACTGGTCGACAGGCGGAGGCTGATGAAGAAGCCGATCCTCTTCGTCGAGGATCTTCACTCGATCGGCGGGATCGGGGTTGGTTTGGATTCGGCCGGCAGCATCCGGATTGTCGAGGGTCTTTTCCGTGACGATTCGGTGGACTTCGCAGACCCGCTCCGGGGTAAACGGCTCGTCCCTGATCTCGCGGATGAACTGCATCGCGCGGTAGTTGTTGAGGATCATTTGTTGGCTTCGGTCCTTCGGCGCCTCCCCGTACGCCAGCATCCTGCGCGCTTCACGGCGCGTCGTCGAGGCTCCCTCAAGCTGGCTTGAGCTGATGGCTTCCTCGACGAGCGACTGGATCACGTACTTGTCGCGCGACGTTTTGGACATCACCTGCTCGGGCAAAAGGATCTGACCGCTCGCGCGTTGCGCGACGTAGTCCAACTCGCGCAGCACCATATCGGGAAGTGCGTAACTGATCTGCCGACCGTCGATCATCTCCAGCGGCAAGTAGCGAAGGTTGGACCGCCGCCGCAACTTCAAGCCGGCCCACCACTCCTCGTGGGTCAGACCTGCGGGTGGGGTTTTGTACCGTAGCTTGTCCCAGGGTAGGTACTCGTCATCGTCCCCAGTCTTTGAGATGAGATCGAGCAGCCGCTTGGCGTCGTTAGCGAGATCGTCCATCACACGAGCAAGCGTCGGAGGCGGCATGGACGTCTTCATTCCTTCGCGCACCCTCCTATCGGCCCACTTCAGCAGCTAACTCCAACGAAAGCCCAACTTGACTGGACTTTGACATTCCGGCCCAGGATACAGTAAACGTCAAATCTTCTTGGACTTTGACTTTAGGACAATTAACTTCGAAGAGCCCTCATGCCCCGACTGCGTTGGGGTTCATGCGTGTGGCGACGGCCCGGAGCTGATCTGCGACGTCAACGAGCACGGTGGCGACGTCAGCCTCTCCCCCCTGGTCCTCACGGATCATCGCTAGCAGGCGTTCGCGGGCCACGGTCGAAGGCGGTAGGCCACGGTCTGCTGCGATCCGTTCGATCGCTTCGAACTCATCGGGGTTGAGGCGAACCTGAAGAACCTTGCTTCGAGCGCGGTTGGGCCGGCTGACCGTGACATGTTCCGGGATGGGGCGGTCAGTCTGATCGACCTCGGCTGCTTCGGCGTCGGCCGCGATTGCGGCGAGCTTGTCGGCGGTCTCGTCACTCATCGGGGCCTCCTAGGCGGTAATAGCGGCGATCGCGGCTGTTCGACTTCCATGCACTCGCGCCGTGCGCGACACCGTCCATGACGTAAGTGATGACCGTCAGGACCGAAGCCGCTGAAGGCCCAATCAACCGGCACACCTCAATGCATTACGCGCGTAATACATAATCAATAGCGGAGCCTGGGCAAACGGCTTGGAATCCGATAAGTCCTGCTCAGGGCCGCTCTTGCTGCCGTTAACAAGCCTGTATCGGGCCCGGAGTCCGAGCTGGTCGTATCCATTCCCAAAGTTGCCGATCGGCACCCCACGGATCTACGCCTGCTGGACCTCCGTGGACATAAACGATGAATAAACGTTGACTGATCTGCGTCACAGTGGGAAGGAACCGGATTCATCAGGAACTAGTAGGGCGGGCGGGGCTCGAACCCGCGACCAATGGATTATGAGTCCACGGCTCTAACCAACTGAGCTACCGCCCCCTGAACACCAGACGACGATACGCGATCTCAGGGCAGCCGGAGCCTGCGCGCCAAGCCCTTGTTGATGGCCTTCAGCGTGGCGATCCGGGCGAAGTACTTGTCGTTGGCCGGGATCACGTGCCACTTTGCGCCCTCGGAGGTGGTCCGCAGGATCTTCTGGTCCACCGCGGTGACGTACTCGTGCCACCTCTCCCGGTTGCGATAGTCCTCTTCGGTGATCTTGTGCTGCTTGTAGGCGGTCTCCTCGCGGGCTTTGAAGCGCGCCAACTGCTCCTCCGGTGAGATGTGCAGCCAGAACTTGGCGACGTAATAGCCGCGCTCCACCAACTGCGCCTCGAAGTCGTTGATCTCGTCGTAAGCCCGCTGCCATTCGGCCGGGGATGCGAACCCTTCCAGTCGCTCGACGAGCACCCGGCCGTACCAGGTGCGGTCGAAGATCACGAACTTTCCGGCCGCCGGCAGGTCACGCCAGAACCGCCACAGGTAGTGATACTTGCGCTCGTCCTCGGTCGGCGCGGCCACCGGTATGACGCGGTAGTCGCCGGCCTCCAGTGCCCCGGTAACGCGCCGGATCACGCCGCCCTTTCCGGCGGCGTCCCAACCTTCGAATGCCAAAACGGTGCTGATTCCGCGCTTGCGCGCCTCGATCGACAGCCTGCGCAGCTTGCCCTGCTGCTTGGCCAGTTGCCTGCGGTACTCGTCACGGGTCAAGGACTGGGTCAGGTCGATTCCGGAGAGCACGTTCGCCTCGGTGTCGGCGTCGCCGAACACCGTGTCGGCCAGCGCCGGCGCGGCCTGTTTGGGCTGTTCCAGCCGGGTCGTGATGGCGGACAGGATGGTCCGCGCGACAGTCAGGTCCCGATACCGGTCGTCGGTCGACTCCACGATGGTCCACGGGGCCCCCGGCACGCTGGTCTCGCGCAGGATCCGTTCGGCGACCGGCAGCACCGGCCCGAGGCTTTCCAGAGCCGCCCAGTCGCGCTGATCGACCTGCCAGCCGAGTTCCGGGTGCTTCTCGGCCTCCCGGAGTTTGCGCTTCTGAATCCTTGCCGGGGTGTGCAGGAAGAACTTCAGTATCAGCACCCCATCTGCCACCAGTGCGTTCTGCAACTGCGAAAGGTGCCGCAGCCAGGTGGAGAACTCCGGTTCGCCGATCTCCCCCGTCACACGCTGGCCGGCGGCCCGCATCATCCCGCCGACGAAGAACGAGGCGCGCCCCTTGGGCGGCAACGACCGCCACAGCCGCCACAGCGCCGGACGCTGATGCTCCTCGTCGGTGGGCTCAGCGAACACGCGGGTCTCGACGAACCGTGAGTCCAGCCACTCGTTGAGTCGATTGACCAGCGCGTTGGCGGCCAACCGGTCGTCGCCGGCGATCCAGATGATGACCGGAAAGTCCGCCTTGTGAAGGTCGTACTGCGCATTGATCAGACCCAACCGGAGTTCGGGGATCGCCGCCTTGTACTCCTCTTTGCTGATCTTGTTGCCAACCTCAGATACCTCGAGCATGGCCGAAACGGTATTGCCGAAACGGCCTCCGTGGGCACGAATTGGCCGTCAAAGTGAACAAGAGGTGAACTCGGCCGGGCGAAATCCCTGCTGTAGCTAACGATGGCGGGGCGTCATTGCGCCTGGCTGACCGACGACATGTGAAAGTCCGGGATCCGCAGAGTGGGCATCACCGCCCGGGTGGCCCAGTCACCCCACTCTCGGGGCAACGTCTGCTCAGCGACCCCGGCCTCGGTGGCGCGGCGCAGCAGGTCCAGTGGGCTCTCGTTGAAGCGGAAGTTGTTGACGGCAGCGGTGACCTCGCCGTCCTCGATCAGGTACACCCCGTCCCGGGTCAGCCCGGTCAGCAGCAGCGTGGTCGGATCGACGGTGCGGATGTACCACAACGTGGTCAGCAGCAGGCCGCGCTCAGTGCGCGCCACCATATCGGCAAGGCCGGCACTCCCACCGGTCATCAGCAGGTTGTCCGCCGGGACCGCCGCGGTGGTGCCGAACTCGGCGGCGGCGGCACGCGAATACACCAGGGAATTCACCGTGCCGTCCCGGATCCAGTCCACCCGGTCGATGCCCATCCCGTTGTCGAAGACCGAGGCCCGCTCGGAACTGCTGGCGGCGTGGACGAACGGCGCACATTCCAGTCCGGATGCGGACGGGTCGGAGTACAGGGTCAACGGCAGTTCGCTGAGTCGCTCCCCCACCCGGGTGCCGCCACCGGGGGCGGACAGCGCGGTACGGCCCTCCTGCGCGCCGCGGCCCTCCATCGACCAACCGAGGTAGATCATCATGTCGGCCACCGTGGACGGCGGCATCAGGGTCTCGTAGCGGCCCGCCGGGAGTTCGACGGTTCGCCCAGCCCAGCCCAGCCGTGTCGACAGGTCGGACAACATGACCGGCACCGGAACATCGGCGAACCACGGCGTGCTGACTCCGGCCCACGCGCTGGCGCCGCCACGCTTGGCGTTGATCTCCACCGACCCGGTCGGCTGGGTGAAGCGGCGGCGAATCCCGGTGGAGGTGCCCAGGAAGGTGGTCTCCACGACGTGGTGGGCGA
>JAUPLT010000090.1 GCA_030836785.1 Actinomycetota bacterium
CCGGGACGCTGGATCCGATGGCCACCGGCGTGCTGGTCGTTGGTGTCGAACGGGCCACCAAGATCCTCGGTCTGCTGACCGCCACCGCGAAGTCGTATTCCGCGACGATCCGACTCGGCCGGACAACCACCACTGAAGACGCAGAAGGTGACGTGCTGCAGGACATTCCCGCAGGATCCGTGTCCGAGGACGCGATTCTGGCGGGGATCGCCGGGCTGCGCGGGCAGATCAATCAGCGGCCCTCAGCGGTCAGCGCCGTCAAGGTCGGCGGCAAACGCGCCTACCAGTTGGTGCGAGAGGGCCAGGATGTGGAGCTTCCGGCCCGGACGGTCCGGATTGACCGGTTCGCCCTGCTCGAGATGCGGCGCGCGGGGTCGTTCACCGACCTCGACGTCGAGGTCGATTGCTCGTCGGGCACCTATATCCGGGCACTGGCCCGCGATCTGGGGGAGATGCTGGGAGTAGGGGGGCACCTGACCGCGCTGCGCCGGACCCGGGTGGGGTGCTTCGGACTGGATCAGGCCCGCACCCTCGACCAACTCGCCGAGCACCCCCGGCTGAGCTACACCCTCGACGAGGCCTGCCTGCTGGCGTTCCCGCGCCGCGACATCACTGCCGCGCAGGCGGACGACGCCAGCCACGGACGTCCGCTGGCGGCTGCCGGGGTCGACGGGGTCTGGGCCGCCGCCGATCCCGAGGGGCGGGTCATCGCGCTGTTGGAGGACCGTGGTGCTGCAACGAAATCCGTCGTGGTGATCCGCCCGGCGACGATGCGGGGTGGGGTTCTCTGAGGAGGAGCCGGGCTGTTGGGTGGGCCCGGCGACGATGCAGGGTGGGGTTCTCTGAGGAGGAGTCGGGCTGTTGGGTGGGCCCGGCGACGATGCAGGGTGGGGTTCTCTGAGGAGGGTGCGACGATGGAGGCATGAAGAAGAAGTCTGTTCCCGCCGCCGCGACTGCCATCGACACGCTCATCGGAGGCGGGGTAGTCCGGGTGGCCACGGACGCGTCTGTGGCCGACGTCGCCAAGGCCATCGCGGACAAGAACATCGGTGCCGTCATTGTCGGCGACGAGGAGCGTCCCACTGCTCTGGTCAGTGAGCGTGACGTCGTCCGTGTCGTCGCCGGTGGGCGGGACCCGGGTGCGGTGCTCGCCCGCGATATCGCCAGCACCTCGCTGGTGTGGTGCGAAGCTGACGACACGGTGGAGGAAGCCGCGATCCGGATGACTGATCGTGAGATCCGCCATCTGCTGGTTGAGCGCGACGGCGAGCTGGCCGGCATCGTCTCCAGCCGCGACCTGCTCGGCGTCTACGCCACTGACGTCGACCATGCACTCTGACGTGCTGACCCGCCATTAGGCTTGGGCACGTGCAGCGCTGGCGCGGGCAAGACGACGTCCCCACGGACTGGGGTCGCTGCGTCCTGACGATCGGGGTCTTCGACGGTGTCCACCGCGGACACGCCGAACTGATCGCGCGAGCTGTCAAGGCCGGCCGGACCCGCGGTGTTCCCACGGTGCTGATGACCTTCGATCCGCACCCGATGGAAGTGGTGTTCCCGGGCAGCCATCCCGCCCAGCTGACCACGTTGACTCGACGAGCCGAGCTTGCCGAGCAACTCGGTATCGACGTCTTCCTGGTGATGCCGTTCACCACCGACTTCATGAAGCTCACCCCTGACCGCTACATCCACGAACTGCTGGTCGAGCGGTTGCACGTCCTTGACGTGGTGGTGGGTGAGAACTTCACCTTCGGCAAGAAGGCCGCAGGGACCGTTGCCACGCTGCGCACTGCCGGTGAGCGGTTCGGATTCTCGGTCGAGTCGGTGTCGCTGGTCGTCGAACGGCATCCCACCGAAACCGTCACCTACTCATCGACCTATATCCGGGCCTGTGTCGACGCCGGTGATGTGGTCGCCGCGGAGGAGGCGCTGGGCCGCCCGCACCGGGTTGAGGGCGTGGTGGTTCGCGGTGACGGCAGGGGTCGGAACCTCGGCTACCCGACCGCCAACATCGCGCCTCCGCTGTATTCGGCGATTCCCGCCGATGGCGTCTACGCCGCGTGGTTCACCGTCCTCGGCCCTGCTGCCGCCGAGAGTCCGGGAACCGGTTCCATGATCCCCGGGCAGCGGTATCCCGCGGCGGTCTCGGTCGGCACCAACCCGACGTTCTCCGGGCGTACCCGCACCGTCGAGGCCTTTGTTCTCGACACTTCCGCCGACCTCTACGGCCAGCACGTCGCCGTGGATTTCGTGTCCCGGCTCCGCGGCCAGGTCAAGTTCGGGTCGGTCGACGACCTGATCGAGGCGATGCACCGCGATACGGGCCGGGCGCGGACGATTTTGGCAGCCCAGGCCTGAACCCGTAAGCTCCGTCCGGCACGTGCTGCGGTCCGCGGCGGCCGTGCCTCATTTTCTTTTCGCGGCACTGAAACAGATGGAGTATTGCAATGGCGCTGACCGCCGAGCAGAAGAAAGAAATCCTGGGCAGCTACGGTCTGCATGACACCGACACCGGTTCGCCGGAGGCCCAGGTGGCGATGTTGACCAAGCGCATCTCCGATCTCACCGAGCATCTGAAGATGCACAAGCACGATCACCACTCGCGGCGCGGCCTGCTGCTGCTCGTCGGCCGTCGTCGGCGTCTGCTCAAGTACGTGGCCCAGGTTGACGTCGAGCGTTACCGTTCGCTGATCGAACGCCTCGGCCTGCGCCGCTGATCGCACCCGTGCGGTAGGGCCGGGGCGTCCCGGCCGCCGTGTAACATCATTTTGGTCATGGCCGCGCCGCGGCACATGACCTGCGTCTCCCAGCGAGGCTTGCCCCGATCGGGCGGTCTTCGGTAGTGGCTGCCGGGAGGACTCCCCCCGGCCGCTTCGATCGACGGCCGCAGCCGTATCCGGGCAGGTTCTGCGCTCGGCATCGGTCGAGTTCACTGTGGCGACGCTAAAACCAGTGAACTGCAGAAAGGCTGTACGGACGAATGTCTGTCGCTGAAATCGACGAGGGCGTTTTCGAAGCCACCGCCACGATCGACAATGGGAGCTTCGGCACCCGCACCATCCGGTTCGAGGCCGGTCGGCTGGCCCAGCAGGCGGCGGGCTCCGTCGTCGCATACCTCGATGACGAGACCATGCTGCTGTCGGCGACGACCGCCGGCAGGAGCCCGAAGGAACACTTCGACTTCTTCCCGCTGACCGTCGACGTCGAGGAGCGGATGTACGCCGCGGGCCGCATCCCCGGCTCGTTCTTCCGGCGGGAGGGCCGGCCGTCCACCGACGCCATCCTGACCTGCCGGCTGATCGACCGGCCGCTGCGCCCGTCGTTCGTCTCGGGTCTGCGTAACGAGATTCAGGTCGTCGTCACCGTGATGAGCCTGGATCCCAATGAGCTCTACGACGTGCTGGCGATCAACGCCGCGTCGGCTTCCACTCAGATCGCGGGCCTGCCCTTCTCCGGCCCGGTCGGTGCGGTCCGAGTGGCGCTGATCAACAACCAGTGGGTGGCGTTCCCCACCGTCGAGCAGCTCGAGAGCGCGGTCTTCGACATGGTCGTCGCCGGCCGCGTCGTGCACGGCGGGGACGTCGCGATCATGATGGTCGAGGCCGAGGCCACCGACAAGGTCGTCGAGATGATCGCCGGCGGCGCGCAGGCACCGACCGAGGCCGTGGTCGCCGAGGGCCTCGAGGCGGCCAAGCCGTTCATCGCCACCTTGTGCGCGACCCAGAGCGCCCTGGCGGAGAAGGCGGCCAAGGAGACCGCGGACTATCCGGTTTTCCCGGATTACGCCGACGACGTCTACGCGGCGGTTTCCCATGCCGCCGAGGAGTCCCTGGCGCAGGCCTTGTCGATCGCGGGCAAGCAGGAGCGCAACGACCGCACCGACGAGATCAAGGCTGAGGTTCTCGGCCAGTTGGCGGAGAACTTCGCGGGCCGTGAGAAGGAGATCGGCGCAGCGTTCCGCTCGCTGACCAAGAAGCTGGTCCGCCAGCGCATTCTGACCGATCACTTCCGCATCGACGGGCGCGGCGTCACCGATATCCGCGCGCTGAGCGCTGAGGTCGCCGTGATCCCGCGGGCGCACGGCAGCGCCCTCTTCGAGCGCGGCGAGACGCAGATTCTCGGCGTCACCACTCTCGACATGGTCAAGATGGCCCAGCAGATCGACTCGTTGGGTCCGGAAACCTCCAAGCGCTACATGCACCACTACAACTTCCCGCCGTACTCGACCGGTGAGACCGGCCGCGTCGGGTCGCCCAAGCGCCGCGAGATCGGCCACGGCGCACTCGCCGAGCGTGCCCTGATGCCGGTGCTGCCCAGCATCGAGGACTTCCCCTACGCCATCCGGCAGGTGTCCGAGGCGCTGGGGTCCAACGGCTCCACCTCGATGGGCTCGGTCTGCGCGTCCACCCTGGCGTTGCTCAATGCGGGTGTGCCGCTGAAGGCCCCGGTTGCCGGTATCGCGATGGGCCTGGTGTCCGATCAGGTGGACGGCGAGACCCGGTATGTCGCGCTGACCGACATCCTCGGCGCGGAGGACGCCTTCGGCGACATGGACTTCAAGGTCGCCGGCACCAAGGAATTCGTCACCGCGCTGCAGTTGGACACCAAGCTCGACGGCATCCCGTCGAAGGTGCTGGCCGGCGCTCTGGCCCAGGCCAAGGACGCCCGCCTGGCGATTCTCGAAGTGATGGCCGAGGCCATCGACGGCCCGGACGAGATGAGCCCGTATGCGCCCCGCGTCACCGCCATCAAGATTCCGATCGACAAGATCGGCGAGGTCATCGGGCCCAAGGGCAAGATGATCAACGCGATCACCGAGGAGACCGGGGCGCAGATCTCCATCGAGGACGACGGCACCGTGTTCGTCGGTGCCACCGACGGCCCGTCCGCGCAGGCGGCGATCGACCGGATCAATGCCATCGCCAATCCGCAGCTGCCCAAGATCGGCGAGCGGTTCCTCGGAACGGTGGTGAAGATCACCGACTTCGGGGCATTTGTTTCGCTGCTGCCCGGCCGCGACGGTCTGGTCCACATCTCCAAGCTGGGTAAGGGCAAGCGGATCAACAAGGTTGAGGACGTCTGCACGGTCGGTGACAAGCTGCGGGTGGAGATCGCCGATATCGACAACCGGGGCAAGATCTCGCTGGTTCCGGTCGCCGATGACGCGCAGGCCGCCCCGGCGGAGGCCCCAGCCGGCTGATGCCGCGACCGCAGGCAGCTAAACCCGGCGGTGCATCGCTTCGCCGTGGCCGGAGTCCCAAGGGCGCTCCGGCCACGGTGAATCGCACTGTTCTCCCGGGCGGTTTGCGCGTGGTTACCGAGTACGTGCCGTCCGTCCGCTCGGCGTCAATCGGGGTGTGGGTCAACGTCGGTTCCCGCGATGAAGGCCCCACCGTCGCCGGGGCGGCGCACTTCCTGGAACACCTGCTGTTCAAGGCCACCCCGACACGTACCTCGGTGGAGATCGCCCAGGCGGTCGACGCCGTCGGCGGCGAACTCAACGCCTTCACCTCTCGTGAGCACACCTGCTACTACGCTCACGTTCTCGATGAGGACCTCGAGTTGGCGGTCGACCTGGTCGCCGACGTCGTTCTCAACGGGGTCTGCGCTCCCGACGACGTCGAGGTCGAGCGGGACGTGGTGCTCGAAGAGATCGCCATGCGCGACGACGATCCCGAGGACACCCTCGGTGACGTTTTTCTGGCGTCGATGTTCGGGGACCATCCGGTGGGCCGTCCGGTGATCGGCAGCGTTGACTCCGTCTCGGCGATGACCCGCAGTCAGTTGCGCTCGTTCCACGTTCGCCGCTACGTCCCCGATCGGATGGTCGTCGCGGTAGCCGGGAACGTCGACCACCGGAATGTGGTGAGCCTGGTGCGGGAATACTTCGGCCACCGACTGGTGCATGGCCGAACCCCGCAGGCACCGCGCAAGGGCACCGGCCGGGTTGCCGGCCGGCCGCGGCTGGACCTCGTTCATCGCGACAGCGAGCAGACCCACCTCAGCCTCGGGGTCCGGGTGCCGGGGCGGCGCTGGGAGCACCGCTGGGCGCTGGCGGTACTCAACACCGCTCTGGGCGGTGGCCTGAGTTCGCGGCTCTTTCAGGAGATCAGGGAGTCCCGCGGTCTGGCCTATTCGGTGTACTCCGCGGTCGACACCTTCGCCGATGGCGGAGCGCTCTCCGTCTATGCGGCCTGCCTGCCGGAGCGGTTCGGCGAGGTCGCGCGGGTGACCACCGAGGTCCTCGGGGCGGTCACACGTGACGGCATCACCGCGGACGAGTGCCGGATCGCCAAGGGTTCGATCCGCGGGGGTTTGATTCTCGGATTGGAGGACTCTGCCTCACGGATGAACAGGCTTGGCCGTAGCGAACTCAACCACGGCGAGTACCGCAGTATCGACGACACCCTGGCGCACATCGACAAGGTGACTGTCGAGGAGGTCAACGCGGTGGCCCGGCGGGTGCTCGCCGGCAGTTACGGCGCCGCTGTCCTCGGCCCGCACCGGAGCAAGCGCTCACTTCCCGCACCGTTGCGCGCGATCGCCGGCTGAGGCGTCCATGCTGAGCCTGAGCGACCTGGCCGTTCCGCTGCTCGGGGCGCCGATGGCCGGCGGACCTGGCACGCCGCGACTGGCGGCGGCGGTTTCGGAGGCCGGCGGGCTCGGGTTCCTGGCGGCGGGTTATCTCACCGCCGAACGATTGGCCGCCGATATCGCGCAGACCCGGGCGATCACTCCCGGGCCAGTCGGTGTCAACATCTTCGTCCCGCAGCAGTGCACCGCGAGCGCTGGCGAACTTGACGCGTACCGTCGGGCGCTGCTGCCGCTGGCCAGGCGTTTCGGGGTCGAACCGGGTGTCCCGCGTCACGACGACGATGCCTGGGAGGCCAAGCTGGAGGTCGTCGCAGACACCAGGCCGGAAGCGGTGTCCTTCACCTTCGGCTGCCCGCCCGCAGCGGTCCTGTCCCGGCTGCGCGAGCTCGGAATCCTGACGTTGGTGACCGTTACGAGCAGATCCGAAGCCGAGCAGTCCTTGGCTGCCGGGGCCGGCGCGCTGGTCGCCCAAGGGCCGGAGGCCGGCGGGCACCGCAGCGTGTTCGCCCCTGACCGACGGCCACCGAAGGCTCCGCTGGGTGCGCTGCTCACCGTCACGGTGGGTGCCGGTGTTCCGGTGGTGGCCGCGGGTGGCATCGGAGACGCGGCCGCGGTGGCCCGGGTGCTGGCCGGGGGAGCGGTGGCCGCGCAGGTGGGCACCGCACTACTGCTCTGCGATGAGGCCGCAACCAATCCCGTTCATCGGGCCGCGTTGTCCGGCAGTGAGTTCAGCGCCACCGTCGTCACGCCGTGTTTCACCGGCCGCCACGCGCGCAGCCTCGCCAACGATTTCACCGGGCGTTACGACGCGATCGCCCCACTGGGGTACCCCCAGGTACACCAGATCACCGGCCCCATCAGGGCGGCGGCGGTCGCCGCCGGCGACCCACAGGCCACAAGTCTGTGGGCCGGCACCGCCTGGCGGGACATCGGCGGGGGATCGGCTGCGCGCATCGTCACCGCACTCGGAGAGAGAAGCTGCCGATGACGTTGTCGCGGCGTCATCTGCTGCTGTCCACCGCCGCCGTTGTCGCGGCGTGCGGGCGCCCAGCCCCGGCGGATCCGAACTTGAGCGATCCCGCCGAGCCACTGCCGCCGATCGAGACGCGTATCGGGGCGCTCGAGCATAGATACGATGCCCTCGTCGGTCTCTACGGCGCCAATCTCGACAGCGATCGGACCGTCAGCCACCGCGAGGCCGACCCGTTCGCGCTGTGCTCGACCTTCAAGGCGTATCTCGCGGCCCGGGTGCTCCACGCTGCGCAAACGGGCGAACTCCGGCTCACCGACACGATCGTAGTGAATCCCGCTGCGTTGCAACCGCATTCGCCCGTGACGGAGCGGGAGGCGGGCGGACCTGTTCCGCTGGGGACGCTATGCGCCGCCGCGCTGCAACAGAGCGACAACACCGCTGCGAACCTGCTGCTCGCCAGAGTCGGTGGACCGCCCGCGATCACCGCGTTCGCCCGGCTGATCGGCGACGAGCAGACCAGGCTCGACCGCTGGGAGACCGACCTCAACACCGCACTGCCGGGCGATCCCCGGGACACCAGCACCCCGCGCGCTCTGGGCGGCGGGATCCGGACCCTGCTGACCGGGACGGTGCTCGACGACACACACCGCCGGCAACTCGATGAATGGATGCGCGGCACCATGACCTCGGCACGCAGCATGCGGGCCGGCCTGCCGGCGGACTGGACCTCCGCCGACAAGACCGGGGCCGGGGACTATGCCAGCACCAATGACGTCGGTATCGCCTACGGACCCGCCGGTGAACGGATCCTGCTGTCGGTCATGACGAGAACACGAAGCGACAACCCGGCGGCGGCGGCTCTGCAGTCGCTGATCGCCGAGGTGACGGCCCTGGTGCTGCCGACGCTCCTGGGCCGGGGTTAGGCGAGCAGGCCCGCCGGATCCGTGTAGCGAAGATCCAGGTCGCGGGCGACTTCGGCGTTCAGCAGTTGGCCGTCGTGGGTGGACAGCCCCTTCGCCAGAGCCGCGTCGGAGAAGCAGGCCCCCTGCCAGCCCTTGTCGGCAAGCTTGAGCACGTAGGGCATGGTCGCATTGGTCAAGGCGTACGTCGACGTCCGCGGTACCGCGCCCGGCATGTTCGCCACGCAGTAGAACACCGACTCGTGCACCGTGAAGGTCGGGTCGTCATGGGTGGTGGGCCTTGAGTCCTCGAAACAGCCGCCCTGGTCGATGGCAATGTCGACCAAGACGGCGCCGGGCTTCATCTGCGCGACGGTGTCGTTGGTGACCAGTTTCGGGGCCTTCGCCCCGGGCACCAGGACCGCACCGATCACCAGGTCGGCCTGCTTGACGGCATTCTCCAGATCCAGCCGCGAGGAGTAGCGGGTCTCAATGGCGCCGCCGTACTCCGCGTCGATCTTGCGCAGCGTGTTGACGTTGAGGTCGAACACGGTGACGTGCGCGCCCATACCCCAGGCCACCGCAGCGGCATTGTCGCCCGCCATGCCGCCGCCGATCACGACGACCACCGCCGGAGCCACGCCGGGTACGCCGCCCATCAGGACACCTCGACCTCCCTGGGTGCGCATCAGGTGGTAAGCACCGACTTGGGCCGACAGTCGGCCGGCGACCTCGCTCATCGGCGCCAGCAGAGGCAGCGCCCCGTCTGCGGTCTGCACGGTCTCGTAGGCGATCGACGTCGTGCCCGAGGCGAGCAGGGCGTCGGTACAGGGCCGCGAGGCTGCCAGGTGCAGGTAGGTGAACAGCACCTGCCCCTTGCGCATCCGGCTGTATTCCGGCTCGATCGGCTCCTTCACCTTCAGCAGCAGATCCGCATCGGCCCACACCTGTTCGGCGGTGTCGAGGATCGTCGCGCCCGCGGAGGTGAAGTCGGCATCGGTGATCGCCGACCCGTTTCCGGCGCCGGCCTGGATCAACACGTCGTGGCCGCGGCGGACCAGTTCGCTCACCCCGGCCGGGGTGATGGCAACCCGGTATTCGTTGTTCTTGATCTCAGTGGGGACACCGACGCGCACACTGGCTCCTCGTTCAGGCGGAATGTTCTCTATAGTGTGAAGAATTGGCGGGCGGTTGGTGATAAGGCCGACAAAGATTCGCTAAAGTCGCGGTATGCCCGAACAAAAGACAGCCACAGGGTCCTTGGTCCGGGATGTGCCGAAGGATCTTCGGCCGGTCGACCTCGATGACGTCGACCGCCGGGTCCTGACGATCCTGCATTCCGACGCCCGGATATCGAACAGTGCGCTGGCCGAGGCTGTCGGGATCGCGCCGTCGACCTGCCACGGGCGGGTCCGTCGACTCCAGGATCTCGGCGTCATCCGCGGCTTCTACGCCGACGTCGACCCGGCGGCGATCGGTCTGCCCCTGCAGGCGATGATCGCGGTGCGGTTACAGGCGGGGGCCCGCGGCAGGATCCGGGGGTTCGTCGCGCAGATTCGCCGTCGACCCCAGGTGATTGATGTGTACTTCCTGGCCGGCGCCGATGACTTCCTCATCCATGTGGCGGCCCGGGACACCGACGATCTGCGATCGTTCGTGGTCGACAATCTCAACGCCGATGCCGACGTCGCCGGCACCCAGACCTCGCTGATCTTCGAGCATCTGCGGGGGGCGTCCCCGCTGTAAAGTTGGGGCCTTGATCATCAGCCACCGGCACCACTTCGTCTACGTCAAGACGCGCAAGACGGCGTCGACGAGCATCGAAATCGCACTGTCGAAGTTCTGCGGGCCCGATGACGTCATCACCGGGATCGTCGCGCGCGATGAGCAGGTGCGGCAGAACCTCGGCTACCGCGGACCGCAGAACTTCACCGCGGTGTCCGGCCACGGGGAGGCGATCACGCTCGACAACCACAGCCCAGCCGTGCTGGCCCGGGACCTTCTCGGCGACTCCTGGCAGGACTACGTGACGTTCACCGTCGAGCGCAACCCCTTCGACCGGGTGATCAGCCAGTACTACTGGGAACTGCCGTTGTGGGAACGCCGGGGCGCCAAGGTTCCCACCATCGGTGAGTTCCTGATGGATCGCTCGGAGGGTGTGCTGTCGAACTGGCCGCTGTACGCCGAAGGGCCGGCGGTGATCGTCGACCACGTCGGCCGATACGAATCCCTTGAGGACGATCTGCGGATGATCTCCGAGCGGATCGGCTTACCCGGACCGATCGACATCTCCCAGATCCGGACGAAGAGCGGCTGGCGCAAGGATCGCCGCCCCTACCGCGATGTGCTTTCCGATGCTGACAGGCAGCTGGTCGAAAGGATCTGCCATCGCGAACTCGCGGAGTTCGGCTACTCCTGGGACTGACTATCCTGCCTTCATGCGAGTAGGAGTCCTCGGCGCCAAGGGCAAAGTCGGAACCGCGATGTGCGCCGCCGTGCGCGCTGCCACCGACCTGGAACTGAGCGCAGAGGTGGACGCCGGCGACCCGATGAGTCTGCTGACCGAGTGCGCCACCGAGGCCGTCATCGACTTCACCCACCCCGATGTCGTGATGGACAACCTTGAATTCCTGATCGCCAACGGCATCCATGCGGTGGTCGGCACCACCGGGTTCACCGACGAACGTCTGGAGCGGGTATCGCAGTGGCTGGCAGACAGTCCCTCGACGGGGGTGCTGATCGCCCCGAACTTCGCGATCGGTGCCGTGCTGTCGATGTACTTCGCGCAGAAGGCGGCCCGCTTCTTTGAATCCGCGGAAGTCATCGAACTGCACCATCCGCAGAAGGCCGACGCGCCGTCCGGCACCGCCACCCGGACCGCCCGGCTGATCGCCGCGGCCCGAAAAGGACTGCCGCCCAACCCCGATGCCACCAGCACCGGACTGCCCGGCGCCCGCGGCGCCGACGTCGACGGCATCCCGGTGCACTCGGTGCGGGTCAGCGGATTGGTCGCCCATCAGGAGGTGCTGTTCGGGACCATGGGCGAGACGCTGACCATCCGTCACGACAGCATGGACCGCACCTCGTTTGTGCCCGGCGTGCTGCTGGCGGTCCGTGCGATCGCGGCCCGGCCGGGTCTGACCATCGGTATCGAACCGCTGCTGGACTTGTGAACGGGGCGTTGCGCGTCCTGCTGTTGATCGGGTTCCTGTGCCTGGCGCTGCTGGTCTACTTCGCGATGCTCGCCCAAACCGCTATCGCACTGCTGCGCACCGGCACGCCGGCGGCGGTCGCCCTCGGCGTCGGGGTGCTGGGCCTGCCGGTGATCGGCGCCTGGGTAATGCTGGCGACGCTGCGCGCCGGGCTGTCGCACCAACGTCTGGCCCGGCTGGCGCAAGCGGATGGGATGGACGTCGACGTCTCCGGGCTGCCCCGCACTCCGTCCGGGCGGATCCAGCGCGAGGCCGCCGACGAACTGTTCGCCCGGGTGCGGACCGAACTCGAGGCCGACCCGGAGAACTGGCAGCGCTGGTATCGGGTGGCCCGGGCATACGACTACGCCGGTGACCGGGGCCGCGCCCGGGAGGCGATGCGCCGCGCCGTCGAGTTGGAGCGCCGGTGACCCGCCTCCTGGTCGTTCACCACACCCCGTCGCCGGCCACCCGCGAACTGCTCGAAGCGGTCCTCGCCGGCGCCTCGGACCCGGCTATCGACGGGGTGGAGGTCGTCGCGCGTCCGGCGCTGGCCGCCACCGTCCCCGACGTGCTCGACGCCGACGGCTACCTGTTCGGCACCCCGGCGAACTTCGGGTACATGTCCGGTGCGCTCAAGCATTTCTTCGACACCGTGTACTACCCGGTTTTGGACCACGTCCGCGACCGCCCTTACGGTTTGTGGGTACACGGCAACGACGACACCGCCGGCGCGGTGTCGTCCGTGCAGCGGATCGCGACCGGCCTGGGCCTGCGTCCGGCCGCCGTGCCGCTGTGCGTGACCGGCTTGGTCGGTCCCGATACCCGGCGACGGGCCTCCGAACTGGGTGGCACGCTGGCCGCGCTGCTGATGAAGTGAGGTTTCATGACTGGAATTGCCGATATTGCGCTGGGAGCCGCCCCGATCGCCGGGGGAGCGCTCGTGGGTGTCATCGCGGGCGGACTCAAGGGCCCGGACTTCCGCGGCATGATCAGGTCCGATATCGAACTGCTCGACAAGATCCCGCCGGAGAACGCTCGACTGCGGGCCGAACTCGAGGCCAGCATCAACCGGCGGATCCAGGACCTCATCATCAGCACCGAGAAGAGCCGCGATCTGATTCAGGTCGCGGCCTCCTACAAGGGGAACTGGCGCGATTTTGTGGTGTTCCTCTGTGCGGTGCTCTTCACGCTCGTCTGGTGGAACATTCCGCACGAGCGGACCAACTGGCTGCCGATGTTCATCGTCCTGCTGGTGCTCTCCGCGCTTGTCGGGTTTTACGCATGCCGCGGGATCATTCGCGCGCTTAGCGAGTTGCGCCACCGCCGATAGTTCAGGATCGCAGGTGCGCGCCGAAAAAGTCCGCCATCGCCTGCCAGTGCCGATCGGCCGCGGCCGCGTCGTACGGGGCGTTGTCGGTGACGGCGAACCCGTGTTGCGCCGGATACCACTCCATCAGGTGGACCACGCCGGCGTGGGTCAGGGCGGCGTCGAGGCGGGCGGCGTCCTGCGCGGTATAGGACGGATCATCCTGGGCCCCGCCGATGTACACCGCCGCCTCGATCCGGTCGGCCAGCAGGTGCGGGCTGTCGAGGCCGTCGGTGACCAGTCCGCCGCCGTGAAAGGACAACGCCGCGGCCACCCGGTCGGGCACATGTCCGGCCACTATGACCGCCGTCTTGCCGCCCATGCAGTAGCCGGTGACGCCGAACCGGTCTCCGGTCACCTCCGGACGGGACACCAGGTAGTCGAAGAATGCCCGCGCGTCGGCGGCCATGACCTCGGGCGTAACGGACTTCATCAGCCCGAACAGTCGGCCGCGCTCTCCCTCGTCGGCGAAGACGGTCGTCATGTCGAAGGGCGCCCACGCCCCGTGGCGGTAATACACGTCGGGCAGCAGCACGACGTAGCCCAGCGCCGCCAGTCGCGCCGCCATCTCCCGTAGGGCGGGTCGCGCACCGCCGGCATCGGCGTACATCACGACCCCCGGCCACGGTCCCGCACCGTCGGGGACGGCCAGGGTCACCGGACAGACCCCGTCGGGGGTGGTGATCGCGTCGGCGGTGGTCGGCATGGTGTCGTTTGTACTCCGAACACCGGACGTACAGTTGTCCACGTGCCGATACCCACTCCGTACGAGGGTTCCAGTGGCGGTCCTGGCCGACACCGTCCGGCGAGCACATCGACCAGATCAGCGCCGCGCTGGCGCACCGACCCCGACTCCCGACGCAATGTGGTCTCGGCCTGGAACGTCGGGCTGATCCCGCAGATGGCGCTGCCGGAACTCGTTCTGCACCAGAGGGATTCGATCTTCGAGTACACCTACGACGACGTCGAGATCCGCAACTACGACCCGCACCCGCCGGTCAAGGCGCCGGTGGCGGTCTAGGGGACGGGATGACGGTTGCGCTGATCTGGGCCCAGTCCACGTCCGGGGTGATCGGCCGCGGCGGCGGCATCCCGTGGCGGGTGCCCGAGGATCTGGCTCGATTCAAAGACCTCACCATGGGACACACCGTGGTGATGGGCCGGCGCACCTGGGAGTCGCTGCCGCCGCGGATGCGCCCGCTTCCCGGCCGCCGCAACGTCGTCCTCAGCCGCAGCCCGGGCTATCGGGCCGACGGGGCCGACGTGGTTGGTGCCATCGTGGATGCTCTGAGCACCCCACGGGTCTGGGTGATCGGGGGCGCGGAGATCTACCATCTTGCGCTGCCCCATGCCGCCCGGTGCGAGGTCACCGAGGTGGACATCGACCTGCGTCTCGAGGACGAGGACGCCCTGGCTCCCGTCCTCGACGAGTCGTGGGTCGGCACCTCCACGCCGTGGCATGACAGCTCATCGGGGCTGCGCTACCGGTTTCACAGCTACCTGCGGGTATGACCCGGCTGACCGCCGGTCAGGCCCGCCGGATCGCGGTGACCGCGCAGGGCTTCGGGCCGAGACCGCCGCAGCGGCCGGTGACTCGCAGGGACCTGGCGCGCCTGATCCGCCGAATCCATGTGCTGCAACTGGATTCGGTGTCGGTTGCGGTACGCGCCCACTATGCGCCGGTGTTCAGCCGGTTGGGTTGTTACGACCGTGAACTTCTCGACGACGCGGCGTGGCGCCACAGCGCACGTGCTCCGCGGCTGCTGGTGGAGTACTGGGCGCATGAGGCGGCGCTGATGTCGGTGGACGACTGGCCGCTGATGCGCTGGCGGATGCGCGAATACGTCCACGGCCGGTGGGGGGTGGAGATCGTCAAGCAGAATCCTCGGTTGGCCGACGAGGTGGTGTCGGCGGTGGCCGAACTCGGGCCGAGCACCGCGGGGCAGATAGAGGCCCATCTGCAGAGCGGCACCCGCCGGGGCAAAGGTGCCTGGTGGAACCGCAGTGACACCAAGTGGGTGGCCGAGGCGCTGTTCGCCTCCGGTGTGCTGACCTCCGCCCACCGGGCGGGCTTCGCGCGGCACTACGACCTCGCCGAGCGGGTGTTGCCGGCCGAGGTGCTGGCCCGACACGTCGATGACGCCGATGCGCATCGCGCGCTGACACTGCGAGCGGCCACCGCGTTGGGCGTGGCCACCGAGGCCGATATCCGCGACTACTTCCGATTGCGCCCCGCCGAGGTCGGACCGGCCCTGGCCGACCTGGTCCATCGCCGAGACATCGACATGGTCGAGGTGGAGGGTTGGGCGCAACCGGCGTACCTACGGTCCGGGCAGACGGTTCCACGCGCTGACCGCGGTACCGCACTACTGTGTCCGTTCGACCCGCTGATCTTCTTCCGGCCCCGGGTGGAGCGCATCTTCGGGTTCGAATACCGGATCGAGATCTACACGCCGGCGGCCAAGCGCCGCTTCGGCTACTACGTCTGGCCGTTCCTGCTCGACGGCGAACTCGTCGCCCGGGTGGACCTCAAGGCCGAGCGGGCGGCCGGGGTGTTGCAGGTCCTCGGCGCGTTCGTCGAGCCGGGGCGGGATCCGACTCGGGTTGCCGGGTCGCTGGCTTCGGAGTTGCGCACCATGGCGGACTGGCTGGGCCTGGCCGACGTGATGGTGGGAGCGCGGGGCGATCTCTGCGAGACGCTGCGTCGCCGTCTTTGAGGGGCGACTGTGCTGAGTCGTACGCGACACGCCGCAGCGGGGTTCGAAATCCGCACACTCGGCCGTCGCACCTGCGGCACTAGGGTGAGCCCGTGGCCGAGATCGCGCCGCTGCGCGTGCAACTGATCGCTCGGACGGAGTTCCTGGCGCCCCCGGACGTGCCGTGGGACACCGACGCCGACGGCGGCCAGGCGCTCGTCGAGTTCGCCGGCCGGGCCTGCTACCAGAGCTGGTCCAAACCCAATCCGCGCACGGCGACCAACGCCACCTACCTCTCCCACGTCATCGACGTAGGGCATTTCGCCGTGCTCGAACACGCCTCGGTGACGTTCTACGTCACCGGTATCTCCCGATCCTGTGCCCACGAGCTGGTTCGGCACCGGCACCTGTCCTTTTCCCAGCTGTCCCAGCGTTACGTCCCCGCCGATGACGCCTCGGTGGTGGTCCCGCCCGGGCTGGCGGACGACCCCGAACTGCAGGCGATGGTGCTGGCCGCCGCCGATGCCAGCCGGGCCGCGTACCTGGAGTTGCTGGCCGGGCTCGAAGCCAAACTGGACGACCAGCCCGGAGCGGTCCTCCGCCGCAAACAGGCCCGCCAGGCCGCACGCGCGGTGCTGCCCAACGATACCGAGACCCGGATCGTGGTAACCGGCAACTTCCGCGCCTGGCGGCACTTCATCGCGGTGCGGGCCAGCGAGCACGCCGATGTCGAGATTCGGCGGCTGGCCATCGCCTGTCTGCGGGAACTCGCCGCCGTCGCCCCGGCGGTGTTCGCCGACTTCGAGATCACGGTGCTGTCCGACGGCACCGAGGTGGCCACCAGCCCGCTCGCTACTGACGTGTAGCCGGCAGCGGGTAACCTAACGCCCCGTGAGCGCCAGCGGATTCGATGCGGGAGCCCGGTTGGGCACCGTCCTGACCGCCATGGTGACGCCGTTCACCGCCGACCGATCGCTGGACACCGCAACCGCCGCGCGGTTGGCCAACCGCCTGGTGGACGCGGGATGCGACGGGTTGGTGGTGTCGGGCACCACCGGCGAGTCACCCACTACCACCGACGACGAGAAGATCGCCCTGCTGCGGGCGGTGCTCGAAGCCGTCGGCGACCGGGCCCGAGTGATCGCCGGCGCGGGAACGTACGACACCGCCCATAGCGTGCGCCTGGCGAAGGTATGCGCCGCCGAGGGCGCCCACGGTCTGCTGGTCGTCACCCCGTACTACTCACGGCCGCCGCAGAGTGGCCTGGTGGCGCATTTCACTGCCGTCGCCGATGCCACCGACCTCCCGGTGGTGCTCTACGACATCCCGCCCCGGTCGGTCGTGCCGATCGAGTGGGACACCCTGCGCGTGCTGGCCCGGCACCCCAATATCGTCGCCGTTAAGGACGCCAAGGGCGACCTGCACGGAGGCGCGCAGATCATGGCGGAGACGGGCCTGGCCTACTACTCCGGAGACGACGCGTTGAACCTGCCGTGGCTGGCGGTCGGCGCCACCGGTGTGGTCAGCGTCTGGGGTCATCTTGCGGCCGGATCGCTGCGGGACATGGTGGGTGCCGTCAACTCCGGGGATATCGCCACCGCCCGCAAGATCAGAGTCACGCTGGCCCCGTTGAACGCCGCGCAAAGCCGACTCGGCGGAGTAACTCTCTCCAAGGCCGGTCTCCGCCTGCAGGGCTTCGACGCCGGCGATCCGCGATTGCCGCAGATGCCGGCCACCCCGGCTCAGATCGAGGAGCTCGCCGCCGATATGCGCGCGGCGGCTGTGCTGCGGTGACCGCCCCGACTCTCTCACCCCCGGGTCCGCTGGCGCCCGGTGGACTGCGCGTGACCGCACTGGGTGGCATTGGCGAAATCGGCCGCAATATGACGGTTTTCGAGCATCTCGGCCGGCTGCTGATCATCGACTGCGGGGTGCTGTTTCCCGGCCACGACGAGCCCGGCATCGACCTGATCCTGCCCGATCTGCGCCATATCGCCGATCGCCTCGATGATGTCGAGGCGCTCGTTCTCACCCACGCTCACGAGGATCACATCGGGGCCATACCGTTCCTGCTCAAGATGCGCGGCGACATTCCGGTGGTGGGCTCCCGCTTCACCCTCGCCCTGGTGGCCGAAAAATGCCGCGAGCACCGCATCAAGCCGCATCTCGTTCAGGTCGCCGAGGGTCAGCGCAGCACCCACGGGGTGTTCGAGTGCGAGTACTTCGCCGTCAACCACTCGATCCCCGACGCACTGGCCATCGCCATCCACACCGGGGCAGGGACCGTCCTGCATACCGGCGACATAAAACTCGACCAGCTGCCGTTGGACGGCCGGCCCACCGACCTGCCGGGAATGTCCCGCCTCGGCGACGCGGGGGTGGACTTGTTCCTGTGCGACTCCACCAACGCAGAGATCCCCGGCGTCGGGCCGTCGGAGAGCGAGATCGGACCCACCCTGCACCGGCTGATCCGCGGTGCAGATGGCCGCCGGGTCATCGTCGCGTGCTTCGCCTCCAACGTCGATCGGGTTCAGTCGATCGTCGACGCGGCGGTCGCACTGGGCCGCCGGGTCTCTTTCGTCGGCCGTTCCATGGTGCGCAATATGGCGATCGCACGTGACCTGGGTTTCTTGAAGGTCGACGACGCCAACGTCGTCGACATCGGGGCCGCGGAAATGATGTCCCCGGACAGCCTCGTGCTGATCACCACCGGGACGCAGGGCGAGCCGCTGTCGGCACTGTCGCGGATGTCACGCGGCGAGCACCGCAGTATCACCATCACCGCTGACGACCTCATCATCCTGTCGTCGTCGCTGATCCCCGGTAACGAGGAGGCGGTCTACGGGGTCATCGACGCACTGTCGAAGATCGGCGCAAGGGTGGTCACCAATCAGCAGGCGCGCGTACATGTTTCGGGCCACGCCTATGCCGGCGAGTTGTTGTTCCTCTACAACGGGGTGCGGCCGCGCAACGTGATGCCGGTGCACGGCACCTGGCGACATCTTCGGGCCAACGCAAAATTGGCTGCCCGCACGGGAGTGCCGGAAGAGTCGATCATGTTGGCAGAGAACGGCGTCAGCGTCGACCTGTTCGCCGGTCAGGCTTCTATCGCCGGTGCAGTCCCGGTGGGCAAGATGTTCATCGACGGTCTGGTATCGGGTGACGTCGGAGACGCAACGCTGGGGGAGCGGCTCATCCTGAGTTCGGGTTTCATCTCGGTGACAGTCGTCATGCACCGCGGCACCGGGAAGATGGCGGCCCCACCGCATTTGCACTCACGAGGCTTCTCAGAAGACCCAAAGGCCTTGGATCCGGCCGCGCGCAAGGTCGAACGGGAACTGGAATCGCTTGCCGCCGAGAGGGTCACCGATTCAGTCCGGATAGCGCAGGTGGTTCGCCGCACGGTCGGAAAGTGGGTCGGCGAGACCTATCGGCGCCAGCCGATGATCGTGCCGACGGTGCTGGAAATCTGACCCTGCCGCGGCGCTGCGGTCTGGCTGGCGGCGGCGGCCTGGTTCCTACCTCTTGTTTACGAACCCGGCGTCCACGGGTAGTGCGACTCCGGTGACGTAGCGGGCGGCATCGGAGACCAGCCAGTGCACGGCATTGGCGATGTCCTCGGATTCCAGCGTCTGCACGGGAAGTGCGTTGCTCAGGTCAGGCGCGTCCTTATGCTGCTGCGCCGAGCCGTCCAACCAGGACCGGGTGAATTCGTTGTCGATCATCGGGGTGCTGACGCCGGCCGGGTGCAGCGAGTTGACCCGGATGCGGTGCGGTGCGAGGAAGTTGGCGTAGGTCCGCATCAGGCCGACGATGCCGTGTTTGGCCGCGACGTACCCCAGCGCCCCGGCGATCGGTGCGCCGATGCCCACCAGGCCCGCGACCGAACTGATCAGCACGATCGCACCACCCTCGCCCTGTTTGATCAGCGGCCGCATCGCAACATCAACGGTGTGATAGACCCCGGTCAGGTTGACATCGAGGACGTCCTGCCAAGCATCCTCACCCGCCATCGGGGCGATGCCGGCATTGGCGATCACGATGTCGAGACGTCCAAGTTCTGAGATGCCCTCGGCGAGCGCCCCCTTCAGGGCAGACCGATCGCGCACGTCGACCGTGCGCGCAACGATCCGCCCTCCGGCTTCGGTGACGGCCCGCACGGTCTCGGCCAGGTCGTCCGCGGTCGCCATCGGGTAGGGCACGCTGGCGATTTGGTCGCAGATGTCGATGGCGATGATGTCAGCGCCCTCGGCGGCCAATTTCACCGCGTGCGCCCGACCCTGACCCCGGGCAGCACCGGTGATGAAGGCGACTTTGCCGGCCAGCGTTCCCACCTGATCAGCCGCGCAACTGGCCCTTGGCCGCGTCGCCGGCGGGCAACGGTTCGAGCATCCGGACATCGGGCGCGCCGGCGAGGTGCTCGCCAATCGTGGCGAACAGGGCCCCGACAGCCGGGGCGGTGCTGTGCGCCTTGAGCGCCTCGGCGCTGGCCCACTGCTCGATGAAGACGAAGGTGTCGCCGGTCCGGTGCAGGGAGTACAACTCGCAACCGGGTTCGTCGTGCACCTCGGTGATCGCCCTCTCGCACGCCGCTCGCACGGTATCGACGGATTCGGGCTTGGCGGTGAACGACGCGATCACGACGACGGGCATGAGCAGGATCCTCCTAGACGACAGGCTTTGAGCTATACGGTAAAGGCCGGGAGGCCATGATGGGCCGACGCCTTGCAGAGATGCACGGCAGAAAGGCGGGATAGGGCGCTGCCCGGTGATGACCGAACCCACGACCTTCCGCCGCTGGTCCCGGTCAACGACGAGGAGCGGGCCCGTTCACCGCGGCCGAGGTTCGCCGCGCCGCGTTGCGGTCCGCCTTCGCCAACTGACCCGGAACGCGCTCGCGTCTTCGTGGGCCTTTGGCGGGGTTAGGTTGCGGTCTGGCAACGGCGGGCCCCGTCCATGTGTTGCAGGTGTTGCTGCTGAGGCTGATGCGACTAATCTTCCGCACATGGCAAACAAGACGGCCTCCCGCTCCGCTGCGCGTACGACCAGCTCACGGGGCGGTTCCGGGACAGGCGCCCGCCCAGCGGCCGGGTCTGCCACCAAGCCCCGGGCTAAGGCCGGATCGAAGGCCGGATCGAAGGCCGGTACGAAGGCCGGTGCGAGGGGCACGAGTGTGTCCGCCAAGGCTCCCACCAGGTCTTCCCGGCCCACCCCGCCGCGCCGCAAGCCCTCGGCGGGGAACTCGCCGTCCGGTATCGCTCTGGCCACCGCTGCCAGTGGCCGGGCAATGCGGGCGACGTGGATGATCCTGGCCCGTGGGGCCGGTTCCGCCGCCAGGTCGGTGGGGCGCGCCCGCGACCTTGAGCCCGGCCACCGCCGGGACGGCCTCGCGCTGGGGCTGATGGCACTGGCGGTGGTGATCGCCGCCGCCTCCTGGCTGGACGCGGCCCGGCCGGTCGGCGCCTGGATGGACTCGTCGTTGCGCACGCTGGTGGGCGGCGCTGTCATCCTGCTGCCACTCGTGCTCGGCGCGGTCGCGGTGGTGTTGATGCGCACCGAGCCGCGGCCCGAGGCCCGGCCGCGGCTGGTGCTGGGGGTCGCGATGATCGCTCTGCCGGTGCTCGGTCTGTGGCACCTCTGGTCGGGTGCACCCACCGACCCGGCGGACCGTCAGCGGGCCGGCGGGTTCGTGGGCTTCGCCGCGGGAGGACCGCTGGCCGACGGGCTGACGGTCTGGATCGCGACACCATTGCTCATCGTCGCCGGCCTGTTCGGCCTGTTGCTGCTCACCGGAACGACGCTGCGCGATCTGCCGTACGCGTTGTACGAGATGTTCGGAACCCGCTCCGGGCGGCGCTATGCCGACTACGACCCCGACTACGACCCCGCTTACGACCCCGAATACGAGTACGCCGGGGACGATTCCGAGAACTGTGGTGGCGACGGTGTCGAAGACGGAAGGTCGTTCGGCGGTGCGCCCGGATCGGCCGCGGACGACCTCTCCGCGGGGTACTACGACGATCCCCGCGCTTACGACGACGAGCCGGCGGCCTGGCCCGGCGCCCCCGTTCCAGCGGGCACCCCGTTCGACAATTACCCACTGGAAGAGACCGCCGTCGAGGCGCCGAGTGCCACCGAGCCGGTCAAGCCTCGGCGGCGCAAGACGGTGCCGTCCGTGCCCGAGCGCAGGGCGCTGCCGTCTGTGCCCGAGCGCAAGGCGGCGGTCCCTGCCGCCGACGTCCCAGCCGCCGACGACGAACTATCGCTCGACCGGGTGGTCGAAGGCCCGTACACACTGCCGACGCTGGATCTTCTGATCCCGGGAGATCCACCGAAGCGCCGTAGCGCGGCCAACGACACCATGGTCGAGGCCATCTCCTCGGTCCTCGAACAGTTCAAGATCGACGCCGCGGTCACCGGATGCACCCGTGGCCCGACCGTCACCCGCTACGAGGTCGAACTTGGTCCGGGTGTGAAGGTGGAGAAGATCACCGCACTGCAGCGCAACCTCGCCTACGCGGTGGCCACCGAAAGCGTCCGCCTGCTCGCCCCGATCCCGGGCAAGTCCGCGGTCGGTATCGAGGTACCCAACACCGACCGCGAAATGGTCCGTCTCGCCGACGTTCTCACCGCGCCGTCCACCCGCCGGGACCACCATCCGTTGGTGATCGGTCTCGGCAAGGACATCGAGGGTGACTTCATCTCCGCCAACTTGGCAAAGATGCCGCACCTTTTGGTCGCCGGGTCCACCGGGTCGGGCAAGTCCAGCTTCGTCAACTCGATGCTGGTGTCGCTGCTTGCTCGCGCCACCCCCGAAGAGGTGCGGATGATCCTCATCGACCCCAAGATGGTGGAACTGACGCCCTACGAGGGCATTCCGCACCTGATCACCCCGATCATCACCCAGCCCAAGAAAGCTGCCGCCGCACTGGCCTGGCTGGTCGAGGAGATGGAGCAGCGCTACCAGGACATGCAGGCCTCCCGGGTGCGTCATATCGACGATTTCAACGCCAAAGTCCGCTCGGGGGAGATCAGCACGCCACTCGGCAGCCAGCGGGTCTACAAGCCTTACCCGTACATCGTGGCGATCGTCGACGAGTTGGCCGACCTGATGATGACCGCCCCCCGCGACGTCGAGGAAGCCATCGTCCGCATCACTCAGAAGGCGCGGGCCGCCGGCATCCATCTGGTGTTGGCGACCCAGCGCCCGTCGGTCGACGTGGTCACCGGCCTGATCAAGACCAACGTCCCGTCCCGGCTGGCCTTCGCCACCTCGTCGCTGACCGACAGTCGGGTCATTCTCGATCAGCCCGGCGCCGAGAAGTTGATCGGTATGGGCGACGGGCTGTTCCTGCCGATGGGGGCCGGCAAACCAGTCCGTCTGCAGGGTGCCTACATCAGCGACGACGAGATCCAAGCCGTCGTGCAAGCCTGTAAGGACCAGGCCGAACCGGACTACACCGAGGGTGTCACCGCGGCCAAACCGTCCGGCGACAGGTCCGATGTCGACCCCGATATCGGGGACGATATGGACGTCCTGCTCCAAGCCGTCGAACTGGTGGTGTCCAGCCAGTTCGGCTCCACTTCGATGCTGCAGCGGAAGTTGCGGGTCGGGTTCGCCAAGGCGGGCCGACTGATGGATCTGATGGAGACCCGCGGCATCGTCGGGCCGTCAGAGGGTTCCAAGGCGCGCGAGGTGCTGGTCAAACCCGACGAACTGTCGGCCACCCTGATGGCGATCCGCGGTGGTGGCGGGTCCGGCCACGATGACGAGGACGACGACTTCGGGGGCGTACCGGAGGACTTCTGACCGTCGCAGCTACAGCACGAGCAGCATCCTGGTGTTACCCAGGATGTTCGGTTTGACGTAGCTGAGGTCGAGGAACTCCGCGACGCCGACGTCGTAGGAACGGCACATCTCCTCGTACACCTCCGAGGTGACCGGGGTTCCCTCGATCTCGCCGAACCCGTGCCGGGCGAAGAACCCGACCTCGAAGGTCAGGACGAACAGCCGTTGAAGTTGGAGTTCTCGAGCGACCTCGAGAAGCTTCCCGACGATGGCGTGCCCGACACCGCGGCCTTTCACCGCGGGGTCCACCGCGACCGTGCGGACTTCGCCGAGGTCCGCCCACAGCACATGCAGAGCGCCGCAGCCAACCACGCGATCGTCCATCTCGGCGACCCAGAACTCCTGGACCGCTTCATATAGTGTGACGAGGTTCTTCTCCAGCAGGATCTTTCCGGCGTAGGTGTCAACCAGCCGTTTGATCTCTGGTACGTCTGAGGTGCGGGCACGTCGTACCGCCACTGCAGCGACTTCGCGACCGTCCAGCGACGGCGCCTCACGCGATAGGTCGGACACCGCGCCACCCTATCGCTGCGGGTCTCTGTGGTCCTGACCAGATATTCTGTCTCCCGTGCCGGGCCCATCCCAAACTCCGCCGGCGGCCCGGCACGTCCCGGTCGTCAATGTCGCCAACATGCTGACCGCGCTGCGGTTGGTTCTTGTCCCGGTTTTCCTGTTTTTCCTCTTCGCCGGTGATGGCCACCAGACCGCAAGCCGGATCACCGCGTTCGTGATATTCGCGGTGGCGGTCATGACCGATCGCCTGGACGGGGCGCTGGCCCGCAAGCACGGCATGATCACCGAATTCGGCAAACTGGCTGATCCGATCGCCGACAAGATGCTGATCGGATCAGCACTCATCGGGTTGTCGATCTTGGGCGACCTGCCGTGGTGGGTGACGGTGGTGATTCTGATCCGCGAGATCGGGGTCACCGTGCTGCGTTTCGCGGTGATCAGCCGAGGGGTGATCCCTGCCAGCCACGGCGGCAAGCTCAAGACGCTGGTCCAAGCCATCGCGATCGGGCTGTTCGTCCTGCCGCTGCACAGTTGGCCGTCGGCCTGGCTCACCGTCGCCTGGTGGGTGATGTGGGCGGCGGTGGTGCTGACACTGGCGACCGGCATCGACTATGTCGTCTCCGCTGTGCGCGGCGCGCGTGATGTCGACCAGGACACCGACTAGCGGCCGAATCGGAGCCGCCCATCGGCGCGGGGAACCAATCTCGAGCCTCCGCCGTTGCACAGATGCTGCGACGATATGAGGAGGACAGCGATGGCGGTACTGCTGCGGGAAGTGATCGGCGACGTTCTGCGCCGCGCCCGCACCACGCAGGGACGCACCTTGCGGGAGGTGTCGAACTCCGCCCGGGTCAGCCTGGGGTATCTCTCCGAGGTCGAACGCGGCCGTAAGGAGGCGTCAAGTGAGCTTCTCGGCGCCATCTGCACCGCACTCGATGTGCCCCTGTCTCAGGTGCTGTGCGACGCCGGCACTGAGATGGCCTGCCACGAGGACGTGGCTCGCCTGACCACCGTTCCTCGCGATGTGGTGATCAACCACCCGGTGGCGATGGCGGTCGCCTGACCGGCGCTGACCGGCCGACATTGCCACGGTGCTGCGCCCGGATGGGCCGACCCGATAAATTGGGCGGCGGCTGGAAACGCGGCTGAAGCGACACTCGACTTGAAGGCAGGCAACTTAGATGGCCAATCCGTTCGTGAAGGCGTGGAAGTACCTGATGGCGCTGTTCAGCTCCAAGGTCGATGAATACGCCGATCCGAAGGTCCAGATCCAGCAGGCGATCGAGGAATATCAACGTCAGCATCAGGCGCTGACCCAGCAGGCAGCCCAGGTGATCGGCAATCAGCGCCAACTGGAGATGCGGCTGAACCGCCAGCTGGCCGATATCGAGAAGTTGCAGGCCAATGTCCGCCAGGCGCTGACCCTGGCAGACCAGGCCGCAGCCGGGGGGGACGCGGGGAAGGCCACCGAGTACACCAACGCCGCGGAGGCCTTCGCCGCGCAGCTGGTCACTGCCGAGCAGAGCGTCGAGGATCTCAAGACGCTGCACGACCAGGCGCTGCAGGCAGCGACGCAGGCCAAGAAGGCGGTCGAGCAGAACGCCATGGTGCTGCAGCAGAAGATCGCCGAACGCACGAAGCTGCTCAGCCAGCTTGAACAGGCCAAGATGCAGGAGCAGGTCAGCGCATCGTTGCGGTCTATGAGCGAGCTTTCCGCTCCCGGCACCACACCGAGCCTCGATGAGGTCCGCGACAAGATCGAACGGCGCTACGCCAATGCCATGGGTGACGCTGAGCTGGCCCAGAACTCGGTGCAGGGTCGCATGATGGAGATTCAGCAGGCCAGCGTGCAGATGGCCGGCCATTCCCGGCTCGAACAGATTCGCGCCTCGATGCGCGGTGAGGCGCTACCCGCCGGCGGCGCCGCCGCTCCGGCGGCACCGGCCACCCCGGCTGCCGCGCCCCAGCCCGAGAAACCACTCGGACAGTAAGAAGGAGCGTCCCGATGGCGGTGAAACCTGAGGTGGCCGGCTATTCGGCGCGCCGGAATCGGTCGGTGCTGCAGCGCGGCATCGACACCGCCAGCGAGTACGCCGACGCCGCGGCGCAAAAATTGGTTGCGCTGTCCGATCCGCGGGCCCGGTTGCTGCGGAAGCGGCGCTGGGCGCTGAGGCTGGGGGTGTTCTTCGGTTTTTCGTCCATGTTCTGGGTAGCGGTGACCGGACTGCTGGCGACGTGGAGCACCCCGGTGTGGGGATTGATCATCACCGGTGTGATCGCAGCGGGCGCGGCTCTGCCGGCCACCTTGTTTCTGCTGCGCTATCGGTGGCTTCGCGGCGAGCCGCTGCCGCCGCAGCGTCAAGCGAGCGGGCGGCGGCTGCCCCCGCACGGTTCGGCGGCGCGGCCGGTGATGTCGGCGCTGGGCGCATCCGAACGGGGGCTGCACTCGCTGCTGGGGGTCATCGAGCGGGGCGAGATGCTGCCGGCCTCGGAGCTTCGGGAGTTGACCGCCGCGGCCGGCGGGTCGGCGGCGGCGATGGCCGCGACGGCAGCGGAAGTCGTGTCGATGGAACGCGCCGCGGTCGAGGCTCCGCAGTCCCGCGCCTACCTGGCGCCCACCATCAACGCGCTTACCGCTCAGCTCAACGGTGGGTTGCGGCAGTACAACGAGATGGTTACCGCCGCCGCCCACCTGGTGTCGGCGGTCACCACAGACCCTCTGCTGGGCGGGCCGTCCCAACAGCGTTACCGCGCAGAACTCGGTGACGCGACGGATCGGCTGTTGGGCTGGGCCCAGGCGTTCGACGAGTTGGGTCCGGCGCGGCGGGTGTCGTAACGGGCCCAGTCGCCGAGTACAGAGTGGGACGGCTACAGAGGTCGGGCGGCTACAGGGTCGGGCGGCTACAGAGTCGGGCGCAGCGCCGGGATGACGGCCCCCGCCAGGCCGCGGACGATGGCCTTGCCGAAGTCGAACATGTCGAAGTAGTCCCGCCACAGGGTGATCCGGCCGTTGTGGACTTCGAACACCCCACACACCCAGAACTGCAGGCGCACCGGGCCGAATACCAACGCGTCGGTTCGCTCGGTGAGGACGGTGGCTCCGTTGACCGCGATGCGATGCGTCTTCACCTCGAAAGCCGCCCGGCCGTCCATGGCGCGGAACAGTTTGATGGCGCGGGCGCGGCCGCGAATGGTCGGGAAGCCGACGTTCTGATAGACGAGGGCCTCGTCGAGCACCGCGCCGGCGGCATCGATGTCCTGGTCCTGCAGAGCGGCCAGGAAGACCTCGACGGTGTGGGCGTTATCGACGCCGGCACTTACGTTCCCGCCGGTGCTGACGATGTGTTCTGACATGCGCCAAGCCTAGGCGAGTGCGGGCTTGCGGTATGTGAGGCTGGACTCCATGCGTATCGCCGTAGTCGCCGGGCCGGAGGCCGGACACTGCTTCCCGGCGATCGCGTTGTGTCTGCGGTTGGCCGAGGCAGGTGACGATCCGGTCCTGCTAACCGGCTCCGAGCGGCTTGATACTGCGTGCTCCGCCGGCGTCGAGGCAGTCGAACTGGCCGGCCTCGAGCCCGAGAGCACCGATGACGACACCGATTCGGGGTCCAAGTTGCACCGGCGTGCGGCCCGGATGGCGGTCCTCAATATTCCCGTGCTGCAACGACTGCGGCCCGATCTGGTGGTTTCCGATGAGATCACCGCCTGCGGCGGCCTGGCCGCCGAACTCATGGGCATTCCCTGGGCAGAACTCAATCCACACCCGCTGTATCTGCCGTCGAAAGGGCTGCCGCCCATCGGCAGTGGCCTGGCACCCGGCTCCGGTGCCGCCGGGTGGGTACGGGATACCGCAATGCGGTTCTTCACCGGACGGTCGATCCGCGCGGGAGAACGGCAGCGCTCGGCAGCCCGGCACGGTATCGGGCTGCCTGTGCGTGATCCCGGTCCGCGGCGCCGGCTGATCGCCACCCTGCCCGCGCTGGAGGTATCACGGCCGGACTGGCCTGAGGAGGCTGTCATCGTCGGCCCGATGCTCTTCGAGCCCACCGACGTCGTGCTTGCGCCGCCGCAGGGAGACGGCCTGCTGATCGTCGTGGCACCGTCGACGGCGGCAACCGGAGCGCCGGGACTGGCCGAACTGGCACTGGAGCATCTGGTGCCGGGACGGACGCTTCCCGAGGGCACACGGCTGGTGGTGTCCAGTCTCGGCGGCGACCATCACCCGGTGCCGCCGTGGGCAGCGGTCGGTTTCGGACGCCAGGACGAACTGCTCAGCCACGCGGATCTGGTGATCTGCGGCGGCGGGCACGGCATGCTGGCGAAGGCCCTGCTGGCCGGTGTTCCGGCGGTGGTGGTACCCGGTGGTGGTGACCAGTGGGAACTGGCCAATCGTGTGGTGCGCCAAGGCAGTGCGCGGTTGGTCCGGCCGCTGACGCCGGAGGCATTGGCAGCGGCGGCCAATGCGGTGATCTCCGAGCCCTCCTATAGCGACGCCGCGCGGCGGGCAGGGGAGAGCATTGTGGGAGTGGCGGATCCGGTTCGGGTGTGTCACGAGGCCGCTGGGTAGGTTTACCGATGTGCGACTGACCGAATTTCATGAACTGGTCAAGGGACAGTTCGGTCCGGTTCGCAGCGCCTCGATGCTGGTAGACCATGCGCTGACCCGGTTCGGTGGACGGAGTGCCGCCCAAGCGATCGAGGACGGCGTCGACCCGCGCGAGGTATGGCGGGCGCTGTGCGACGACTTCGACGTGCCTCGTGAACGGTGGTGAGAGCCGGGTGGCTGCGACACGCGGGCGCGCCTGCTTGCCATCGAACACATGTTCGCTAATGTGAGCGTGTTCGACCGGCGCAGTTCGATCCGGGTTTTGTCGGTGGCCCCCTCTAGCGTCACTGACAACCGACCGAACCGGTCACCCGAACACCACACGAACGGAGACATCAATGGCGCAGCAGGCCCCCGACCGCGAGAAAGCTTTGCAACTCGCGATCGCGCAGATCGAAAAGAATCACGGCAAAGGCTCGGTGATGCGACTCGGCGACGAGGTGCGCCAGCCCATATCGGTCATCCCCACCGGTTCCATCGCGCTGGACGTGGCTTTGGGCATCGGCGGGCTTCCGCGTGGCCGCGTGGTTGAAATCTACGGTCCGGAATCCTCCGGCAAGACCACGGTCGCCCTACATGCGGTGGCCAACGCACAGGCCGCCGGCGGCATCGCCGCCTTCATCGACGCCGAACACGCCCTCGACCCGGAGTACGCCAAGAGCCTCGGCGTGGATACCGATTCGTTGCTGGTAAGCCAGCCCGACACCGGCGAGCAGGCACTCGAGATCGCCGACATGCTGGTGCGTTCCGGTGCGCTGGACATCCTTGTCATCGACTCGGTGGCGGCTCTGGTGCCTCGTGCCGAGATCGAAGGCGAGATGGGTGACAGTCACGTCGGCCTACAGGCCCGTCTGATGAGCCAGGCGCTGCGCAAGATGACCGGTGCGCTGAGCAACTCCGGCACCACCGCGATCTTCATCAACCAGCTGCGCGAGAAGATCGGAGTGATGTTCGGGTGCGGTTCCTGGTACACCAACGTCACTCTCGCTGATGGGAGCACAGAGAAGCTCGGCAAGATCGTCAACCAGAAGATGGATGTCGAGGTCCTGTCGTACGACGCCGAATCTGGCGAGATTGTGCCTCGCAGGGTGGTCAATTGGTTTAACAACGGTAAGGCGGAGGAGTTTCTGCATTTCAAGGTTGATCGCGCGGGTGGAGGAACTGGCCGCGGTCACGCAAGTTTGGCAATGACCCGCAATCACCTGATCCGGACTCCAGGTGGTTGGCGCGAAGCTGGAGACATCCTCGTCGGAGAACGTGTCATGTTGGCTCAGCCAGTTCTGCTTAGCGACCAGCAGTGGGAAGTCGTCTTAGGCTCTCTGCTAGGTGATGGATGCCTCGCTGCGCCAGTCCGGAAGGACTCGGAGTCCGCGCGTTTCCGTATGGGCCATGGTGTCAAGCAAGCGGAGTATCTCGACTGGAAGATCTCGTTACTGGAGAATGTCGCTCACAGTCGGAGCGTCAATGAAAGAGGCGATGTATTCGTTGACTTCACCCCCCTTGCTGAACTGTATGAACTGAGGTCAGCAGTCTATTTAGGGGATGGAAAGAAATTTCTGTCCGAAGACTATGTCAAAGCACTCACTCCGTTAGCGCTGGCAATCTGGTTTATGGATGACGGCTCATTTACCGTCCGCTCAAAAGGTCTCCAGCGGCGCACCATTGGTGGCAGCGGACGGGTTGAGATCTGCGTTGAAGCAATGAGCGAAGGGTCCAGACTGCGGCTTCGGGACTACCTGCATGACGAATATGGGTTAGACGTGCGTTTGCGGCGGGCTGGCAAAGCTGGCAAATCTGTTCTGGTGTTCTCCACCGCGGCCTCTGAGAAGTTCCAGAATCTTATAGCGCCCTACGTCCACCCCTCCATGGCATACAAGCTCTTGCCGCGCTTCCGTGGTCGATTCGACGTTAATCCGCAGTTTGCCGAACCATCGATGCAGCTCATGCCGGCAAGGGTTGTTGATATCGAGTCTAAGAAGAAATATCAGAAGATGGATCGCTTCGATATCGAAGTTGAGGGTTCGCATAATTACTTTGCGGACGGCGTCATGGTCCACAACTCTCCCGAAACGACCACCGGCGGTAAGGCTTTGAAGTTCTACGCCTCGGTTCGCTTGGATGTCCGTCGCATCGAGACGCTCAAGGACGGAACCGACGCGGTGGGTAACCGCACCCGTGTCAAGGTGGTCAAGAACAAGGTTTCGCCCCCATTCAAGCAGGCCGAGTTTGACATTCTGTACGGCAAGGGCATCAGCAGGGAGGGCTCGCTCATCGACATGGGGGTCGACCAGGGCTTCATCCGCAAGTCCGGCTCCTGGTACACCTACGAGGGCGAGCAGTTGGGCCAGGGCAAGGAGAATGCCCGGAACTATCTGACCGAGAACCCCGATGTCGCCAACGAGATCGAGAAGAAGATCAAAGAGAAGCTCGGGGTCGGCGCCACGCTGACCGACGAGGCCATCGGCGATGTCCTCCCCGCTCCCGTCGACTTCTGAGACGCGCGAGGAGCAGGCGCACGCGCTGTGCCTGCGCCTGCTCACCGCGCGCGCACGTACCCGGGCTGAGCTCGCCGGCCGAATGGCCAAGCGTGGTTACCCCGATGCTGTCGTCGAGGCAGTCCTCGGGCGCCTGACGGATGTCGGCCTGGTCGACGATGAAGATTTCGCCGCCCAGTGGGTTCGCTCCCGTCAGACCCATGCGGGGAAGGGCAAGCGCGCGTTAGCCGCTGAACTTCGGACCAAGGGTGTCGACGACGAGGTGATCGCTTCCGTGCTTGACGGGATCGACGTCGGGGCCGAGCGGGTGCGAGCCGAGGAACTGGTCGAACGGCGACTGCGTCGGGAGACCCTCGGTGACGGAGACGATGCGAAGGTGATGCGGAGACTGGTCGGGATGCTGGCACGTCGCGGCTACAGCCACAGCATGGCGATGGCGGTCGTCAGCGACGCGCTAGCCGCCGAACGGGGCCGCCGGCGGGTCTAGATCGATCGACCGGCGGTGGTCGGCCGATTAGTCGTTGTTCCTGCTCGTGAGTCGCGAAAACTCATCCTGGTCATGCGCGCTGAAGACGGTGATGTCGGATGGCAGCGCGGCGAGCTTGCGATGGCCGTCGCGCATATGTCCGGGGTGGGCTGCCATGAGGTACTCGAAGCCCGTGAAGAACGCACCGTGGCGGCTCAGCTTCGACGCTTTGCCCAGCGCGGAGCGGTGGAAGTAGGCGTCGCCCGCATGAAGCAGCCATCCGTTCTCACCTGCGTCCACGGCGATCGCGGAGTGGCCACGGGAGTGCCCGACGACCGGTACGAGTGCGAACTCGGTGCCAAGGCCATCCAGTGGCCGAGCGGCGGGCAGTCCACGCCACGGTTCGCCGTCGGCGGAGTAGGTCAGCACCGTCGGGTGGTGGCTGAACTGCGACCGGCGGTAACGCAAGCGTTCGCGACGGGTCGGCTTCTGCACCGCGTCCCATTCGGTCTGCGAAACATGGACCCTGGCGTGCGGGAAATCCGACAGCCCGCCGACATGGTCGAGGTCGAAGTGGGTCACGACGATATCGCGCACGTCGTCTGCCGTGAAGCCGAGTGCTTCGACCTGCCGGATCGCCGTTTCGGATTCGTCCAGCTTTGCGCCGAGCAATGTGGCAGACAGTCCGAGGCGGCGCTTCGGGTCGCGGACGTCGTCCAAACCGAAGCCGGTATCGACGAGTACCAGGCTGTCGGCGGTCTCGCACAGCAGGACGTGGCAGACAATCTGCCCGCCCGGAGTCGACATGGAGCCACAGTTCAGGTGGTGAATCCGCATCAAGTCCTAGTCGCCCGGCTCGATCAGAGCGCTGGGCGCTCCACCCTGCTCGATGGCTTTGCCCTCCAACGGCTCCGGTGCCCGCTTAGAGCGTCGCAGTCGTCGCTCAAGCCGGGTAGCGGCTGCCGACAAGGCGAAGTTCAAGCTGATCATCAGGACGGCGATGACGATCAGAGCGGGCACATAGTTGCCGTAGGTGGATCCGATCACCGTTCCCTGCCGGACCATCTCCAGGAAGGTGATCTGGTAGCCGATCGCGGTGTCTTTCAGGACCACCACGAGCTGTGAGACCAGGACTGGCAGCATCGAGGTGATGGCCTGCGGCAGCAGGATGGAGCGCATCGTCTGTCCCCAGCTGAGGCCCAGAGATTCGGCGGCCTCAGTCTGGCCGCGCGGCAGCGCGCCCACACCGGAGCGGACGATCTCCGCGATCACCGCGCCGTTATAGAGCGTCAGCCCGGTCACCACACCTGCCAACGCCAACTGCTTCGACGGGAATACGTCATAGAGCGCGAACAGGAAGTAGGCGAAGATCATCATGATCAGCACCGGGACGGCGCGGAAGAATTCCACGATCACCGCGCACGCACGGCTCACGGACTTGGTGGGGGAGAGTCGTCCGACACCGAGCAGCAGGCCCAGGATCACCGCCAGCAGGATTGAGACGGCCGCGGCTGTCAGGGTGCCCGCGATGCCGGGCAACACGTATGTCTGCCAGAGGTCCGCGGTGAGGAAGGGCTGCCACTTCGCCGAGGTCAGCTGACCCTTCTCGGCCAGTCGGGAGACCACCGCCCACACCACCAGTGCGCCGAGCACGACGGTCGCCGCCGAGATGATGTGGTTGCGTACCTTGGCCCGCGGTCCCGGCACGTCGAACAGGACTGACGTCATCTGGCCACCGCCAATCGTTTGCCCAGCCATCCGAACACCAGTCCCATCGGCAGGGTCAGCAACAGGAACCCGAAGGCGAAGATGCCACCGATCACCAGCAGTGCTGCGGTGTTCTCGATCATCTCCTTCATCAGCAGCGCTGCCTCGGCCACACCGATCGCGGAGGCGATCGTGGTGTTCTTTGTCAATGCGATCAGCACCGAACCCAGCGGAATGATCACCGCGCGGAATGCCTGCGGCAGCAACACGATTCTCAGGTTCTGGGCGAAGGTGAGCCCCAGTGAGCGGGCCGCTTCGGCCTGGCCCACCGGTACGGTGTTGACCCCGGCCCGGACCGTTTCGCACACGAACGCCGCGGTATAGACGGCCAATCCGAGCACTGCCAGCCGGAAGTTGCTGTCCGCGATCGAGGTCGGGGATGTGGAGTCGGCCAGCGTGATACCCAACGTCTGCGCGAGACCGAACGAACAGAACAGGATGATCAGCGTCAACGGTGTGTTGCGGACGGTGTTGACGTAGGCGGTGCCCAGCCAGTTGAGCATCGGCACCGGCGAGAGCCGCGCCGCGGCCAGCAATGTTCCAAGGATCAGCGCGCCGATCGCCGACAGGACCGTCAACTTCACGGTGGTCCAGAAGGCTTTGACGATCAGCCCCCCGTACTTGCCGAGAATGTCAACGCTTTCCGCCGACCCCACATCGCCGGCGGTGTCCAGCGGAGGCGGGGGCGGCGCGGTGATGCCGGCCGGTCCGAGGTTGCGGTCGAAGGCCTCTTTCCAGCTGCCGTCCCGCTGCATTTCGACGATCGCATCGTTGATCTTGCCGCGAAGTTCGCGGTCCTCCCGCAGCAGCCCGATGCCGTAGTGCTCCACCGAGAACGGCTTGCCGATGATCTTGAACGCGCCCGGAGACTGCGCGGCGAAACCGGCCAGAATCACTTCGTCGGTGCTGACCGCGTCGATTGCGCCGTTACGCAGTGCCTCGACACATGCCGAGTAGGTGTCGTACTGCTGCAACTGAACGCCGGAATATTTGTCCTTGATGCGCTGGGCCGGTGTGGAACCGGATACCGAACACAGCCGCTTGCTGTTCGCCAGCGATTCCGGCCCGACGATGTCGGTGTTGTCGGCCCGCACCAACAGGCTCTGCCCGGTATCCAGATACGGCCCCGCGAACGCCACTTTCTGCTTGCGGGCGTCGGTGATCGAGTAGGTGGCCACGATGTAGTCGACCTGGCCGTTCTGGATCAACGTCTCACGTTGCCCGGAGGGCGCCTCCTTCCAGTCGATCTGGTCGGGGGAGTAGCCGAGTTTCCCGGCGACATATGTCGCGACGTCGACGTCAAAGCCCGCCATCGTCCCGTCGGGCTTCTTCACCGCCAATCCGGGCTGGTCGAACTTGGTGCCGATGGTGATGGCCTTGTCTCCGCCGCCGCACCCGGCCAATGCCAGCGACAGGCCGACGGCCAACATCATGATGACGAACAGGCGCTGGGGCAGTGACCGCATGGTTCCGGTGATCCCTAGTGGCTGAGGATCTTGCCGAGGAAGTCCCGGGCGCGGTTGGACTTGGGGTTGGAGAAGAACTCTTCCGGCGCCGCATCCTCGACGACGGTGCCGTCGGCCATGAACACCACCCGGTTGGCGGCCCGGCGGGCGAAGCCCATCTCGTGGGTCACCACCACCATCGTCATGCCCTCACCGGCGAGCGAGGTCATGACCGCCAGCACCTCGTTGACCATCTCCGGATCCAGGGCGCTGGTCGGCTCGTCGAAAAGCATGACCTTCGGTGCCATGGCCAGTGATCGGGCGATGGCCACCCGTTGCTGCTGGCCACCGGACAGCTGCGCAGGGTACTTCTCGGCCTGAGTGGCCACCCCAACCCGCTCCAGCAGCGACATCGCCTTCTCACGTGCCTGGGCGGAGTCGATCTTGCGGACCTTCATCGGTGCCAGCATCACGTTTTCCAGGATGGTCTTGTGGGAGAAGAGGTTGAACGACTGAAACACCATGCCGACGTCGGAGCGCAGTTGCGCGAGTTTGCGGCCCTCCGACGGCAGTACTTCGCCGTCGATGGAGATCGTCCCGGTGTCGATGGTTTCCAGCCGGTTGATGGTGCGGCACAACGTCGACTTTCCCGAACCGGACGGCCCAAGTACGACGACCACCTGCCCGCGGTCCACATCGAGGTTGATGTCCTTGAGCACATGCAGGGCGCCGAAGTGCTTGTTGACACCCTTGATGGAGATCATCGGAACCGGCCCGCCCACCGTCATGGGATGACCCTAGCGAGGTTCGACGCGTTCTGCCTGCCGATGCGCACGATCCGCCGATTCGTCCGGCCCGGCTGCCGCCGTACCATGAGCCGTGTGACATCGGTGTTGAACCAGAGCCGTGACGCGGGAGTGGCGAACCGCTCTGGTTCGCACGACGAAGCGGCGCGCACCTATCAGGTACGCACCTACGGCTGCCAGATGAATGTGCACGACTCCGAGCGGCTGGCCGGGCTGCTCGAGGCGGCCGGTTACCGGCGGGCTGAAGCCGGCGCCGACGCCGACGTGGTGGTGTTCAACACCTGCGCGGTGCGGGAGAACGCCGACAACAAGCTCTACGGCAACCTCAGCCACCTCGCCCCGCGCAAGCAGGCGGACCCGTGGATGCAGATTGCCGTCGGTGGTTGCCTCGCGCAGAAGGACCGCGACGCGGTCCTGCGCCGAGCGCCCTGGGTGGACGTGGTCTTCGGTACCCACAACATCGGCTCGCTGCCCGCTCTGCTGGAGCGGGCGCGGCACAACAGGACGGCGCAGGTCGAGATCGCCGAATCACTGCAGGAGTTCCCGTCGACACTGCCGGCCACACGTGAATCCGCCTATGCGGCTTGGGTTTCGATATCCGTCGGGTGCAACAACACCTGCACCTTCTGCATCGTGCCGTCGCTGCGTGGCAAAGAACTCGATCGCCGGCCCGAGGACATCCTGACGGAGGTGCGATCCCTGGTGGACCAAGGCGTCCTCGAGATCACCCTGCTCGGCCAGAACGTCAACGCCTACGGGGTGTCTTTCGCCGATCCCGGCGTCCCGCGTGACCGCGGTGCCTTCGCGGCCCTGCTGCGGGCCTGCGGACGTATCGACGGACTTGAGCGGGTTCGCTTCACCTCACCGCACCCGGCCGAATTCACCGACGATGTCATCGAGGCGATGGCCGATACCCATAACGTTTGCCCGGCTCTGCACATGCCGTTGCAGTCGGGATCCGACCGGATCCTGCGGACGATGCGCCGCTCGTACCGGGCCGAGAAGTACCTCGGAATCCTGGAGCGGGTTCGCCAGGCGATGCCGCACGCGGCCATCACTACCGACATCATCGTGGGATTCCCGGGTGAGACCGAGGAGGATTTCGCCGAGACGCTGGAGGTCGTCCGCCGGGCTCGTTTCGCGGCCGCGTTCACGTTTCAGTACTCGCCGCGGCCGGGCACTCCGGCCGCGGAGTTCGATGGCCAGGTACCGAAGGCGGTCGTCAGCGAGCGGTATCAACGGCTGATCGAACTGCAGGAGGCGGTGTCACTGGAGCTGAACACCGCGCTCGTCGGCAGCGTCGTCGAGCTGTTGGTCGCCACCGGGGAGGGGCGCAAGGACGCCGCCACCGCCCGAATGTCGGGACGGGCCCGCGACGGTCGGTTGGTGCACTTCACCCCCGACCGACCCGGGGTGCGGCCCGGAGACGTCCTCACCACCACGATTACCGGGGCGGCGCCGCACCACCTGATCGCCGATGCGCCGATTCTGGATTACCGACGGACGCGCGCCGGAGATGCGCAGGCCGCCGGCACAGCGCCCCGCACCGTCGGACTGGGCCTGCCCCCGGTCGGTGCGCCGACGGTCCCCGACTCGCCGACCACGACAGGATGTGCCCGATGACCGACCCCGATTTCGAGGCGTACAAGGCCGACCTGGAGGCTGCCGAACGGCGTGTCGCCGGTGAGATCGATCCGGGCCGCAGGGCAATGGTGGTCGCGATCCTGGTCTTCGTGCTGGTGCTGTCCTTCGTGTTCCCGCACACCGGCGCGGCCCGCGGGGTGGACGTGCTGATGGCCAGCGACACGGCGAGCGCGCACCGGATCGCGCTGCCGTCGCGCATCTTCTGCTGGTTTGCCCTGATCTTCGGGGTCGGGTTCTCAATGCTCGCGCTGACGACACGGCGGTGGACGCTTGCTTGGATTGCGCTGGCCGGCACCGCGTTGGCCGGGGCGTTCGGGATGCTGGCGGTGTGGTCGAGGCAAACGGTCGAGAGTGGCTACACGGGCCCGGGTATCGGGCTCATCCTCGGCTGGGTGACGGTCCTGCTGCTGGCCTTTCACTGGGCTCGCGTCGTGTGGACCAGGACAGCGGTGCAGATGGCGGCCGAGGCGCAACGCCGGGCGGAACTGGCCGACCGGCAGGCCGCTTCGCTGCTGGACGGGTTCGGTGAGAAGCCCGACGGCACCCCGCCGAAACCCGCATCCTCCTAGCGTTTCCTGCTCACCGCGTGGGCGGCCGCATCGGCCCACTCCCGCCACTGCCGGGCGCTGGCTGACGCCTCCTCGGCCTCTTTGGATCGCCCGGCGGCGGCAGCCTTCTGTGCCTGTCGCTCGAACTGCTCGGCCCGTACCCGGAACTGTTCGGCGCGGGCGCGTGCCTCCGGATCGACCCGGGCTGCGTCGGCGGCGTCCCGCACCTTCTTCTCCACCGCCTTCAGTCGCCGCTCCAACTCTGCGGAACGATCGCGGGGCGCGTTGCCGACGGCGTCCCACTTGTCGGTGATCGCCCGCAGTGCCGCACGGGCGGAATCGGGTTTGGACAGGTCGATCCGCTCCGCGTCGGCCAGCAGTCGTTCCTTGGCCTCGGCGTTGGCGCCGAACTCGGCGTCCCGTTCGGCCGATACCGCGTTGCGGGCGGCGAAGAAGGTGTCCTGAGCCGCCTTGAACCGGACCCACAGTGTGTCGTCGAGGTCCTTGGAGGTGCGTCCGGCCGCCTTCCACTCGCTGAGCAGATCGCGGAACTTCGCGGCGGTGGGGGCCCAGTCGGTGGAATTCGCCAATTCCTCGGCGCGTTCGCACAGCCGTTCCTTGGCCTGTCGGGCACCGGCCCGTTCCCGGTCGAGTTCGGCGAAATGGGAGCCGCGGCGCCGATTGAAGGCATCCCGCGCCGCCGCGTACCGCTTCCAGAGCGCTTCGTCAGTCTTGCGGTCGAGTCCGGTGATGGTCCGCCACTCGTCGAGGATGGCGCGCATCCGGTCGCCGGCGGACTTCCACTGAGTCGCGTTAGCAGCCAAATCCTCAGCCTCGGCGGCGAGCGCCTCTTTCTGAGCGCTCAGCGCCGCCCGCTGTTCGTCGCGGCGGGCCCGCTGTGTCTCGAGTTGGTGACCGGCCTGCTCGGCGACCACCGCGAGCCTGGCGGCGAGCGCATCGATATCGCCGAGAACGCTTGCGGTGGGTAGGGATTCGGCGAGTGCAGCGGCGGTGGACTTGATCTTGCGGGCGTCACCGGTACCACCAGCCAACCGCGACTCCATCAACGCCACCTCAGTGGCCAGGTCATCGAAGCGGCGGCCGAAATGGGCGAAGGCCGCATCCGGATCGCCGGCTTGCCAGGAGCCGATGGCTCGTTCGCCATCGGCCGTGACCAGGTATACGGTCCCGTCCTCTGCCACCCGCCCGAAGCGGCGGGGATCACTGACCGGTGGGAGCAGTGTGGGCGCAGGGGTCGGGCTCGGCCGGGGTGCCGGCCGGGCGGGGCCGGGCCGGGGGATGGGTCGGGGCTTCG